>NZ_DASWIL010000042.1:0-18091 GCF_036397675.1 Nitrososphaera sp. | reverse complement strand
GAGCCTATCCCAAAAATAAGACGCCGTCAGAATTTGGCAGTTATAACCGTCAAATACCAATTATTCCCATATAAGACATAGCATCCATCGCTGACTTCCCTTACGATATCCCCATAGAGGTATTTTTGGGATAGGCTCTTAGTCACAGCAGGCATTACGACGTAGGTTATCGGGAGCACCATTATTCGAGGGCTGAGATCATTATAATATTCGTATTATGATGTACTCTGGCAGGGTGTGGTCTTGTGGCCTTATCACGTTCATGCCCATTAACCCTTCAAATTTCATCGCCGCGTCGATTAGGCCTTCCATCCACTCCTCCAACTCGGCTATCCTGCCGGCCTTGGCAGTTCGGGTTACAATGAAGG
This sequence comes from Nitrososphaera sp., assembly GCF_036397675.1. Lineage (GTDB taxonomy): Archaea > Thermoproteota > Nitrososphaeria > Nitrososphaerales > Nitrososphaeraceae > Nitrososphaera. Next base: position 17,723 of record NZ_DASWIL010000042.1, on the reverse strand, counting down.
TGACATGCTCGCCTGACACGCTATGACTTGCGCCTTGTGGACCAGTAACCTACCTGCCAAGGGGGCCGGGTACGGCCCCGTTCATGAAGCTCAGGTCAGGCACAGCCTGCGATGCAAACTCGAGCAGCGGAGCATGCCATATGCCGAAGCCCACCATGAAGACCAGCGCAAACACCAGCACTGCAACCATAGCCCTTGGCTCCTTTACCCTGCTCATGTCAGGCGACTCTTCCATGTACATCTTTCTCATTATCCACGCGTAGTAGCCAAGCGAGAGTGCGCTGTTAAGAACGCCTGCTATCGCAAGCCACGGGCCCCATTCCACCAGCGGGCCGGCGTTTATCGCCGCGCCAAAGAGCACCAGCTTGCTCCAGAACCCGTTGAGCGGAGGCACGCCGGCCAGCGCGAGCAGCGAAATCGAAAGAACTATTGCAGTTATTGGCATGCGCTTTGCAAGGCCCCGGTACTTTTCGAGGCTGTAGCTGGAAAGCGCGACCGCTACTGCAGCCACTGCAATGAAGCCCGCAGACTTCATGACGGCGTGGTTGAGTATGTGAAACAGCGAGCCGGACAGCGCCTGATCTGAGTAGGGCGCAAGCGCCACGCCAATCATAATGTATCCTGCCTGCGCTATTGACGAATATGCGAGGATCCTCGGCACGCTCTTCTGCATTATTGCGCCAAGGTTGCCTACCGTCATCGTGAATACTGCAAGTATCGCAAGCGTAAGCGTCCAGTCTGCGTTCAGGGCAAACATGCCGAGAACGATGACCCTGAGAGCGGCGGCAAAGCCGGCCTTCTTGGTTCCCGCTGCAAGCAGCCCGCCAATAGGGGTGGGCGATCCCTCGTAGGCGTCCGGCAGCCACATGTGGAACGGCACTAGGCCCATCTTGAAGCCAAAGCCGGCCACGAACAGCGCGACTGCGAGCAATCCGACCGGCATCATCGACGCGTCGAGATTAGTCATCGCCCGGATGGAGTCGCCAATGTTGGTGGTGCCAGTCATGCCGTAGACCAGGCCGATTGCAAACACGATGAGCGCCGACGAGAGCGCGCCGAACATAAAGTACTTTATGGCGGCCTCATTCGACACGGGGTCGCGCTTGGCAAAGCCTGCCAGCGCGTACGTCGGCAACGACATGAGTTCCCACGCGACCAGCAGCATGACAAGGTCGGTGGAATAAGCGATGAGTATCATACCTATGCTTGAAAGCAGAATAAGCGAGTAGTACGCCGCCGGGTTGCTCTTGCCCTTCCAGTAGTTCCACGACGACGCCGTCATCATAAGCGACACGAGCAGGAGCGCGATTGCAAAGAACGAGCCGAACAGGTCGTCCACAAGCACGCCCTCAGAAAACGCGACTGCCGGGAGCACCTCGCCGGTGAAGACCCTGAATATGACGATGCCCATAGCGACTATGAGCGCGCCGAACGCGATTGCGCTGTACAGCTTGTTCCTGTCGATGCCGCGCTCGCGCCTGCCGGCGTCAATGGCAGGTATGGCCAAGCCTACCACGCCCAGTATTATCGTCACGAGTATTGGAGTAGATGTTAGTTCCACCATTTCTATCACCCTACAAGAGCAGGAGCATCACCACTATCATGATGCCCACTCCGAACACGAACAGGTATGTCTGTGTGATGCCAGTCTGGCTGCCCTTGACCCACCTTGACATATAGGTCATCGACTGCTGCAACGCAGGGCTGATGCCGTCTATTATGGTGCTTTCAAAGTAGCGCCAGATAAAGCGGTATATCGCCATCGGCCCTATCACCCCGCCCCAGTACAGAGCGGTGTTGAGGTACCACCTGTTGTAGAGGAATGTCCAGATTCCCCGCGTGATAATGTTCCGGCCTATTGCCTGCGGGTCTGCCTTCCTTGCAATGTAGAACACGTAGCCAAAGGCCGCTCCTATGCCGAACGCGCCAAACGACGCGGCGGCTGCAATCGGGTTGAGGTTGAGGAACCCGCGCTCAGTTGTCGAGGCGGCCTGGTGTATACCAAACGACTCTCCCAGGTACTCTTCAAACATGTGGTGCAGCTGCTCTTCGAACATAAAGCCGGCGACGCCCACGATTATCGTCCCAACGGCAAGTATGCCAAAGGGCACCCACATGACGGCGCTCACTTCGTGGACGCGGTGGCCCTCGGTCTCCATCTTTTCGAGGTGCTTGCTCTTGCCGCCAAAGAAGGCCATGCCTATCATCCGGAAGGTATAAAACGCGGTCATGACGGCGACAACCACTGCCATAATGAACAGCGGCATCGCCTGCGAATAGCCAGATTCTAGTACCGCGGCAAAGATGGCGTCCTTGCTCCAAAAGCCTGAAGTAAAGAGCGGCGCGCCCGCCAGTGATAGGGCGGCGAGCAGCATGAAGATGTACGTCTTGGGCATGTGCTTCTTTAATCCGCCCATGTCGGTCATAAAACGCGAATGCACGGTGTGCAAGAGCGCGCCGGCGCCCATGAACAGCGACGCTTTAAACATGGCGTGGCTCATCAGGTGGAAGAACCCTGCCGTGTAGCCGTCGACATAGTTTAGCGAAATTCCTGCAATGCCAAGGCCCATCATCATGTAGCCTATTTGAGAGCCGGTAGAGTACGCAAGTACCTTCTTTATCTCCGGGCTTACAAGCGCCTGCGTTGCGAGCAGGAACGCGGTTATGGCTCCTGTCCACGCGACAATTTCAAAGAACTGACCTGTATCAAGCGCCGACAGCGCAAAGAACAGCGGCCCTATCCTTGCGACCAAGAATACTCCGGCCTTGACCATCGTCGCGGCGTGTATCAGCGCCGAAACAGGAGTCGGGCCGGTCATTGCCTCAAGCAGCCACTCGTTTAGCGGGAACTGCGCGGACTTGCCAACAGCGCCTCCGAACAAGAGGACCGCAGCAGGCACGAGCAGGTTCTGCGCGGCCATCGTCTCCGCCCACGCTTGATCAGCAATTAGTTCCTTAAAGCCAAACGTGCCGGCGTGCATGAATATCAAGAACATGCCGGCAAGCATCATGACGTCGCCTGCCCTCGTCATGAGGAACGCCTTCATGCCGGCGTGCGTCGGCGAGGTCCACATGGCAATGCCGCCTGCGCGGTGCCCTTCTTTCCCGACGTAGTCCTTCTTCTTATCATGGTACCAGAACCCGATAAGCGCGTAAGACGCAAACCCCACGCCTTCCCATCCGAAGAAGACCATGAGCAGGTTGTCCGATAGCACGATGAGCTGCATCGAGCCTATGAAGAAGAGCATGAAGAACCAGTACCGCGTAAGATCGCGATCGCCGTGCATGTAGCCCAGCGAGTATACCATGATGAGGAACGAGATCCAGGCCACGATATTGGTCATGATTATGGCCAGCGGGTCTGCAAGCACGCCAGCTTTGAGGTCGAGCGCAGAAATCCACGGGATCTGGCTGTGCACTTCGTGGCCAGCAAGCCCGACCGGTATCATCGTCGCCGCCGATGCTGCGCTTGCAAGCGCAAAGCCTACGGCTATGTAGTTGCGCGCGTTCTTGCTCCCCTTGGCTATTGCGGGGATTATGGCTGCGCCGGCAAACGGAAGTATCCATATCAGCCAGACGTTGATAGACTCGATAAACGGTATCACCATCAGTGATCCCCTCCCGTCTCTACGCCTACTGCCAGGCCTTCTTCAAGCGCCACTTCGCCGTGCGCGACAGGCTCTATCAGCCCTGATGCCTCGGGCACCGGGAGGACGCCGGGGTAGTCTGCAAACATCCCCTCAATGTAACCTGTAACAGGCGTCAGGAACAGGTCGGGCATGACCCCTATTATGAGCGAGAGCGCGGCAAACGCGGCCATGGTCGCAGTTATGTAGGGGCTTGCCTCCTTTACGTGCGCCATCTCTTCCGGTATCTTGCCAAAGAAGATGCGCTTTATCATCCACAGTATGTAGGCAGAAGTCAGTATCGTGCCCATGATGCCAAAGCCGAACATGGCAGTCCGGAACCAGTCGCCGTCGTTTGCGGCTGTCTGCAGGACGCCGTTAAACATGACCCATTCTGCCATAAAGCCGGCTGTGGGGGGCACGCCCATTATCGTGAGGGCGCCTATCATTGCGATGACTGCGGTGTAGGGCATCTTGCCTGCAAGTCCGCCCAGCTTGGACATGCTCCTTGTGCCGGTCTGCAGTATGATGGAGCCGGCCATCATGAAGAGCACAGCTTTTCCAAGGCCGTGCGTGATGTACAGCATCGTCGCGCCGGTGACGCCAAGAACGCTTTCAGAACCAATGCCAAAAAGAATGTAGCCCATCTGGCTGATTGACGAATATGCGAGGACCCTCTTGATGTCGTCCTGCATCAGCGCCATCGCGCCGCCGTAGATTATGGTGGCAAGGCCCCACATGTTGATGTATATGCTGTACTGCTCGTAACTGCCCGTCAATAATTCAAGCCACAGCCTCAGAAGACCGTAAGCGCCGATGCCGATCATCGCCGGCGACAGGAGCGCCGATACGGGCGTAGGCGCCTCCGCGTGGGCGTACGGCAGCCAGATGTGCAGCAAGAACGCTGCCAGTTTGACGCCAAGGCCGGCTACGAGCCCGAATATGATGAGCGCAAGCCACTCTTGCGGTATCAAGTGGGCGTTTGCCCTTATGGTGTCAAAGTCAAAGCCGCCGGCGAAAAAACCCATCCCCAGCAGGCTCAATAGCAACACGACGGCGCCAGCGTGCGTCCAGAAGAAGAACATGAGGGCTATCCTGCGCCTTGCACCATAGCCGTAGAATGCAACCAGGAAGAACGAGGGAACGAGCATCAGCTCGAAAAATACGTAAAACTCGATGACGTTGGTGGCAAGGACCGTGCCGAACATGCCCATAGAGAACGCGAGGTAGAGCGCAAAGTATAGGCCCATGTGGTGGTTGACATAGCCCTGCTGGTCTGCAGTCAGCGTCAACTGGCCGCCGTGGCCGGGGTTCTCGTGGTGATGAGCGCCGGGCATGTCCTCCATTATCTTGTGGACCATGTACGGCTTTGAGTAGATTACAAGCACGGTGCACAGTATGTAGATTATTAGTGCAAATGGAAGGCTAAGGCCGTCAAGGCGCAGGCCAAAGTTGCCGAACTGGCTCCACGCATATGATTCGACGTAAGCGGACATGCCGCCCTGCAAGAGCATCGCAGGTATGAACAGCAATCCGGTTGAGATGGCAAGCGCGCCGAAAGAGAACCAGGTTACCGCCTTGGCTCCGGCCTTCTTGCTGATAAAGTAGGCAACCGGCGCAAAGAGCAGGGGTATGAAGGTCGCTGCCAACAGGAAAAACGACTCTGCCATCGCGTTTCTAGCCTCTCATGCTCCTGAATTCTGCGACATCTATTTCCTTGTACAGCCTATACGCCACTATGATGAGGCCAAGGCCTATTGCGACTTCGGCTGCAGCTATCGCGATTGAAAAGAGCGCAAAGACCTGACCCTGTATATTGCCAGTGTAGCGGGAAAAGGCTACGAGGTTGAGGTTGGCGGCGTTGGCGATTATCTCGATCGATATGAGCATCCTGATTGCGTTGCGCTTGACAACTAAGCCGTAGATGCCCACGGCTACGAGCACCACTGACACTATTAGAAAATCAATTAGCTCGTTCATCTTTCTGCTCCACATCCTCTCTGCGCGCAAGCGCAAGCGCCGCAATGACCGCGCCGGCAAGCACCAGCCCCAGGACGACTAGCGCCGGCGAGTAGTAGGTCAGCATCTCCTCGCCGATTGCCGTAAAATCGACTGGGGGCGCGGTGAAGCTATTCTGTGTGTTGAGTCCCGACGCCAGTAGCGCGGCCCCAAGACCGCCCATCAATACAAGCATCAGTATTATCCCTCCAAGCTTCCGGCCCTTATCCTCCCTCATGCTAAAGAGCGCCTGGGTGCGGACGAGCATGACGGCGAATATGATGAGCACGGCTACAGCGCCCACGTAGACTGCAATTTGGAACATGGCCACAAACGGCGCATCCAGAAGGAGGAAAAAGCCGGCGATGCCAAGCATAGATACCGCAAGCCCGATTGCGCCGTAGATGAGTTCCCGCGTCTCAAGCGCTACAATGGCCGAGCCGACGGTAAGTACCGCGATACCGACGAATACCGGGTCAACCATGCGTGGCTCCCCTGTCTGTTATTATTATCTCGACGTTGCCGTCGTACTTTGGCTTGACTTCAAGCTGCTGCGGCGTGTATATCAGGTGCTCCTTTGTGAAAGATGAGAGCTCGTAGTCGTTTGTCATGAAAAGGGCGTAGAACGGGCAGGCATCCACGCACAGCCCGCAGAACACGCACTTGCCGTAGTCTATCTGGGGCATGATGGCCTTCTTGTTGTGCTTCCAGTTTTCGTCCACCTTGACCATGCCGATTGCTTCTGCGATGCCTTCGCACGCAATCGCGCACAGCTGGCAGCCGGTGCACTTGTCGTGTATCAGGATGTGCCGGCCGCGGTATCCTGCAATTCCGACGCCCTTTTTCGGGTCAAACTGGTAGCCGTCGCCCACAAAGCGCAGCTTTTGTTCGGGATACCTCAACGTAAAGCGACGCATGACGAGGTGCTTTGAGCCGGACTCGATTGCCTTGATGAAACCCGAAGCGGTACTCATCTGACAAGCAGCCCCTCCGGACCAAGTATGCCGCCATATATTAGTGCAAGGGCGACGAACATGTTGATGAACGAAAGCACGATCAGCTTGTACCAGCCGGTGTGGAGCAGGATGTCTATCCTGATACGCGGGCTGATGCCCCGTGGCAGAAGGAACAGCATTATCACGCCGAAGGTCTTTACCGAGAACCAGAATATCGCAGACAGCGTCACGTGGTTGTAGATCTTTTCGCCGGTGTAGCCAGGTATGATTTCTTCAGGGAATATGATGGGGCCGGACCAGCCGCCTAGAAACAGCACGACAAAAAGCGCGGCCAGCACGTACAGTTTCAGGTAGGTGCCCAGCTGTATTAGGCCGTAGATCATGCCTGACGTTTCAGTTATCCAGCCTGCGACGATCTCGCTTTCTGCCTCCGGGAGGTCGAACGGGATCCTCTCTAGCTCTGCCAGCGACGACAGGTAGAACACGAACGCGCTTATCGGGAGGAAGAACACGAACCAGTACGAGGCTATCTGCGACTCAACTATGCCTGTCAGGTTCAGCGTGCCTGCAAGTATCACGACCGATAACGCCGAAATGATGAACGGGATCTCGAAAGCGATAATCTGGTGCAGGGCCCTGAGACCGCCGATGAAGGGGTACTTGCTGTTTGACGCCCACGAGAAAAGCAACGCGATCAGCGGGAAGAACCCGAATATCGCAAACACGGCTACTAGGCCCACGTCGATGTCGGCGACTACCCAGCCGGGTGCGACCGGTATGAGCGCGGCTGCCGCTGCGGCGACTGAGACGAACGCAATGGGCGCGGCCCAAAAGATCGGCTTGTCCGCCGCTGCAGGGATGATTATCTCCTTTGATATCAGCTTCAGCCCGTCGGCCGCAAGCTGGAGCCAGCCCTCTATCTTGCCCACGTACAGCGGCCCGTAGCGCAGCTGCATCTTGGCTAGGAACTTGCGCTCGACAAATATCGTGACTGCCGCAAAGAGCGCAGCGTAGGTAAAGCCGGGGAACGCGGCCACCCTGAAAAGGTCGGTGTGGATAAGGTACTTGGCTATCGGAACGGTGCGGGTAGGATCCACGACCATTGTCAGGAACAGGTACGGGGTCAAGGGTTCGTCGCCGAGCGGAGGCAGCGGCACGTAGAATAGCACGATGAATATCAGCGGCAGGCCGACGAGCGAGATTATGATGAGGATCCAGAATACCAGCCACAGTACGCTTCCAACGAACTCGCCAAAGCGGAAAGACTCGATGTACGACGCCAACTACCTGTCAGCCTCCACCGGCCAGTAGTTCAGCGACCAATATACAGCAGGCATGTCTGCAAGCTTGTTGCCGACGAGAAGGTACGGAAGAGCGAGCAAGTTGCGGAACGAGCCCACCGATATCTTGACCCGATATGGCCTGGGCGTGCCGTCGCTCACGATGTGATAGCCAAGCGCGCCTCTGCCGGACTCGACACGCCTGTACGCCTCTCCTGGCGGCCCCTTGGGGTTTGGCTGGAGTTTTGTGCGGACCTCGCCTGACTCGGGCATCTTGTCCAGCAACTGCCGCATTATGTTGCAGGACTCTTTCATGTCAAGGAACGGGACGTACGAGCGGGCAAACGAGTCGCCTGTCTTCATGTACTGCACCTTGAAGTCAACTTCGTTGTAAACGTCATAGGGTTCGACTTTGCGTATGTCGTACGGGATGCCCGACGCGCGAAGCACAGAGCCCGTCACGCCGAGCTTGACCGCGTCTTCTTTTGACAGCACCGCAACGCCTTCGGTCCTCTGCCTGAAAAGCGGCATGTTGTAAAAGATGTCCTCGTACTCCTTCAGGCGCTTCTCGAAATATCTGATGTGGTCAAGACACCTTTGCTTAAAGCCCTCGGGCATGTCGTTTCTCACGCCGCCGGGGATGTTGTAGGCGTGCGTGACACGGGCGCCCGTCAGCCTCTCAAGCAGGTCGATAAAGAGTTCGCGGTCGCCTGCCGGCCACATGAACATGGTCGAGTGGCCAAGGAATATTCCGTAGATAGCAAGCCAGTACAGCGTGTATACTTGGCGGTTCAGCTCCGATGCAATGGCCCTGATGAACTGGCCGCGGCGCGGGACCTGGATGCCCATCAAATCCTCGACAGCAAGGCTATACGAGTAGGTGATGTTGTTAGAATCGTGGATTACTGGTCTCTCCAGGTGGGGGATGTTCTGTATGACGTTGCGGTACTCGCACATCTTTTCCTCTCCACGGTGCACGTAGCCGGGGTCCGGGTCGCAGTAGACGATGTAGTCTCCGTCAACTTTGATGGTGAAGCGGAAGTGGCCCGAGCCTGGGTGCTGGGGTCCGACTGAAAGCGTCATCAGGCGGTCTTCCTCGATCTCCTTGACCACCTGCAGTCCCAGTTTCCTCGTCTCCTCTATCTTTTCTTCAAGAGTCGCCATGCTATCTCCCCTTTATCCTGAAATCCTTGCGTAGAGGCGGAATGTCTGCCCAGTCCTCCGGGAGCAGGAACCTCTCCATCCTCGGGTGCCCCTCGAAGTAGACGCCAAGCATCTCATACGTCTCGCGCTCGTGGTACTCGACGCTTGGGTATACCCTTATCAGCGACGGCACGCGCGGGTCGTCTCTGTTTGCCTTTGTGGTCAGGACTATGATGTTCGCAAGAAGGTCGTTGCGCGTGTACGAACCCAGGTGGTAGTTGACTTCAATCTGATTTTCCTTTGGGTAGTCTGTCCCGGATGCCGACTCGGCGTGGTCAAAGCCCATACTGTCCCGAAGGTAAGTGGCCACTTCGACAATGCTTGAAGGCCCTGTCTCGACCTTTATCCTGATGGGCCTGATGTAGAGTATTTTCACCGCGTCGCCAAATTTTGCGACGAGTTCCTGGGCAAGACCTTTCTCAAACGCGGGCGGCTCGGGCTCCTGCTTGGCAGGCGGAGCAGCTGTCGCTGGAGGCGCAGCGGGTTTTGGGGCCGGAACAGGTTTTGTTTCTGCCGGCTTGGCCACTTCCGGAGCTGCCTTTTCCGGGCCTGCAGCCTTGGTGGGCTTTGCCGCTTTCATTTTCTGCTCTTCTTTATCGCTGCTCATGCTACTTTATCTTTGACCTTTTGATCTTTTCCTGCAGTAGCATTGTGCCTTGGATAAGCGTCTCTGGTCTTGGCGGGCATCCCGGCACATAGACATCCACCGGTATGATGCCGTCTACGCCAGGAAGGACGTTGTACGAGTCTATGTACAGCCCGCCAGTGATTGCGCAAGCCCCCATCGCTATGACGTACTTTGGCTCGGGCATCTGGTCGTAGACCATCCTGAGCCTGGGCGCCATCTTCCTCGTGACAGTTCCCTGCACCACGATGAGGTCGCACATGCGGAGCGACCCGAACGCCTCGATGATGCCGAACCTCTCGACATCGTACCTGGGGCTCGACGCGGCCCCAAACTCGACGCTGCAGCACGCAGTCTCTAGGTGCACGGGCCACAAGGACCACAACCTTCCCCAGTTTATGGCGTATCCAAGTGGCTTGTCAAGTGCCCTGACCAGCACGTCGGAGAGCTTGCTCACAAAGGCGTTGAAGTTAGTCGGGCTGACGAGTTCCTTGTTCAAAGGCGCAATCCCTTCCTGATTATTTCAGCTCTTCTACCGTATTTAAAACCTGCTAGCATTACCAGATCCCCTTCCTACCTGCAAGAGACAGCGCGTAGCCCATTGCGGCAAACATTATGGCCAGAAATGCGATTATCGGCAAAGTCGCAGTTCGGGGAATGTTGAAAAGCGCCGAGCCCCAGGCGTATAAAAAGATAGACATGACGTCAAAGACGACGAACATGAGTATGTAAGCATAATACTGCATCATGAAATGCGAGCGGCCTTCGCCTGTCGGCATCTGTCCACACTCCATCGGCAGGAACTTGACGGGATTGTAGCGGCGCCTCGGAGAGAGGAGCCTTGAGAGAACCAGCGCGGGCACCGAGGCTGCGAGACCAAAACCCAGCATGTAAAGGATTGGAGTAAAGTCTGCAGCGGTCTCTCCAGCCAAGTCAACTGAGCTGGTTTAACGAAGATATAAAAACTTAGCGAGATTTCGCTTGCAAGCGCAAAACTTTCATTTCAAGACCATGTCGAACAGCTGCCGCGCCGCCAATTTCGGGTGGTGCAGCGCAAGCTTCATCATTTTCACGGCGGTGAACTCGGCCTTTATGAAGTCAAGGAACTCGTCTGGCGTCATGTCGCGCAGTATCTCTATCTCCCTGTCCCACTCGGCATCAGACAGCCCAATCCAGCGCGACTGCACCTTCAAAGCAGAAGCTATCTTGGACGCGACACGGGCCTTCCAGGCCCTTTCATACTCTGCAAGCGACTCCTTTGTTGCGCCCTCTGTGATTGATCGTGCGCCCACCTTTCCCGCGAGCCGGCCGAACTCGATTGCATATCGTATTCCCTCAAGCACCAGCGGGTTTGCTTGGCCCGCCGAGTCGCCGACGAGCAGGAGGCCGACTGAAATAGAGTTTGAGCGCACGCCCTCGTTTGGGATAAAGCCGTAATGCAGTTCAATTGGCTGAATCTTGCCAAGCTTGTCCAGTGGCTTCAGCCGCTTTTCAAGTATGGAATGGAGCTTGTCAAGCGGGTCTGCCTGCGACTCGGGCCTGCCTATGCCGACTCCTATCCTTGCGCGGTGTTGCGAAAGCGGGAAGACCCAGGCGTAGCCGGCGTCAGAATATTGTTGTCCAACCATGAGCGTCCACGTGAAACTATCAACATTGTCACAGTAGCACTCGTACTCGGCTCCGACGCCGTAGCGACGCCACTCGCCTGCTATTCCGGCTTTGCGACCGGCAGACGTGCTAAAGCCGCTCGCGTCGACGACGAGTGTGCATTTCACGTCAAGGTCGCCGACTGGCGTGCTTGCCCTGACGCCCGTGACCCTGTCTCCTTCCCGGGCGACATTGATGACGTTGCTCCTCACCATTATCTCGGCCCCTGCTTCGGCTGCCATAAACGCAAGGTGCTGGTAGGTGGCCCGCACGTCAAGGACACACGACTTGGGCGTCGAGCCTGCTATCATGACCTCGTTTGACTGAGAAACGAACTGGTAGTTTGAGACGGGGTTGTACAGGTGGTTCGGAATGCCAAGCCGCTCCATCGAGTCTATCCAGCTTACGCCGGACGTCCTCACGCTGTGGGCTATGGCTTCGTCCTTCTCGAAAAGGATGACGCTTGCGCCAGCCTTTGCCGCGGCCCAGGCGGCCGACAGCCCGGCAGGTCCACCGCCCACGACTGCGATGTCGTATTTTTTCTCCACAATATCGCCCTCCGGCGAACTAGCTGAGCGCACGCATCAAATTATGTGTTTCATTCAAGCCATGTAGTTTTTCCGGGTTTCTTTACCTGCAAGTGCGCAAAGTCCTCGCCCTTAATTGCGCCATGCCAGTGCCACACGTAGGCAGGCACGCAGACATAGTCGTCATCGCTCAGGGCATGCACTTCGTCCATGCTCACCCTTGCCACGTTGTCGCCTTCCATCGCGACCTTGCTCTGCAGGACGACCAGACCCCTGCCCTTTGTCGCAATCAATATTTGATCAGTCTCGTGGTAATGCAGTTTCGTCCTTGCGCCGTTTGAGAAAGTGACCAGGTACGTCTCGACTTCTTTGCTTGCAGCCTCTGTAACCATCTTCTTCACCTCTGCGGAGCCTACGAAATAGTGAAGCATGGAGGTGTCAGGCGCAACGTCGCGGATGTTACCCTTGTGCATGACCCTGCTATGATAGCGGCTGTTAAATGTCTACTGACTGGCCATTTCGGTACTTGCTGTCAAAGATCATTTCAACTATCTTGGCAGCGACTTGTTCTGGCTTGAGCATCTTTTCCTTGTTCGCTTTATGATAAGCGGGATCGATGTCCTGCATCACCGTGTCCACGTCGCCGGGGCAGATAGCCATCACCCTTATCCTGCTCGAGGCGACCTCCCATGCGAGGCTCTCTGTCAGCCCCATCATGCCGAACTTGCTTGCACAGTATGCAGACAGGTTTTCAAAGCCCGACTTCCCAGCGCCTGAGCTGACGTTTACTATGACGCCCGAGTTTCGTTGAAGCATGTAAGGCAGGACCGCCCTCGAGCACAAAAACGCGCCTTTCAGGTTCGAGTTGATGGTCTCGTCCCACTCTTGCTCAGTAGTATCGGCAAGCTGCTTCAGTATGACGACGCCGGCGTTGTTCACGAGAACGTTGACCTCACCAAATTGCTCGACGGTATTTTTGACGAATTTGTCCGCGTCGGAAGCGATGCCCACATCGCACCTCATGCCAAGTACGCCTGCGTGTAAGTTCCTTATCTCGTCGGCAACTGCATCTATCTCGCTCTGGGTCCGGGAGCATACCGCGACGTTCATGCCTTTTTTCGCAAGCATGATGGCAGATTCTTTACCTATCCCCCTGCCACTACCGGTCACTATTGCCGTTGGCATGCCGTAAGACAGGGCTTGGCGACTATAATTTGTAGTGGATGGTATGCCAGCAACAGCATTCGTCAAGCGCGCAGTTTGGGCATTCTTTTTCGGACCTACTTTGCAGGCATTCCTGCGGCGTGCAGTTGCAGTCGGCGCACTTCATGCTTTTGGTTCAGCGGTTCGCGCTAAAAAATCTAACAGTTATATCCTGATTTCATGGCAGAAATGCCATGCAGCTGATACCGGCAGAGCCGGCGCCAGAGTTCAAAGGGATAACCGGCTGGGCAAACTCGGAGCCGCTCTCGATCAAGTCGCTGAAGGGCAAGGTCGTCATACTGGACTGCTGGACCTACACGTGCATCTTCTGTCTACGCACGATACCCGTACTGAGGCGGCTGCAGGAAAAATACAAAGACCTGCAGGTGGTGCAGGCCCATTCTGCAGAATACCAGTTTGCGACAGACCAAGAAAACATCCGCCGGGCGCTTGCCCGCTACGGTGTCAAGCTGCCGGTCGCGTTTGACACCGCAAACAAGACGTGGGAGGCGTACGGCAACACATACTGGCCAAAGCACGTGCTCATTGACGCAAGCGGCTTTGTGCGCTACGAGCACGCAGGTTACGGCGACATCACCGAGTTTGAGCCTGTCGTTGCAGAGCTTCTAGAAGAGGCCGGTCAGAAGCCGCTTGATTACGACGACAAGAACCCTGAAGACGAGATCTTTGACACTTATGGAATGCACTACGCCAGCATTGCGCCGGAAATCTGCGTCGGCTACTCGCGCATGCGCCGCTTCGGCAACAACCAGACGTTCAGGCCAGACGAACCAAGCGTGGCAGTCGACTCCGGCACCCACTTTGACAACAGCGTCTACCTGCGCGGAAAATGGATATGGCAGAGGGAAAGGGTCCAATATGCGCCCGGCGGCAAGGAAACGATACCGGCGATAATCATGAAATACAACTCTGCCCGGAAGGTCCACGGCATCATAGGGACCGCAGACGGCAGGCCGGGAAGGTGTGAGGTGAAGCTCGACGGGAACTCGCTTGCAAAAGAACACCTTGGCAGGGACGCAAGGCTCGAAGGCGGTGCAAGTGTCGTCGACATACAGTGGCCTTTCATGTACAATCTGGCCAAGACGGACAAGCCCGGGGTGCACGAGATAGAGATAATCCCCCGGTCAGACAATTTCGTCTTCTACACTTTTGTGTTCGGGTGAAACATTTTTGCGACCTGCGGCTTGACGGCTTTTCCCAGCGCGTTTCTTGGAAGTTCGTCTACCACCTTTATGTCCGCAGGGACCTTGTAGGGTGCAAGCCTCTCCTTTGCCCACGTCCTGAGCAATGGGGGGTCCAATTGTCCCTTGACAATAACGGCGGCGCATACCTTCTGCCCCCACACCTCGTCGTCGACTCCCACGACCGCGCAGTCTGAAACCGCAGGGTGCGCCCGCAGCGCTTCCTCGATTTCAAGCGCAGAGACCTTGTAGCCGCCTGTCTTGATGATGTCGACGCTCTTTCTCCCGAGTATGCGGTAGACGCCGTTTTCCCTGACTGCGATGTCGCCGGTGCAGAACCACCTGTCGGCGGTGAACGATTCCTTAGTGCTGTCCGGCCTGTTCCAGTACTCGTTGAACACGCCACCGCTCTTGACCTGTATTTCGCCCGGCTCACCGTCGGCCACAGGTTTCTCGTTGTCACCTGCAAGTCTGACCTGCACCCCGGGCAGTGGCGACCCTACCGACCCGGGCACCCGGGTGCCCTCAAGAGGGTTCGAGAGCGTCATGCCAGTCTCGGTCATTCCATACCTTTCCATGATGACGTGGCCGGTTATCTCCTGCCACTTTGCAAGCGTCGTTACCGGAAGGGCCGCGGAGCCGGAGACCATCAACCGCATTAGTTTGAAGCCGGCCGACATGGCCTCCTTGTCAGGCGCGGCCTGCCATTCAGCAATCAACTTTGAGTAAATAGTTGGCACTGCCATGAACACGGTGATGTCGCCTCGCGAAAAGGAAGACCAGGTTTGCTTTGCTTCGAACTTGGGCAACACTTCGCACTTGGCTCCCGCCCAGAGCGCGCACGAAAGTACGTTTATCAGACCATGGACGTGGTGCAGGGGTAGCACAAGCAACGTATGGTCACTTTCAATCCAGCCCCACGCCTGAACAAGCATCGTTATCTGGGCCTCAATATTTGCGTGCATAGTGACTACACCCTTTGGCCTGGTTGTAGTCCCGCTGGTATAGAGTATCATCGCCGGCCGGTTCTTTTCTATGCGTGGCAATGCCTGATCGCCCTCACGCGCGGCCTCTGAGACAGAATAGAGTTGTTCAAAGGCAGGCACTTTGTCGCGCAGAGTATCGTGTGCAATGACTGACGAGATGCCGCAGTCTCGGATGATGTATTCTAGCTCGGCCTCGGGATACATCACTGGCAGCGGGACTGCAATCCCGCCGGCGCTCCATATCCCCCACTGGACCGCCGCGTACGAAAAACTGGGAGGCAAGATGAAGCCCACCCTTGCGCCTGCAAGGTCCCCCCCGTTTTTTGCAAGCAAAAAGCGCGCGACGCGCAGCGATTGTTCGTATAGTTCATCGTATGAAAAGGAGCGGCTGCCCTCTATTATGGCAGTCCTGCTCCCGTGCGACGATGCACGATGCACTATTTCGACGCTTGACACCAATGCCAGTTCTGCAAAGAGGGAATAAAGTTTTTTATCGCGTCGACCTCTGCAATAACCAAATGGCAGGCATTGCGGAAGGCAGCGACGCACCCGATTTCTCTATGAGAGACATAAAGGGCAACGTTTTCAGGCTGTCCGGCCTCAAGGGCAAAAAGAACGTCGCCGTTTACTTTTACCCGAAAGATTTCACGCCCGGCTGCACCACAGAGGCGACAGAGTTTAGCCGCGACTATAGCAAGTTTGCAAATGCTAGCATAGAGATAGTCGGCATAAGCCCGGACAGCGAGGAATCGCACGACAAGTTCCGCGGCAAGATGGGCATACCCTACCCGCTCGTCGCCGACACCGACAAGGAGGTCGCAAAGAGCTATGGCGTGTTTGGTATGAAGAGCTTCATGGGGAGGGAGTTCATGGGCGTCATCCGCACGACGTTCCTTATCGACAAGTCGGGAAAAGTCATCAAGGTCTTTGCCAAGGTCAAGCCCGCCGGCCACAGCAGAGAAGTGCTCGAGTCATTTGGCTGACTCGACCAGCTCCGACAAGTGTTCCAGTATGCGCATGTGGTGCTCCTCGTCGACGCTCACGCTCCTTAACAGCGCGGCGGTTTCCGGGTCCTCGGCCATTTCCGCGCATCTCAAGAGCGCGTCTCGAGAGGCCCTCTCGTCCTCTATCGACGCGGCAATGCCCTTTTTCGTCAGGAGCGAGCTCCCGGTTGCGCCCTCTATCTCGGCCATTATGCGCGATATGTACTCGATGTGCCTGAGGCCGTCGCTCAAGAGCGTGTGCAGGTAGCTCCGCACGAGATTGTTCTCCACCGCCGTCAGGGCAGACATGTAGTGCATCAGCTCTTTTATCTCGGCATCATGCTGCTCCTTCAACAGCGAGTGCAGCTTTTGCTTCCTCGCAAGCTCCTTCAGCCGGCTGTCCATACAGGGTTTGTAACGCCACACCAATAAAAAAATGACGCGCCTATGTTTAAATAACAATTTGGTAATCCCTGTTCTCGGTTGTCCGAAGCCCAGAAGGTTTGCAGCTGCTCCTGCCACAAAAAGTACGGCTATGAATCTTTCTGCAGCAAGTGCACAGAAAGGCACAAAACATCGCCCCACTACCAAGTCATGAAAAAGTTCGAATAGAAGATGACAACCTCAAAGATATCATAGTACCTGTCAGACATTCACATTCTATGAACAGGACGGTGGACTATTACTGCAGGCTGCACCCGACGATGGTTGGCAAGGTAGCGGTCCAATTGTGTACTGCGCCTTCTCTTTTTCATTTTTTGCAAGATGCTGTAAAAGTAAAATGGTGCGGGAGATGGGATTTGAACCCACGAACCCCTTCGGGATAAGAGCCTCAGTCTTACGCCTTTGACCAAGCTGGGCGACTCCCGCTCCAGAGTAGACGCTTTTGCTCCGCTAATTTGAATATTTCCTAATGATAACCCGATTAATTTCAAGCTAGCACAGGCCGGCAGAAAAGCCTGGTCGTACTTTGCCATTCATTGCACGACTACCAATTGGGATTGTTAGCGTACTATTATGGTTGGGCGTGGTGCCTAAAAAGTTTTTTCAATCCTTCATTTGGGGTGCTGATGTTCACATACCTATCCATCTTCCAAAATTCTTTGCGCGTTGAGCGTTCCCGAGGCGGGCCTATGTCGGTACCAAAGATAGCGCTTGAAGGCATACTAGCTTTACGAGGTAGTATTGAGGTAGTGGTATTCTTTTCAGGTGTGACTTTGTTATGATGGTGCCTGCTCAGATTCCTCTCAGTCTATCGAGCCGGAGTAGTATTGTCCGCTAATGCTATCTTGGACGTCCTGGAAGAGTCTCTGATTTAATTTCGTTTGAAAAGATCGCTTTTGCCTTAAGAGCCTATCCCAAAAATACCTCTATGGGGATATCGTAAGGGAAGTCAGCGATGGATGCTATGTCTTATATGGGAATAATTGGTATTTGACGGTTATAACTGCCAAATTCTGACGGCGTCTTATTTTTGGGATAGGCTC
>NZ_DASWIL010000041.1:0-7973 GCF_036397675.1 Nitrososphaera sp. | reverse complement strand
GTTTGAATCGAACTATGGTAGGGTTGAAAGCGCCATAAAGGGGAAGTGAATAAAGCTAAAAGGCGTGTTTGAATCGAACTATGGTAGGGTTGAAAGATGTTTAATACAACAAATGGCATAGGCATTGCGGCAAGTTTGAATCGAACTATGGTAGGGTTGAAAGGTTTCAGTGCCAAAGCCTAACACATTTTCAAATAGCGTTTGAATCGAACTATGGTAGGGTTGAAAGGTGTCTGTTTCGTCAGTTGGTCCGAACCAGAATTGTGTTTGAATCGAACTATGGTAGGGTTGAAAGATTGGTACGAGCACGCTCCCATTATCCCTCTCAAAAACGTTTGAATCGAACTATGGTAGGGTTGAAAGGTAGCCACCGCGTCGCCAAAGGCGCCGATGACCAAGTTTGAATCGAACTATGGTAGGGTTGAAAGAGTTCGTCAGCCTCGAGCTGCTTCGAAAGTTGCCGAGTTTGAATCGAACTATGGTAGGGTTGAAAGACCAGTTTCGACATTCCACTAGGCACAGTAAGCGCACGTTTGAATCGAACTATGGTAGGGTTGAAAGAGTCTAAACCGTCTGGCGATTCACTCGCAGTGTTCAAGTTTGAATCGAACTATGGTAGGGTTGAAAGGCTTTTGCATTAGCAATCTGCTGGGCAGCCCACCTGTGTTTGAATCGAACTATGGTAGGGTTGAAAGAGTCGTTGTGTTTGCAGCAAAGAATATCGCTAGTGAAAGTTTGAATCGAACTATGGTAGGGTTGAAAGTCATCACACCTTCCTCATGCTTTTTAGTTGTCGTTCTGTTTGAATCGAACTATGGTAGGGTTGAAAGTTGAATTGAATAAAGACAACAGTTATTCGAGCAAGGTGTTTGAATCGAACTATGGTAGGGTTGAAAGTGGCCCACGGCCAGACGTTGCTTTAGGTGGTTATAAGGTTTGAATCGAACTATGGTAGGGTTGAAAGCATACTACACCAGCATAGCCCCTCCATACTTGGTAAGTTTGAATCGAACTATGGTAGGGTTGAAAGTACACACGCAAGATAGTGCTCAGTCCAGAACGTGAACTAGTTTGAATCGAACTATTATAGGATTGAAAGGCGTGATATGTCCTTCATGCCTGAAGGAGACTGACTATTGCAGATATGAAATTGGGCACGAATACTGCCAAATCTAGGTCAGACCGGCCGCGGCCCCAAACGACAAAAAGGACATGGCCCTGACTTTGAAGTTAAAAAGCCATATAAGCGGAATAACGTAATAACTGCAGTGGTAAAACCTTCTCAAACAAGACCTGCAACACCTGGCACAAAAGGCAGCACGGGATATTGCGTGTCCTGCTCAGCCGTAGCGACGACGGAAGCACTGTTCAAACTGGAAGGTGCAATCGTAATTCAGAGGTATTGTAACAAATGCCTGCCTAAAGCGGATTACAAGATTTGGTGACATTGGGTGACAGTTCTGGCCCCTTCCTCCATCCCGCCTGTCTGAGATCATCCACGTCCGCGCCGGTCTTGCCCATACCAAGGTTGTTTGAAACCGCGTTCAGAATGTGACAGCTAGAATAAAACGCGAATGATCCATGTGATCGACTAGATATTACATACGGGCCGTACTTTTTCGCTCTACTTTTGCTTGTCTTTCTTGGACGACTGCCACCAGTCGAGGTAGTCGTCGTGCTTCACCCGCCTCTTGTCCACGTTTGCCGCCTCTGCCTTGTCTCTGATCTCGTCAATCTTTTCCCTTGAGGCAAACAGGCCGCAGCTCTTGCAGATGAAGTTCTTGCTTGACAGGTCGAACTTTAACTCGCCTCCACACTCGGGACAGTAGCTTGCCAACACCATCGCGTCGTCTATCGCCAATAAAAGGTTTATCGAGTCGGAGTCGGAGTCGGTGCACGGACTTTGCTCATCATCCAGCACAGGGCTGTCCGTTCGCCCGTCAGGTGCCGTGCACCGAGCACCTTTTCTAAAACGTAAAAAGATTAAACTGTTGCTATGGTACCCTTGTCGGCGTTTACCCTGACGCGCGCGCCCTGAGCAATGGAGGAGAGGGGCTTTTTCTCTGGCAGGTCAACGGCAGGTATGCTGGCGATTGCGCACCCTGACGCAGTGGTGATGTCTGCCCTGGAGCACACAATTGCCGCTGGCGCGCTGCCCGACTCTCTCAGCGAGTAAAACGCGTAGGCCCCGACGCTGCTGCCCACGGCGTTTGGGAACACCAGGACGACATCTTTGAGCGACCTGCCGAAAAGCTCGTGCTTTTCGTCCGTTATCTTGCCTGTGTTTGCGTCAACCATCGCAAGGAAGTTTATCGGCTGCGAGCTGACAAGAGCCCTGCCCTCACCTACCCCACCTACTATTTTCCTGCAGCCGGAAATCTTCATTGCGTGTACTCCTTTACAATGGTCTTCATGTCCTTGAGCGCGACACCGACCTTGTTGGAGTTGTGCATGTAGTAGGCCGCCTTGACGCTGCTCGTTACAACCGAATCGTAATTTTCCCTCGTGACGTAGGGCGTGAGGCACGTGCACGAGTCGCACATGAACTCGCCACCCGCCTTCTCAAGCTTGCCGGCAAGCCCTATCTTGACTGCTTGGTTGTGAATAGCGCGTGAGCAGAAGATCATGCACCTTTTCTTGAACTTCCTGCCCTCTGTCAGGCTCGCAAGCGTGTTCAGCTCTTCAAGCCCGAGCTGCGGGCTGCCAAACGTGATGACGTCGCCGTCGTCTGCAGTTGACAGCTCATCCCTGATCTTTTTCATCTCCTCTCTTCCAACGGAAACTTTTTCTTTTGTTTTTGGGCTGCCGAGCGTAAACATGCCGCACGACCCCGAGGTTCCGATGCCGGCGGAAAGCGCCTTTGCCTGCGGCCTTGAAAGCGAGTCGCCGATGCCGGCAAGCGCGACGCTTGACCCCTTGACCGTTTTTCCGGCAAAATACCCGAGAAGCCCATAATCAAGCTCGTTTTCGAACTGAAAGTCTGCCTGGATTTTCACCTCGGGATTTCTACCCTCGTCGAGCCTGAGGTCTGAGAGCGGCGCCTTGCCCGTGACGGAACTTGCAAGCGCGGACAGCGCCGATTCCTTGTTGGTCTTTATCCCCAATAGTGAGTTTGAAAACACCGCGGCGTTGCTCTCGGCAAAGCTCACCTGCGTCCCTTTGCGGGGCATGTCAAATACCTCGTACGGCGTGCAGGTAAACGACGGCTCGACTCCCATTTGCTCGTATGACCTTACAATGCTCGCCTGCTTTTCCGCAAATTTTTCAGATATCCCTTCGGGGCGCTTCAGGTCGTAGCCCATCGGGTTGACAGTCGTCCTGATGGCGACCCTCGCTTGCTTGCTAAAGCTATCGAGGAACCGGACGCCCGCGTCGCCTATCGTGTTGTAGTTGACGCCTGAAACGTGGGCCCACCTGACAGGTATCAGCTTTTTTGCACCCGTAGCCTCGCCGATGGCTGCAAGGATGCGGTACGCTGAGGCAAGCACCTCGCCCTTTTCGCCACGGAGCGCCTTTTCCTCCTCCCGGGTTAGCTCCACGTTTTCACTTTTTGCAAATGAGTATAAGAACCATTGGAGGAGAGAGGGATGAGGAATGAGGAGTGAGATTATATCACAGGAGGGGATAGTTTTTCTGCTCTTGGCTCGCAACGTGGGCACTATCCTGAAAAAGATGGAAGAGACGCTGCACCGCGAAAAGCCGCCCAGGCTCACAGCCCTGAGGGGGCTGCAGATGGAGGAGCAGGGCGACCCGTTCAAGATCCTGATAGGGACGATACTGTCTGCAAGGTCCCGGGACGAGAACACCGCCCGGGTCGTCAACAGGCTGTTCGCAGTCTACGGCACGCCGGAGGCGCTTGCAAACGCGGACATAAGCGACATCAAGAAGATAATTCATAGCATCGGCTTTTACAACGTCAAGGCCGCGAGGATAAAGCAGGTCGCAAAGGAGATAGCGGGCAGATTTGCCGGGAAGGTCCCGGCCGACATCGACAGGCTTCTGGAACTGCCCGGCGTGGGCCGCAAGACCGCCAACTGCGTGCTAGTCTATGCCTTTGACAAGCCGGCGATACCGGTGGACGTGCACGTGCACCGCATATCAAACAGGCTCGGGCTGGTGGACACCAAGACGCCGGAGCAGACCGAGCAGGAGCTTTTGAAGCTAGTTGACAGGAGGCTCTGGACGAAGGTAAACGACACGTTCGTGATGTACGGCCAGAACATCTGCCTCCCGATAAGGCCGAACTGCCCGGCGTGCGGCCTGAAGAAAACCTGCAGGTACTACTCTATGTCCTCTTCCTCTTCTTGACAAGCAAAAGTATCCCGACGGCCGCCCCGACTCCTGCCATCAGCGCGCCGGGCAGGTAGTATATGGGTGTCCCGACCAAGCTCCCAAACACCAGGTTCACCGCGACGCTGCCGGCAGACGCGTTTGCGGGCAGGCCCGACTCGTCGTTGCCGTACAGTTCGACCGACGCAAGGTCAAAGCCGTTCACGTCCAGCCTGTCGACCACGATGCGCTTGCCGTCAGAGACTATGAGGCCGCCGTTCTCCACGTGGGTGAATCCGACTGCCCCTTCAGTGGACCACCCAAGTTCGTCGTTCCGATATATGTTAAAGTAGCCAATTTCAGGGGTGTTAACGGACACCGAATACCTCCTTGCCTCGCCGCCGTACATGGCAATCTCTATGAACTTTTCGCTTGGCGCCTGCTCGCGAAGGATTATCATGACCTTGGCGTCGTCCTTTGCGGTGTACGACAGCTTGTTCTCTATTCCCATTATCCAGTTCTGGCCCACCGGCTCGTCGTAAGTGTATACTACGGGGTTCCTGCGGTCATGGTTTGCCGCCCCGTACGGCAGGACAAAGGTCTCGTTGCGCTCGCCCTTGACGATGTCGTACGGCTGGTCCCCCTGAGCGTAGGCGGCAAGCGGAGAAAGCAAAATCAGAATTGCCAAGGCGGCCAAAATGTGGCGTGAAACGGGCACGAGGTGTATTTCCCCCGATTAGTAATATATACGACACGCGTAGAGCCCGCCTCCACCCCACCATGCGTGCGTGAAACGGCCGTTCCAGATGTCCTGATATAAGCTGATAGGATAATAAGCGGCATAAATGGGGTGGGTTAGGACAGCCGGCATTGCGCTTGCTCTAGCATTCGTCGCGTCCATATCAGCTGCCACTGTGCATGCCCAGTCTCTCTATGTGACTACGAGCAAGGGCGTCTACGACTCGGGCGAGCGCGTCGTGGTGGCCGGGACTGTATCCGACGCCGAGGACCGCCGGCCCGTGCTTGTGAAAATAATCCGCGGCGAAGACGAGTGCGCAAAGCAAAACGTCAGGCCCCTGCGCGACGGCTCGTTTTTCTCCCGGCCCATGATAATCAGCGGCTGCGGGTCCGGGTCCGGCGACTTTAACGTGACTGCGATCCACGCTGGCGCGACTGCTTCCTCGTCCTTTGCGGTGGAGGACACGCAGCAAGTGGCCGACAGCTTTGAGCTGCGCGCGATAAAAGCGACCGTGACCCAGGCGCAGGACGTCGTAAACGCGAGGATGCGGGAAATGCTTGACGCAAACCTCGCAATACCCGAGCGGGCCGCCGAGGCTTACGGCAAGGGCGTGGTAGCGGCGTCGATCGCGCTGCAGGGAGTAGAGCGCGGGGACGCGAAGGCCGCCGGCGAGCACAGGGCAGTGGCATTTGCGAATTTCAGAGAAGCACTCGACCTGCTCTCTCCAGAGAGGCTGAGCGCGGTGACCGAAGACATCAGGGGGGAACAAACGCGCGTTTATGCTACCGGCGAATGGTTTGGCAGGCTGCAGGACCTCTTCAAGAGGCTCGTGGACCTTGCCGACAAGAACGGCCTTGGAGCCGATCAGGAATTCAGCCAGATTCAGGGTTTACTGGCCGAGGCTAGGCAGCTGATTGGCGAGAAAAAGACAGACAGCGCCGAAGAGTCGCTCCGGTCAGCGGACAGGCTCCTTGAAGCGACGCGCAAAAAGCTGATACAGCAGGCCGAAGGCGAGGACTCGCACGTGCAGTCTCTGTCTTCTGCGGCGGACCGGCTTGAAAGCTCCGCGCGCACGCTCCGGGAAGATGCTGCAGGCGTGCCCCGCGCGCTTGTCAAGGTGAACGCCTCCTTTGTGCTCATAAACGGCGCGAGGGTCTCGATAACAGACGGCGACTATGATTCGGCCAAGAGCTCGCTCGATTCCGCGGTCAAGATCCTTGAAGAGGCAAAGCGGATAATCGAGAGCAGCCGCTGATTTTCCTGCAGCTTTTCGCGCACGACGATCTCACAATCAACACTTGAGAAAGGCGCAATCAGGCCCGATTAGCGTAAAGAGGCTCAATAATGCTCCTGCCGCACATGCTGCGCCTGAAAATAGCCCTGAAACGCTCGTTCCCGAGCGAATTCCACCCTCCCCCTAAAATAATCTGTAACAATCTGATAGGATATGTCTGCACGAAAGAACAACAGGGGAAAAATAGAGATAATGGCTGACATCCTGAACCTGTCAACGGTCGGGATAAAGAAGACACACATCATGTACCGGGCCAACCTGAGCTACGAGCAGATAATCTACTACCTTGGAGAACTCCAGGGCAAGGGCCTGCTCGAGCAGCGCATGAAGGACGGTACAACAGTATACGGCACGACTGAAAGGGGCAGGGAGTTCCTTGGCCACTTTTCAAACATGTCGGAACTAATGAGCGAATACTCTGAGACAGAGATGCCTCTTCTGGCCCAATAACTTATTATTATTTTTATTTTCTTGTTATCCAGAACAGGACTGCTAGGCCGCCCGATTGGGCCATGTTTATCGCAAACAGGTACGGCGCGGCCGCGTCGACGATGTCCTTGATAGCAGGCCCGGCGGCGTACAGGTTGGACCAGAATATGACTATGACTATGTTCTGGACTATGAAAAGAGAGGCCACGATGACGAGCCCCCAGGTGAAGTAGGACCTGATGAGCCTGAGGCTCTGAATGTACATCGCAATGATGCCGCCAAGGAGCCCGATGTTTGCCAGCGCAGCCGCAGCGGCGCCTAGCATAAAGTCCATTAGCTTCCGGCCCCATTGTTGCCTAATTTACTTTTTCCCAATTTGATCCCAACTAGCCTCCTCGGCGTCACTGCTTTTTCACCCTTGCCAGTATCTCCTGGAACGACGAATAGTTCTTTTCCATGAGCGGAGTCAAAAAGTAGGTGGCGCCGTACGAGTCGCGGTTTTCAGTTATCACGAGACCGTTCTCAGACAGCACCTTCAAATGATGGAGCACGGTCTTGTAGTCAAGTTTCAATTCCGATGCAATCTGGTTTGCATTGGCAGGCCTTGCGTTCACAAGGTCGATTATCTTGGCGCGGTTGACGCCTCCACGCGAGCTTGCTATCAGGTACCAGAGGATGCGCTTGAAGCGCGGGTCGATGTATCCGCCTGCGCCGCCGGCCTGCCCTGCTGCGCGCAAAAACGCGAGCGAGGCTACCAATCCTGCGAGCCCTGCAAGCCCGGCGGTAATGAACATCCGCGTCAATCGTTCCGGCCGGCAGATATAAAGTTGTCCGCAATTGGGGAAGGATCTGGGTGTGAATCGGGGAAAAAATCCTTTGTAGATGCGACTGATGCACGCGCAATGGATCTACGAGACGAAAACGGCAAAATAAAGTCCAACGTCCTGATAGGCACGGTCTTTTCAGGCATGCTGGTTGCGATGGTGCCTGCCGTCATGGCGATTGGAGCACAAAGAGCATTGAGCAATAGCTGGCAAGACCGTCTACGCCTTTGCGATGTACGAAAAACTCAAGCGGAAAACCGTACCTATGCGCGACGCGGCCAGCCGCATTCTGATGGTATCGTTTGACATCAAGTCCGACCACGAGCGCCTGATACTTACTTGAAAAGATAATCCCGCTTGTCAGGGAACAAATGGTTCTTTGAAAGAGATTATCACCTTCGCTATCTCGGGCCGCATC
>NZ_DASWIL010000040.1:0-16188 GCF_036397675.1 Nitrososphaera sp. | reverse complement strand
TTGCCGACCTGCTGCCTCTTTTCCTTGAACTTGACGTCGATTGGGCCTTCCACTTTGGAGTAGCTGGTGCCAGCGCCTGAAAGCGAGATGGTGGTATCGCCTCCGCCTGCGGCGGGCGCTGCCGGTGCAGCCATTGCAGGCGTGGGTTTTGGTGCTGCTGCCGCTGCCTGCGCGGCTGAAGGCGCGGTAGCGCTCCTTGCCTTGGGGTTCTTGGCAAGCGGAGTGACTTGTTCAAGTTTCTTTAACGCCTGCTCGGCCGTCAGCTTGTCTGCCTTTTGATACTGGGCGATCATCTTGTCGCCTATCTTGGTGTTGCGGATGATGGTGTCGATAATCATCTTGGCGTTTCTGTCGGCAGTCTGGCGGTAGTTCCTTATCCAGTAGGGGTCGCCAAAGTATTCTAGTTGCCTGATTTGATAAATAAGATCGACGACCTCGCCAGTGACAATTTCAACTGTTATGTTCAGGTCTGCCGAGAGATCCTCGCCAGTGACAGGGTCGGCGCCCTTCTCTGACCAGTTGTACGTGACATATATCCTGTCTGCGTGGGTCTGCATAGTAAAGCCAGAACTTCTCAAGTCGTTCTGTATGCTTGCGACGTCGGCCTTGTCTGTTATCTCTATCGGGATGCGATAAATGCCAAGCTTGTTTCCGTGGAGCGGGTAAACGCCCCTCTTGGCGGTTTCAGACAACATCGTCCACACTCTGTCTTTGAGTAAGGCAGACATTCTGTTTTAGCTAGGATTACAAATAGCCTAAAAGTATTTCGCTTATCTGCCTGTCAAGGTTTGGGCGATCGAGCTGGTGTGGGCGGCTGAACGACTCTGCCAATAATAAATACAATGCCGCCGAGAATAAGGAGAATAGCGCCTTTGTGACTTGGTTGCGCACAATAACTATGTCTCAGGCCCTGCCTTCTGGCTAAGGGCCTTGTAGTTGCAGCTGTATCATGATTTCCTCCGCCAAGATCAGTGCTAACCCAGATGCCTCAATGACTGACGAAACAAGCGTGAACCTTTTCGTAACGTAAAGTTCGAATTAATCGATAAAGTTTTTATGCATTCTTACTCATCGTCCGGGCAGGTCATTTCCCTTATAGCTTTATAGCGTTTTTCCATTTCCTCCGCCTTTTCTGTAACCTGCTCCAATGAATACTGCGGCTTGGGAAAGAACCACCGTATCCCCACCTTGTGGCCTATGCCATCCATGTCGTGTATCATGCCACGGTCTGCCTCGACGCCATACTTTTCGTCGATGACATGCTCCTGCACCTCAAGCCCCCTCTTGGTCTTGTCCTCCATTACCAGGTGCGGAGGCCTGTCATAGATGAAGTAAAAGTGTCCCCTCTTTACCAGGTCAGATGGGTCTATCTGCACGTACAAAAATAGGGAGGGTAGTGTTTATTTCTCTATCGGGTTGCCTATCATGTTGCCCCACTCGGTCCAGGAGCCGTCGTAGTTGCGCACTGACGGGTAGCCGAGAAGGTATTTCAGAACGAACCAACTGTGCGACGAGCGCTCGCCAATCCTGCAGTAGCAGATGACGTGCTTGTCTGCCGTCACCCCTTTGCCCTCGTACAGCGCCTTCAATTCGTCGGCGCTTTTGAATGTGCCGTCCGCGTCCTTCACGGCCTGCGCCCAGGGGATGTTCTTTGCGCCGGGTATGTGGCCACCGCGCTGGGCGTGTTCCATCGGGTACTCTGGCGGCGCGGTGATCTCGCCCGTGAACTCTTTTGGCGACCGCACGTCGACTAGCACGGTCTGCTCCATCCTCTCAAGCGCCCTGCGCACGTCGGGCATATAGGCGCGCACGCCCTCGTCTGCAGGGTTTGCCATGTATTTTGTGGCCGGCGCGGAAGGCTCGTCTTTTGTGTATTCGCGCTTTTCCAACTCCCACTTTTTGCGGCCGCCGTTCATTATCCTGATCTTCCTGTGGCCGTAGTACTGGAATACCCAGAACGCAAAGGCGGCAAACCAGTTGTTAAAGTCGCCATACATTACAAGTTCGATGTCAGGCGTCGTGCTGACCCTACTCATCAACGCTTCAAACTGCTGCTTGCTTATAATGTCCCGTCTTACAGGGTCGTTTATGTCGCGCTTCCACCAGACAAGGTGCGCGCCCTTCAGGTGGCCCTGCCTGTACGAGTTTTCAGGGTCATAGTCCACTTCGAGTATCCTTATTTTCGGGTTGTCAAGGTTGCCCGCAACCCAGTCGGTTTCGCAGAGCACTTCGGGATGAGAATAGTTCGCCATGAGAGAATATGGCGTGCCGTGTATTAAAGATCTTTGGAGGAGGTAAAGGCATTTTAAGACCCGCGATGTGCATAGCAGTGCGGGATGGTCAAGATCCGCAGCGTGGCGATTATCACAAAGAGAAAGAATCCCGACGCTATTGCGGCGGCTACGAAAATAGCGAGGATTTTGTCTGCAGGAGGAGTATCAGCGCTAACCATGCCGCCCCTCAGGATAAGGGGCTGCAAGGCGCTTGCGCCTGAAATGGTCGAAAAGGCGGTCGACCTTGTCGTCGCAATCGGAGGCGACGGCACGACGCTCAAGGCTTTCAGGATGGTGCCGGGCAAGGTTCCGCTCCTTTCGATAAACATCGGCGGCCACAGGGGCATCCTTTCCGAGATTGACACCAGAAACGTGGAAGACGCGGTCGCCGACATACTTGCAGGCAGGGGCTTTTACGACTCGCGGCTGAGGATCCAGGCGTCGTCGGGCAAGACTAGGTTCCCGCCGGCCCTAAACGAGATAATGATTACAAGGGCAGACCTCACCCGGACTCCAACCTACACTATAAAGCTGATGGGCGACGAGATAATGTGCAGGATGGACGGCGTCTTCATATCCACTCCCACCGGCTCGACGGGGCACTCGCTCTCGGTCGGCGGGCCGGTGCTGCACGAGGGCATGGACTGCCTCATACTGACGCCGGCCGCCCCGGTGAACAGGCTCCCACAGATAGTCGTGCCCGTCGAGGACATCCTAGTCAAGAGCACGCACAGGTCGTACATTGTTGTGGACGGACAGGAGAGCTTCAAGATAGAAGCGGGGCAGAAAATAAGGATCTCCCGCTACAGGCAGGACGCTAGGTTCTTGCGCCTCCACAAGAAGGGAATGAGGCAGCTGGAAAAACTTGGCTTCTGAGGTCCTCGATGCAAGCGCCTTTTACGCCGGCACGGCATTCCTCTTGGGAAAAGAGTGCTACACCACAAGCTTGGTCCTTGAAGAGATAAGGCACATCAAGAGCGCCGCGCTTGACGGGCTAATAGACGCGGGCAACCTGAAAATCCTCGACCCGGACCCGTGGCACCTCAGTGCGGTGAAAAAGGTGGCGGAAAAAACAGGCGACCTGCAAAAGCTGTCGAAGGCAGATATTTCTGTATTGGCGCTTGCAATGCACCTTGGCACTGCACTTGTAACGGACGACTATGCGCTTGCAAACGTTGCCGCGACAATAGGCATCAGGGTCAGCTCGTCGTCGGGCAAGGCCCTCAAAGAGACAAGGAAATGGACAGTTTACTGCAGCGCCTGCGGCAAGGCGTTTGGCATAAGGGAAACAGAGTGCCCACTGTGCGGCAACAAGCTGAAAAGAAGATACAGGATCACCGGATAGGGTTCCAGTACGTCGCCCAGTCTACCATCAAGCCGTCGTACAGTCCGACGTTTTCGTATCCTGCAAGCTTGAACTGCATTTATTTCTGCGACGCCCTGACGCTCGAGTGGCAGTAGCAGACTATCTCCCTGTCAGGAGTTATGCCCTTGCATTCAAACTCTTTCTTCAGGCTTGCCGAGTCCAGAAACGCAGAGCCGCTCTCCCCCCACCTCCTGCGCCCAGTCGTGCAAGACGAAATCAGGTATCCTCGCCTGCATGCGCTCAACAGCCGTGCGGGCGTCGATTACAAGAAACGACTGGTCGGACATTTTCGACTTTATCATTTCAGCGTCAATACGTATCTCTGGCCTCGGCTTTGAAGTAAACTGCGTCGGCATTGGCTTGTGTTTCTCCCTACTCACGGTCAGGCCAAGGCCTTCCACGCCGGGTATCCGCATTCAAGCATGGCCGTGTTAAGGTGGCCATAGTACATCAGGCTCCACGCGACCCTTGCGGCTGCAGGGTCGTCCTGCTCGCCGTAGACTACCACCTTTTTCGCGTCGTCGATTCCAAAACTGCCAAATACCTTTTCTGCCGCCGTGCTTTCATGCACCAGGTTTGCGCCAATCTGTCCACCACAGTCACCATTTCCAGGCCAAGCGGAAGGCGTTTAAGTGCCCGAAGCGGTATGACATCTGCCCCCGGGTGTCGAGGTTTGCTGAAAGCCACGTGCTGTCAACGGTCACGGTCATGTCATTTCGTATGCGCCATGATTTCATAATTCATTAGCTTTCAAAGAGCGTCCTTTGCACTGGGCTGTCCTGCCGGGCCATCGTGTCAAGGACTTTTCTCACGCGCTGCGCACGCGCAAGCCCAAATCCCGGTATGGTCGCAAGTTCTGCTGCAGTCGCACAAAGCGCCCTCTGAGGTGTCTTGAATTTGTCCAGCATCCTTGCCGCCAGTTTGTCGCCTACGCCTGGCACCGACGACAGAACCGACAACTGCTGCAGGTAGAACGGGTTTTCCTTCCTTATCTTCTTCAGAAGCGGGCCGGAAGTCTTGTTTTGC
This sequence comes from Nitrososphaera sp., assembly GCF_036397675.1. Classification (GTDB taxonomy): domain Archaea; phylum Thermoproteota; class Nitrososphaeria; order Nitrososphaerales; family Nitrososphaeraceae; genus Nitrososphaera. The sequence goes on along the minus strand of NZ_DASWIL010000040.1, from coordinate 11,523 downwards.
AGTCCCCTGTTTGCCATAGCGAGCAGGAGGATCGCCGTTTGCTCGGCATCAGGCGCGTGGATGACAGGTATCCGAAATTCCATCGCCACCGTGGCAAGCGCCTCAAGGGCAAGCCGCGTGCGCTCGGCCAGCCTCCTTGCCTTGCCCTGCTCAGTGCCTTCAGGGATTTCCTTGAGAACGGCGATGTCACCCTGGATTACCACCACGGGCTTGGCATAATACTTGACAAGCTCGGAGCACTGCACGTAAAGCCTGCCGTCGTATATCGAACTGACGAGATCGTGCACTGTCTTCCGCTCGACTGCGACTTCTGGCGACACGACATAGTCGCCTACCGCAAGTTGGGCAAAGTCAACTGCTGCGCCTGCAGTGCGCAAGAGGTCTGGAATTCTGCTTGGGCGCTCCCGCTCGTCGACTACGATTCGTGTCGGCACGAGAATGCTAGTCTCGCCGGGGCTATATTATTTCACTCGGCCTTTGGCTTGGGACCTGCACCCTGGCCGCCGCGTATCATCTCGTTTATCTTGGCCTCGACCTCCTTGAGGTTCTCTTTTACGCGGGTTTCCTGCTTTTCAAGAACCTTGACGCGAGTGGCAGAAAGCTCTTTCTTTTCCTCCAGCTCTTTGATTACGTCGTCCTTCTTGGACTTGACCATGACGGAACCGGCCGCCTTGTAAACCGCGTCGTCCGCGCCGACCTTTTTCAGCTCTTCAAGGGCGCGGTCGGTCTCGACGCTTTCCACCTCCATCTGCTGCTTCTGCATCATTATAGCCTGGAGGTTCTGCTGAAGCTGCTGTAATCGCGATACCTGCTCTCTGAGCCACGGCGGGAGTTCCTGTTCACTCATGTTCGCATGACGTTACCCTGACCAACATAAAATCATAGCGTTGAGCTTTCGACGCACTTTAGAGAAGCATCCGCAAGCCGCAGGTACGAGTTTACGTTCGCGCGAAGCGAAGAAAGGTCGTCAGTTTCTATGGAAAATGTGATAAAAGAGCCCCTAAGGGACATGTCGAGGCTTTCGTTTTTGCCCTGCAGCTTTTTCATGTCGGGCGCCAGGGCAGAGAAGACGGACCTTGCCCTGCTTCCGGCCCTGATAGTTATCTCAGTTCTGCAGCTTGTCGACGTCAATGTCATATGCCCCCGACGCGATCTTGTAGCTGCACTTGGGGCACTCCCATATCCCTGACGCGATGCGGGAAAACTGTAGCGACCCGCACGAAGGGCACCTGCGCTTCTTGTGCAAGGTGCGATACACCTTGCCGAAACGCTTGCGCACCGTCGCGCCAAACTTTACACCGTGGCCCTTCAGGGCCGTCGAGCTTCGCTTACCGGCCATAGTTCGTTATCTCCTTTATCTTGGCCCGTACTTGCTCTCCTTTAATCCTTGCTGTCTCGGCGGCCTTCTTTATCTGATCCGGCGTGAACGCGCCCGCGTGTCCCTTTTGAAGCGCGCAATAGCCCTCGTCCGTGGTCGATATGGTTATCCTCGCGTCCATGCAGCCTTCCTCTTCCGACGACGGATCGACAAGTATCGCGTCGCCTATCCTGACCTGCGTTATCGAAACCGGGACCGTCGTGACAGGCATCGGCATGATTTTGCCCGTGTCGACCACCTTGTCGCCTTGCATTTCAAGCACCGGTATCTTGGCAGTCAGGATTGCGCTGACGGCTGCATATGAGGTTGCGTCAAACAGGTTGCCGTCGGCGTTGACTATGGAGCAATCCACGAATATCGTGTAGACGACCTTGCCTGACACCAATACCAGTTTGCTGAGGTCGACCATCTCCGACTCGCGGATTCCCCTGTCGACCACCCTTGCGAGCTCTATCGTTTCCTCGTCAGGCGGCCCGGGCTCTGCGTGTGGCGACGCTATGGGTAGGACTTCTCCTGAGACTATGAGGGCACCTTTGTCCTCTAGGCCCTCAAACGGCTCACCCGTCGCCACCTTCACGCCTGCGATGACTTCCGAGTTGCCCAGCTTTACGCGCGCAGACCCGTTGGCCTTCTTTATGACGTCCACTTCTATCTCCAGAGGGCGCTGCTCATCAAAGGCGCGCTCGTCAAGCCTCTTGCCTTTTGCAAGGTTGTCGAGCATCTGCTGCTTGCGCAGATGCTCTACTATTATCGTAGAACGCTTTGATACGCTCATTGTTCTTCCTTGACCTCCGTCTCGTTTCCAAAATACTTTTGCATCAGCGCCTGGCGCTGGATGTCGTAGACCATCTTGCATCCTACTATGGCCTTGTCGAGGCACTCGGTGAACTGCTCCTGCGACAGCCTGCCGTCAAGCTGCATCAGGGTCACCTGCCCAAGCGTCGGCATGTACGCGACTGGCATGTCTGCGCCGCCTTCCTTGTCTTCCGTGTCGTTGATGTCAAGCACTATCTTTTCATCGACCTTTCCAGCAGCGCACGCGGCGACGATGTCGCGCATGTTGATGCCGGCGTCCGCAAGTGCGACTGACGCAGCCGTGATGCCTGCGCACCGTGAGCCTCCGTCCGACTGCAGCACCTCGACAAACACGTCGATTGCTGCCCGGGGATAGTCCTCGAGCATCAGGGCCGGCTCAAGCGCCTCGCGCATCACCTTGGATATCTCTACTTCCCTCCTCGACGGCGCCGGGTTCTTGCGCGTGTCAGTCGAGAAGGGCGACATGTGGTACCTGCACCTGAGGACGCACCGGTCTGGCTGCGCAAGGTGCTTTGGGTGTACTTCCCTTGGCCCGTACACCGCTGCAACTATTTTGTTCTTGCCAAACTCTATGAAAGCTGAGCCGTCTGCGTTTTTGATCGTGCCGACGGTTATCTTGACTTCGCGCAGCTCGTCAATCGTGCGCCCGTCAGTCCTCATGCCGTTTTCATCTATCAGATTTCTTGTTTGAGTCATTTTTCACTTTCAACCTCCAGTTCTTCCTCTGCTCGTTCGGCAGAGTCCGCAGCTGGTTCTGCGGGCTTGGGAGCCTCGACGTTATTTGCCGCCGGCGCCGCTTGCGGCTCGTCCGGAACGTTCAACAGAACTCTTATTCTCTGGGTCAGGTTTGCCGTGTGGGCCTCCTCTTCGACCATCCGTATGGCCCTGACTGCCATGCTTATGCCCTCCGGCGTTCTGCCAGTCACCACGACGACGCCGTTCTGGCCTATCAGCACGCGCGTCTGTGTAGCCTGCTCGATTGTCTGTATCATCGAGCCCCGCTTGCCTATCAGCCTTGGCACGCGCGTCGCAGATATCTTCAAGAGCTCGCCCTGTGACACTTTGCCAAGATCACGGTCCTGCAGCGTGAGCATCGGGTCGCGCGTCCTGTCAAACAGAGCCACCCTTGCCGTTATCATGTCGCCCACTGCAAGGTGCTTGCTCATGTCGTCCCGTGCCGGCGAAAAGTCGCGCCCAAAAACATCGGAAGCCGGCAGATGTGCAGAGAAGCACGAGTTGATGTCCACCTCCCACGAAAGCGACGTGTGGTCGACTATTTTGCCTATCACGAGGTCGTTTACCCTTGGTATGTAGACGCCCGAGAGCGGGATGACCTTGGCCCCTTCGCGGCCTGTCTCTGCAATGCCAATCCGGGTGGCGTAAAGCGCGTTTCCGGACTTGACGACGTTCATCAGCGGTCTGTAGTTGCCTTCAGCTACCCTGTCTCCGGGTATGACGTATCTCCTGCGAATGTCGTTCATTATCAATTCACCACGGGATAAACCCCGTTGGAAAACGTATTGCTCATTTTTGTCTCTCCTTGGTAGCCAGTACTAATATCTGACTTATATTTTAAGTGGCGGCGCTACCCCTCTTTAACCTCGGCCGTACCCTTGGTCACCGAGCCCAGCCTGTCTAGGAACGTGCCCCGCAGGCTGGCGTTCATCTCGATAGTGACGCGCAGCGACCCGTCCGAGAGCCATTCCTCGCCCTTTAGCTCGCCCGTGGACTTTATCACGCTGTAGGACTGGCCGGCGTACTGCGGAGGCACCCTCACTATCAGCTTCAGAGTCTCCGATTTCAGCGGCAGTATGGCCCTGAGCGCGTCGACCACGTCTTTGGCCTGGTCTTCCGCGCGCTTGTGCGGGTCTATGCTCACTCTAGCTTGGTCCATCGCGGCCTCTACCCTCATTACGGGGTGTGGCACGTGTGTCTTGGGGTCGACAAAGCTTTGGTGGATGTAGGCGACAATCTGCTTGCGCTTTTCATCGACCATCTTGCGGCGCTGGTCCGTCGTCAGGTTGAGCTCGCCCCGAGCCATTATCTGCTTGGCAACCTCTGTAGGGTCTGTGGTCTTGAAGTGCTTCATCAGCTTCTCCGTCGAGGCCCGAGAGCCCTTGTTTGCGTCAGAGTAGACCTCGTCTGACACCAGTATCGATGAAATGTCGGCCCGCTTGCCCAGCTTGTACTCAAGTGCCGGGTCGGGCTTGACCAGTAGCTCGAACTTGTCGCCCTCAACCGAGAGGCGAACTATCGTGAAGTTACTGAATGGTTTTGGCTGACTATCTCTTGGCATTTGAATTAGTCAATGAATCTAGGTTGTCGTGAGTATTTAAGGTCGTTCGATTTTGAGTTATTCGCGTTTAGGGATTGTAATCGTGAATTTGTCTGTCATTTCCGGTATTTTGCTTCCGGCGGTATTCATGCGTGTCAGGACAAGCGAGATAATTTTTGCAAGTTTCGGTAGATTTTTAAGGATGTTTTGGCGAAGTTTCGTGGTATTGGCCTCTCCCTCGGTCGAAGTTGTTGAAAAATCCGATGAAAGAATAGTTGTCAGGTTTACAAATGTCCCGCGGCAATACGTCAACTCCCTGCGCAGGCTTGCGATAAGCGAGGTCCCGACGCTTGCCATCGACGACGTCGTGATGCTGGAGAACTCGTCGGTCATGCACGACGAGGCAGTCGCGCACAGGCTCGGGCTCATCCCGCTGCGCACCGACCCCGGCAGGTTCGTCATGCCCCACGAGTGTGATTGCGGAAGCGCGCTTGGCTGCTCAAAGTGCAGGGTTCTGCTCGTGCTAGACTCTGAAGCGACTGACAAGAGCAAGGAGGTCCTTTCGGGCGAGCTCGTTTCAGAAGACGAGACGGTCAAGCCTGTGAGCAAAGACATTCCGATAATCGCGCTTGCACCAAGCCAGAAATTAAAGTTCGAGGCGTATGCAAGGCTCGGCACCGGCAAGCAGCACGCCAAATGGCAGCCAACGTCGGCGGCGGTAGTAAAGGACGGCAAGGACGAAAATGAAATCATCCTGATGCTGGAAACAAACGGCGCGCTCACTGCAGAGGAGATACTGAAAGAAGCCGCGGAGAGGTTGCAGGCAAAGGTCAAGAACTTCAAGCAAGTCGTTGGATCACTAAAGATCCCCAAGAACGCCTAGGTACGTTTATTTGGGGATACAAGTTTTGATTAGGAGCGTATAGAGACGTATGTTCGCTAACACTCTAGTTGATAACACAGTGTGGATCCTCCGCGGCGCAGCCAAGAAAACCAAGGCCCCAATCTGGAGGGACCTTGAAAGGCGCGTGTCCGGCCCCAGGTCCAACAAGAGCGAGGTCAACCTCGGCACGCTTGCGCAGGTCACGAAGGCAAATGAAATCGTAATGGTCCCGGGCAAGCTGCTAGGCACTGGCAGTATTGGCCACAGGCTGACCGTTTGCGCGTTTTCGATATCAGAGTCGGCGGCCAGAAAGTTAGGCCAGGTCGGCGGCAAGGTAATCACCCTTGAAGACCTGACAAAAAAATACCCGGAAGGAAAGGGAGTGCGAATAATTGGCTGACAACCAGAAACCGCAGACAATCGTAGTCGACGCTACAAACTGCATCGCAGGCAGGATGTGCTCGCATGTTTCCAAGTTGCTGCTGCAGGGCAACAAGGTTGCCATTGTGAACGCGGAAAAGGCAATGCTTTCAGGCAACCGCTACATGACCATCAGGGAAGCGAAGGAGTACCTTGAGATCAATTCGGTAACAAACCCCATCCACGGCCCGTTCCACCCAAGGCGCCCCGACACCATTCTTACCAAGATGGTGAGGGGAATGGTGCCGAAGCAAAAGACCCACGGCATAGAGGCCTTCCAGCGCCTTAGAGTATATATCGGGGTGCCGGAAGAAATGAAGAGCGCCAAGATGCAGAGCTTTGAAGATTCCAAGATAACAAGGCCTGAAGCCAACTACATTTCGATGGGCGAAGTCGCCAAGCAAATAGGATGGAAGGGAGCGGCATGACTACCAAGGTAGAGCTATATCCAGGTCAAAGAAAGACAAGCAAGGCAGTGGCGACGATAAGCAAGGGCACAGGCAAGGTAAGGATAAACAATGTCCCGGCAGAGCTCGTGCAGCCAGAGGTTGCAAAGGAGCTTGTTCTCACCCCGCTCACTCTGATTGGCGAGCAGCGCAACAAGGTGGACATCAACGTCAAGGTAGCAGGCGGCGGATTCATGGGCCAGGCCTTTGCAAGTGCAGTCGCAATCTCTCGCGCGCTCACCGGCGAGGAAAAGGCCAACAAGGACCCCAAGGACCACCCGTTCACAAAGAGCGTCCGAGAAGAGATACGCAGAAAGCTGACTGAATATGACCGCCACTTGCTGGCAGGCGACCACAGGCAGTCAGAGTCGAAGAAGTTTGGCGGCCCCGGCGCAAGGCGCAGAAAGCAGAAATCGTACCGTTAGTTCTTTCCTGTAAGCGTATAGACGCGGTACATCCGGTCAGTCACCCTGTTGCGGTACTTCCACGCTTCAGCGCTCAGCTTCATTTCTGAAAACAGCGCCTTCTCAGACGGGTGGAGCAACTCGTACACATCCTCGCCGATTGATATCGTGTTTGGCGCTGTGAGAGAAGTTATCTTGGCGGCCACATTCATGCAGTAGCCCAATATGTCGATGGGAGAACTCTTGTCGTGTCCGTACTGTACTATGACGTTTTCGCCCACATCCATCCCTATCTTGACCCCGAGCTCGGGATAGTCGTACTGGTTAAGTATTGGATTTATGCCGTTTTTGACGACTGTTATCATCGAGTGCGCGCACTGGACGGCCCTATCACAGGCTGCGAGCTTGTTGTAGCTTGCCGGAAAGAACGCTATAACGGCGTCGCCCACGTATTTCAGCACAAAGCCGTTGTGGCTCTCTATCACCGATGAAATCTCGTGTGTAAAAGCGCGGATTATTGTAACAAGTTTGTCGACAGGGAGCGTCATGCTCATGTTGGTCGAGCCCACCAAGTCGGCGTACATTATGACAAGAGGGATCTTGCTGCTGACGTGGTTCAGGAGATAATCCTGGCCGGGCTTGAGCGAGGAGTCGTATTGATAGCGTCGCTTGAGCGCCCGCCACAGCCTGTCCTGCGTCTGGGCGACGAGTGTTTCCGAGTCTATCACGGCCGAGCCCTTTTCAGAGCCGCCCATCATCATGCCCACGAGCGACTTGCTCGTGCTGTCATCGTGTTTTTTTTCCTTCGAATATTCCTTCTTCTCGTCCTTCTTGGCTTTAGTCGGCAAGGTCAGCCTTTTCGGTATTGGCAGCAGGGAGATTTAAAGTCATTGAGAATATATGCTGGTACGGCGTCACCTGTGGGGATGAGGATACCGTTCAAGGGCAGCGATCATTTTTGCCAGCAGGTAAACGCGGCGTTTGAAAAGATCCAGGAAAGCTACCTTGAGTCGATAAGGCCTGTCATAGAGATGCGCAAGGCAAACGCGATGCTTGGCGACGGCACGGTTACACAGACAGACACGTTTGACCCGCAAGACGTCCAGAACTTTTACCAGCGGCTTGAAAACCAGCTTGAAGGCTGGCTGAAAAGCGGGATATCGCGTTCAGAAACAGACGACCTGCACAGGTTGTTCTGCCAGTTTAACAAGGATGTCGGAAAATACTTCATTACAGGCTATTTCGGTGTCCAGTTCCATGCACTGCCGTACTACAAGGTAGACAAGCGCGTCATCGAAGTCCAGAAGGAGCTTGCAGGAATTGCAGACAGCGCGACTGTGATATTTTCAGACATGACGGGCAAGGCCGACAAGGCGCTCCATAAAGAACTGGCAAGGCGGGGCTTTGCGGACATGGAGTTCCAGGAGCTTTTCACGAAAATGTTCGAGGACGAAAGCCTTGCCGACGACCTAGATAGGAAAGCCAGGGTAGTCGAGGAGCAGTTCCCTGAGTTTCAGGGCATGGGCGAAAAAAAGAACAAGCTGTTTGCTGAGTTGAACGACCTGCTGATAGAACTGTACCAGACAGCGCCGGCTGCGCTTGACCACAACAGGTTGATGCAGGGCGAGGAAGGGATCTGCACCTATTTCGATATCGAAATGATAAAGAACGTCAAGACCAACAAGCGCGACGCCGTGTTTGAAACGAAAAAGATACCCCGCGAGGATGTCGACACGGTAACAGAGGAACTTCAAAGCGTAGCCGCTGCGCTCAAAAAGGCGCGGCGTGGCTAGTCAGAGTCTGTGAGCTCTTCGATGTTCGGCCCCATGCTGGTTCCCCTGTCAAGAGTAGCATGTCCACCCTTGGATCTCTTTTTGCCGCTGGCCGGCAGGTGCAGCACGCGCTGGGGAAAGGGTATCTCGATTCCCTTTGCGTCAAGCTCGCGCTTTACCTGCTCTACGAGCTGCTTTTTCATGTCAAACCACACCGAGAACGGAACCCAGCACCACACGTTGATGTTGACTGACGAGTCGCCAAGGTTGTTGAGGTAGATCTCAGGTGCCGGCTCTGCCAGCACAAGCGGCGTCTGTGCCAAGTTGTTCTTGATGACGTTGATGACATTGGCCGTGTCTTCCGTGTACGCTACACCTATAGTGAACTCAACGCGTCTTGCCGCCGCGCCGGAAAAGTTACGGATCTCTGACAAGAACACGTCGCTGTTGGGAAGGCGGACGTAGGTCCCGTCAAACATGCGGAAGCGCGAGGAGAGAGCTGTCACTTCCACCAATACGCCTGCCACGTCCGGTAGCTTGCCTGTAATCATGACAGGGTCGCCCACCTTCATAGGCTTATCCAGATGCAAAAAGATCCCCGATATGAGGTTTGAAAAGAGCGACTGTGTTGCAAAGCCTATCACAATGCCGGCGAAGCCACCTGCAAGGAACAACCCGGATAGATCGAGACCAGAGACTCCGAGTGCTGACAGTAGCGCTATGACGACTATTCCGTAATAGATCGCCCTGCCCATATTCTTGCGCGCATCTAGCGGGAGCTTCGTGCCCATGTATCGGGTCGTTACGAGCCTGACTCCGTGCGCTATGACAAAGCCGGCCACTATGACAACCATGATTGTTATGATAGTGATAAGAGATGCCTCTGTCCCAAGCAGGTTTATCTGATCAGGGAGCCCGATAAATGAAGTCGAGTTTGTAGGGTCTGCCACGACGCTTAGGATACTCACGCAACGCCAGTATCTATGTTTTCAGGTGGAAAACATTTACTAGTGATGTCGTCGACCAGTCCTAAGTCTTGAGGGAGATATTTGGACGTCACACGCTCAGGTCAGGGATGGAGGAGGAGACGGCAGAGGTCGGCGGCAACACGATAGTGCTTGGAAGCATAGGATCTGCCTTCACCTACAGGCGATACGAGGGCGATAAGGTTGCGTCCGAGTCGCTCATAGTCACCGACACCAAGGTGACGTATGTGGGGTTATTTCCCAACCCGCCCATAAAGACGCCAAAGGAGGTGGCCAAGAACGTGTACATAAAGTTCAAATCGCCAATGATAATCGACCAGAGAAGCATCTCGGTGCTTTATTCCAAGATACCGATAGAAATCGGTGTCTACAGACAACATGAGGATGAGGAGTTTTTGATTGACGTGTTTTCGCTTGCGCGCCAGCGCTACGCGCTGTACGGCTCGCCCGAGTCAGGAGTCGTGTGCCGGTTTATAGAGGCAGAAGCGGTCACAGATAAAAGTACCCTGGACGTCAGAAAGTATGAAGAAGCAATGGTAAGGATCCGCGTAAACAATGGCATAGACAACGTCATCAAGGTCAGCAAAATCATAATCCCGGTAGAAGACGTGGTCCTAGAGCACAAAGACGATGACGTGTGGGTCCCAGGGAGTGTCGAGATGGCACTTGACACAGCGTTTGGCAAGGATGTCGTCACAGTCAGGCTTACCAACACGCGGGTCAAGCGTCGGGACAAGACAAGTGCGAAGAAAATCGAGGAGACACTTGTCTTCTTGATGGACGCCGGCTACTGAACCACGTGTATCAGGTCGACAAGGTTGCGCTTTGGCTTTGGCTGGAGCATCTTTTGAGGATATCCAACACACAGTATGGACGACGGGACAAGCTCTGTTCCCAGCGCCTCCATTACTTTCTTTTCATCAATCATTCCTATCCAAACGCTGCTGAGCTCAAGGGCATGCGCGGCAAGCTGCGCGTAGGCTGCCGCAAGGGTGGCATCCTGTACCGAGAACTTGTTTATTATTTCCTGCGAAAAATTGAGCTTGACACGTGCAGGGTTCATGCAGAACACGAGCACTTCAGGCGCATTGACGTACGGTTGTTTGTTTGCGGCCTCTACCAGCTTTTTCTTTATCTCCGGGTTTTTCACCTGGAATATCTCAAAACCCTGAAAGCCGCCGGCCGTGGGCGCCGTGTCGGCAGCGGCAAATATCATCTCCATCTTCCAGTCCTCGATCGGCTTGTCCTCGAACTTGCGATGCGAACGTCGGTTCAACATCACGTTGAATAGGTTGGTCTGGAGAACGTCCTCGACTCCTTCTACTGTCTCCAACTCTTCTTTTGGGTACAGCTTGTCGCTTTCCTCGCCGGAATACAGCCGTGAGAGAATGTCTGATGGATACATCGGCTACCTTTGTGCGCATGGGAAGAAAAGATTTGCTATTTGTCGCAAGCTCGCGTGGCTAGCCGGCTGACATCCTTTTAAAGGGATTAAGCACGTTCCTTGATCCCTTGCTCTTGACGTGGTAGGCATGATAATCGCCGCTTATCCCCGCAGCCACCTCGTCTGACTTTGCAAAAGAGTATTCTTCCATCCCCTTGACCCTGTTATAAAGGGCCTGACCTATTGCCAGCCCGTTGGTTAGCGCCTTGGAGTTAATCTTGGCAGTCACTTTCATGGCAGGTCCGAACAGGTCTTCATTTTGCAGCGACTTGGACCGGGCAACCTCCACCTTGCCATAGTCTGCGCTTATCCTGTAGTTTAGCGATGGCAGCTTTTCGCTCATTAGCCTGACGTTAATTGCCGTCGCCACCTTTGACAGGACATCCTTAAGGGTTTTCGATACCTCGATTACAGAATATTAAACCTCGTTCTGCTCTTCTATCATCTTCCCCTTACGTTACCGGAGGTTGTGGACATGTGGAAGCCTTTTCCGGGTTTGACCCTTCCACTAACAAAGTCCCGGCCGACAATATAACCATGTTGGGCAGTGCCGCATCGTCTTTCTGTGCTTGCAAAGGGCGGCTCTGTAGAAACCATCTGAAAACCGCAGACGCTGCTCGATTTCAGAACCAAATAATGGTGTTTATCACCATCAAAATGCTGTCGTTCTTGCACGTCAATTGTCTAAATGAACGAATT
>NZ_DASWIL010000039.1:0-4554 GCF_036397675.1 Nitrososphaera sp. | reverse complement strand
ATTCATTGTCAAACAACACAAAAGAGTTCTAGCGTTCTTTACGCTATCTATGTCTGCACTAGAAAGTAATAGGCTGGAGGATGGGGACAAATTGGAAAACTACATTCCGATAAAATATCCCGCTGTGCTACTAGGCCAGATGGGTGTAGACAAACAATTTCGAGGGTTAGGTATTGGTCGACTAATCTGTAACTTCTGTGTGGGTTTGGCTGCCATTATTAGCGAACGTGTCGCATGTAGGTACATCACACTTCAGACAAATCCGGATAAGATAAAGTATTACAAGGAGAAATGTGGATTCAAACAATCTGTTAGAGCAAACCTCGAAGGAAAGCTCTGGATGTATAGAAAGGTAATCGAGGTATGAGTCATGTAACCCTACTTGTTTGGCGTATAGGGGTAGCGTTAGGCCAAAGCCATGAATCTAGCAGGGAACTCAACTGGTAAATCGTCTTCAGACATTAGGTGGGTCCAACACTTGCGGCAAAAGTTCTGGTCATCGATTAGCCTTTGTTCAAACGCTAGTGAGTTGGGGTCTATAGGAGATTCGCAGCTAACACAGGTGCGCGTCATTCCTGCTTCCCAGCCTTCTTAACTCTAATAGCGATCTTGCCTTCATGGATAATACGCTCCCACTCCAGTGAATCTCCTTCTTTGACCTTCAATTCATTAACTACGCTCTCGGGAACGGTAGTTCTGAGCGATGGCGACTTGGTATTAGCCCGATTCAGCTTTGTACGTTCGCCCACTATTGATATTGCAATATCTGGCATCTTATCTAGTTACCTACCAGTTACATATAAGAGTTACCTATAAGTTACCTATACATTTATTAACCTTAGTTACCTATGGATTACCTATGTCAGGTAAGCAGACCGACGAAATCAAGAACACACCCAGGCCCACTCTAGATTTTTTGGAGCATAGAGGGCTAGTCGTGAGAACAACAAATGGCGCGGGCGAGCACGTCTTCGCTTTCACAGAAGCGGGAGAAAAATGGCTAATGGAGGGAGTCGAATGAAAAGCAAATCATACAAGCTTGGAACAATCACAGACGAAAGATTGGCCCGGTTAATGTCTGCGGCGTGGGAACTTGATCACGGCTTTAGCTTCCACGCAAACATTGTCAAGGATAAGGTTGTATCCCTCGACGTGTCGGTCGAAGAACCAGAAGCCTGGGAGGTACAAATCTACAAGGCAATAAAAAACTAATGTCAGACCCTCAAGTCTATCAATACAGCGTGAAAATCAGCCAGACTGCCAAGGGAGCCGCAACAGTCGATGCACATGTTTTTTCAAACAACCTGGAAGCCGCGCGGGTTCAGGCTGTTCAGCTCTACGAGCAGACAATTACTGACCTGAAATCAAAGAATTTGGCTGTAGCATCCCCTGAGGCAAAAGCATGAAAAGCTCTCTTTCTTACGGGGTCACCGTCAACCGGGGGAACTATGAAAGCACCAGAATAGACTATTCGATACAATTCGACACCGCGAACAAGACCCCCGAAGACGCGTATAAGGAAATAAGGGAGTTTGTCTAGGCTAAAGTAATGGTGGAGAGAACAAAGTAATGGCATCTAAAGGACGGGTAATAGAAGTGGATTTCCCCCCACTCGTGCTCCCACCTCCAAAACCTCCGAATACTAAGGGATGGCGCGACAAAAACCCTGGGTTAAGGCAAGTAACTACTTGTCCAAGCTGTCATTACCATTGGGAGTATAGGTCCAAGAATGAAAACAACTCGCGGACTTTCTCTACATGTCCCGGATGTAGGCGTAATATCAACATCGAACGGAATACGAAAATCGTGAAAGCACGGTCTATACTACAGAAAAACGCGGGGAGTGGGATTTGAACCCACGTGTACCTGGAGAGGAACCGGGGATCATAAGTCCCCCGCAATTACCTAGCTATGCGACCCCCGCACACCTTAACGCTTTTAAAGGGGTGGGTGGATTATTAGCATAACCCTAAAACCTGGAGAGGAATTGGGGAGCCACTTAATCGCTTGTGTGGTTGAGTGGCACTTCTACTTTTTCATCCAATGTCGGTGGGGCTTCAGCCCGGTTTTTCTTTCAGTCCTAGAAACTGACTGCCTATCTATGGGTTGTAATTAACCATAAAAGGACTTGTCCGGGGGCTTGGGCATGGCGTATGTCAGGTTTTTTTTCATCGCCTCATACCAGTCCTCGACTTCCTTTGTTATGGACGGCCTTGCAGCCTTTAACGCCTTGGCAAAGTCCTGCCCTGAAACGATGTCCGCCTTGTTCTGCATGGCGCTCACCGCCGCTTCCCTGCACAGCGCCACCAGGTCTGCCCCGCTAAAGTTCTTTGCGGCCTGCGCTATCGACGCCAAGTCGATGTCGCCGGCAAGAGGCATCGGCTGCGTTATTATTTTCAATATTTCTAATCTTGCGCTCTCGTCGGGCTGACCTATGTATACTATCAGGTCAAGCCGGCCAGGACGCAAAAGCGACGAGTCGACCAGGTCCGGCCTGTTCGTGATGCCCACTACAATTACCCCCGAGTTTGCCGCGTCGTCCATCTCAGTCAGTATCTGGCTCACGACTCGCTCGTTGCCTGACGAGTCGTCGCCGTGACCCCTAGGCCTTGCAAGCGAGTCGAGCTCGTCGAATACCACGATGCACGGCGACGAATTCTTGGCTTTTCGGAATATCTCGCGGATAGCCTTTTCAGATTCTCCGACCCACTTTGACAGAACTTCCGGACCGCGTACTATGATGATGTTAGCGCTGCTTTCTGTCGCCAGTGCCTTTGCAATCAATGTCTTGCCTGTGCCGGACGGACCGTACAGTAGCGCGCCCTTGGGTGGCTTGATCCCCATTTTCGCAAAGTTCTCCGGCTCTTTTACTGCCGCTATGAGGTTGTCGTGCAGCGTCCGTTTTACCTCCTGCAGGCCGCCCACCTCCTCCCACTTTACCTTTGCAACTTCCACGTAAAACTCCCTCATGGCCGTGGGCACTATTTCCTTGATGCCCTCGCGGAAGTCTCGCGAGGTAATCACCATCAACTCGAGCATTTCCGGCGATATCTTGTCGCCTTCTAGGTCGAGCTCGGGCAGGTAGCGCCTAAGGGCCTTCATGGCGGCCTCGCGGCAGAGCGCCTTGGTGTCTGCCCCCGTGTAGCCGTGAAGCTCGGAGGCAAGATCGGCAAGATTAATGTCTTCGGCAAGAGGCATGCCCCGCGTGTGTATCTGCAGTATCTCAAGCCGGCCTTCCGCGTTTGGCACACCTATCTCTATCTCCCTGTCAAACCTGCCGGGGCGCCGCAGCGCGGGGTCAAGGCTCTCGGGCCTGTTGGTGGCGCCAAGGACTATCACCTGACCTCGTTCCTGCATGCCGTCCATGAGCGCCAGCAGCTGAGCGACGACGCGCTTTTCCACGTCGCCAAACGCCTCCTCCCTCTTGGGCGCGATGGCGTCGATCTCGTCGATGAATATTATCGAGGGCGACGACTCTTTTGCCTCCTTGAAGATGTCGCGCAGGCGTGCCTCAGTCTCGCCATAGTACTTGTTCATTATTTCCGGCCCGTTTATTATGAAAAAGTTGGCCTCCGACTCCGACGCAAGTGCCTTTGCAATCAGCGTCTTGCCTGTTCCCGGCGGGCCGTACATCAGGATGCCTGAATGCGGCTCAATGCCGAGCCTCGCAAACACCTCCGGGTGGCGCATAGGCAGTTCCACTATTTCGCGCAGGCGGCGTATCTGCTCCTTCATGCCGCCTATCTCTTCATATGTGACGCGGGGTCGGCGGTCGCTAGTAGTCTCCGCGATTATCGCAAGCTTTGTTGGACGCTCTATGCGCACGATTGCCTTGGGCGAAAGTTTTTCTACCTTAAAGTCCATCTGGTTGCCGAGAATGATCACTGACACCTCGTCGCCCTCGCTCACAGGGAATCCCTTCAGCCTGCTCTTGACAAAGTCACAGAATTCCTTGTCTACCGTCATGTTGCTGTCGCCAATCGGGCTTAGCGTTATGCTCTTTGCGGGCTTGCTCTCTGCACGCCTGATTGCCAGGAGGTCGTTCAGGCCGACGCCGGCGTTCTTCCTCGTCTGACCGTCTATCCGGATAATGTCCGTTTCCTGCTCCTCGTCGTCGGCCGGCCACGCCGTGACTGCAGTTTGCCTCTTGCCCACAAGCTCGATTATCTCGCCGGGCTGTATGCCCATCTGCTCCATATAGTGCGGGTCAAGGCGCGCCCTGCGCTTGCCCACGTCGCGGTGCTTGGCCTCTGCAACGCGCAGCTCAATCTGCTGAGACTCGTCGGCACCTGCCTTGGCCTTTTTCACCCTGCACCACCCTCCGGAATAACGCGCATTAAAGGCATTATGGAGTAAAGGTTAATTACACGCTCACGCTTAGAATTAACATATGAAAAGCTCGCAAATGAGCAAGAAGGAAGAGCCATTTCTAACCAACTACCGTTCGGAAGCAACAAGAAAGAACTATGAGTTGGCACTTATGAACTTTGAGAAATATAGTAAATTAGAATTAAGGAAGGCGTCGGCACAGCAAATTAAAGACGCTCTAAAGAA
>NZ_DASWIL010000038.1:0-95297 GCF_036397675.1 Nitrososphaera sp. | reverse complement strand
GGTCGGCTCTGGAAGGTACGCTAGCGGCCAGAAGCGCTGTCAGATCTGCGAGATATTCATCAAGTGGGACGGCCTCTGGTGCCCATGCTGCGGCTACAGGCTTCGCACGAAACCGAGGAACCTGAAGTACAAGGCAAAGCTCCGTGCCAAGGTGGCGCCGGCTCCGGTCCTCACGGTCCGCAAGAGATAATCTACGACAGGGCTTTTTTTGCAGCCCGAGACAGATTTTTTTGCAGCTTTTCAAGCCCCTGCTGGTCTGCCGAAAGGTCGAGCGCAAGCTGCGCCAGCTTGGCATACCTGCTGTGGAACGCATTGTTTTTTGACGCGAGGCTCTCGCAGGTAGCCCTGCCAAGAAAATAGTAGCAGTCTGCAAGCATGCTTTTTTCAAGCAGCCAGTCCGCCTTGGACTGCACGAGCCTGGAGTCATAGTCGCCGCTTTTCAGTTCCGCGACTGCCTTGACCGACCTTGCTATCGCCGGTCTGGTAGCCCGCTCTATCCCTATGCATTCAAGCGCCGCCTGGACGCCTTCTGCCATGCCAACAAGCTCGGTCTGCCTCACCTGCCCAAGCTCGTGGACAGGCATCGGCCTTGCGCCGGCAAGGGCGAGCGCTCCTCTGACAAACTTGTACGCCCCAGCCTTGAGCCACATGGAGGCAAGCAGCGGCTGCTTTGCGTCCTTCATCCTCTGCTGGTACATCAGCGACGTGACAAGGGCCCTTCTGCCAGAGGCGCGGAGCGCCTTTCCGCGCTTTTCCTGCGTCGCCTCTTTTACCCTGGAAGAAAGGGAAAACGACTTGGAATCTTTGATGATTTCCATGTCGCCAAATTCAAGAACGTGACTCTTTTCCACGTACATCAGCTCCACCGCGTGGTCACCGATCTGCACCACGCTGTTTGCGCCCGGCCCGAACAGCGCGACGTCGTACTCGCAGCAAGGGAACGGTTGTCCGCCCGCCATGCACCCTACCAAGGCCGAGGGGCCCGGGAGGCTCTTGACAAAGTCCCTCACCACTGCAGGGATCATGGTACAGTTGGCAGGAAGCTTTGGGCATTAAACCTGTCTGTGCTAGAGTCTTTGTGTAAAAAGTCGCCTGCTTGTTAAGAAAGTATCGGTAATAACTGACTTTTTACACATAGCCTGTCACAGACAAGAGTTTATAGCCGAAATCACATCCTGACATCGTCATGAAAAAGGGCGGGACCCAAACGAGCGCGGTTTCGGACCTTGCCGGCAGGATAAAGTCGGGCAACGCCAGGATAGCCGTCTACGGCCTTGGCCAGGTGGGCTCGCCCATTGCCGCCGTGTGGCTCAGGTTCGGCGCCCACGTAATCGGCGTTGACAAGTCGCCCCCGGTCCTCGCAAGTGCAAGAAAGGGCAGGACGCGCATACAAGAGCCGGGAGTCAGTGAGGCATTCTCAAAGGGCCTGAAGGAAAAGCGGTTTTCCGTTTACAACAACCCTGTAAAGGCGTCGCAGGATTCTGCGATAAAGATGATCTGCGTGCCCGTGCTCACTGCCGGCCAGTCGCTCTCTCCGGACCTCGGGTCAGTCAGTCAGGCGGCCTCGTCGATTGCAAAGGGGTTGAAAAAGGGCGACACGGTTGTTTTGAACCCGAGCGTGCCCCCGGGCACGTCAGAAGAAGCCCTGATTCCCGTGCTTGAAAAGGAGAGCGGCCTGAAAGTAGACCGGGACTTTTTCATGGTCTACAACCCGGAGCGGATCTACGAGGGCAGAGCCATCAAGGATATTGAAGATCATTATCCGGCAATCGTGTCGGGCGCCGGCCCGGCGAGCCTTGCGGCCGGCTCAAGGCTGTTCTCGCTTGTTTTCGGAAAAGGCGTAATTGCCGTGAGCAGCATGAGGACTGCGGAAGCAGAAAAACTCCTTGAAGGCGTCTACAGGGACGTCAACATCGCCCTAGCAAACGAGCTTGCGCTTTTCTGCGAAAAGGCGGGCGTGGACTTTTGGGAGGCACGAGAGGCGGCAAACTCGCAGCCCTTCTGCCACATTCACAGGCCCGGAGTCGGGGTCGGCGGGGCGTGTATACCTGTCTACCCCCAGTTTGTGCTGCATGCGGCAGAAATGGTCAAGGCAGAGTGCAAGATCACTAGGCTTGGTCGGAACGTGAACGACTCGATGCCCGCCTACTGCGTGAGGCAGGCCCTCGCTCTTCTCGGCGGCTTGGAGCCTTCCCATTGCACCGTCGCAATCCTGGGCCTTGCCTTTAGGGGGGGAGTCTCTGACACAAGGCTCTCGCCCAGCTATGTTGTCATCTCCGAGCTGAAAAAAGTCGGCGCGAAAGAGATCCGCGTGCACGACCCTGTGGTGAAAAGCGACCCCGCGCTGCCGGCCGAAGTCACGCTCACGCAGGACCTTGCAAAGGCGGTCAAGGGCGCCGATCTCGTGATTTTGTCTACAGACCACGCCGAGTACCGCAACCTTTCGCGCAAGGAGCTCGGCGACGCTCCGGTGTACGACGGCAGAGGTATGCTCGACAGAACAAAGTTTATCAAGTTTGCCTCGATAGGGCGCAGAACATAGGTTTAATACCGCCACGATTGGGAATTTTTCTGCTTGGCACGCAAGAACCTCAACCTTTTGCTGACAGTCGAATGGAAGGATCATGCAGTGGTCATGATAGACCAGACAAAGCTCCCAAACAAACTCGTTTACGTAAAGTGCACCGACTACCAACAGGTTGCAGACGCGATAAAGAAACTGGTAGTAAGGGGCGCGCCGGCAATCGGAGTCACCGCGGCGTTTGGGCTTGCGCTTGCCGCGCAGTCGAGCAAGGCCGGCACTCTTGCAGAACTTATGACCGACCTTGACGCCGCGTTTAAGGTGCTCAGGGCCACCAGGCCCACTGCCGTCAATCTCTTTTGGGCGCTAGAGCGGATAATGGCAAAGGCAAAGGGGGCCAAGAGGCTCGATTACGCCCGTAATGCTGTGCTCTCGGAAGCGAAAAAAATGTGGGAGGAGGATGTTCAGGCCAACAGGCAGATGGGAGCGTTTGGCGCAAGCCTGTTCCGGGACGGCGACGTGGTGATGACGCACTGCAACGCAGGATCGCTTGCGACTGTCGCGTACGGCACGGCACTTGGAGTCATACGCGCGGCCAGGGAGCAGGGCAAGCGCCTGAGTGTCATTGCAACGGAGACAAGGCCGGTCATGCAGGGGTCAAGGCTCACCGCGTTTGAACTTCAACACGACGGGGTGGACGTTTCGCTGATACCCGATACCGCGGTGGGGCATATGATGTCAAGGGGCGCTATAAAGCGCATCGTAGTTGGGGCCGACAGAGTGCTTCGCACCGGCCACGTTTTTAACAAGATTGGGACATACCAGGTGGCGACGCTTGCCAAAAGGCACAAGATCCCGTTCTACGTTGCGGCGCCGCTTTCGACTTTTGACTTTGAGAGCAGCCCGGAAGATGTGGTCATAGAGGAGCGCTCGGTAGACGAGGTCGTCAAGGTGGGCAGAAAGAGGGTGGCGCCAAAAGGCGTCAGGATATTCAACCCCGCGTTTGACATGACGCCTCCGGAGCTGATAACCGCCATCATCACGGAAAAGGGCGTGCTAAAGCCGCCCTTTGAAAAGAACCTGAAGGCGATGCTTGGCTAGACAAAGTATTTATCGTGTTGGCATCAACTTTATCACGCCCATGTCAACTGCAAAGCAGGTCACAGAGGACAAGGTTTACAGTGCGCTCCGCAAGTGCATGGACCCAGAGATCCCGGTAAACGTCGTGGATCTGGGCCTGATCTACGGAGTCAAGGTGGCCCAAGGCAAAGACGTTGACATCAAGATGACCATGACCACCCGGGGATGCCCGCTCCACGACACGCTTGTCAGCGATGTCAAGCGCTACGTGGGCAAGGTGCCGGGGATAGGCAGCATAAACGTCGAGATAGTGTGGGACCCGCCCTGGAGCCTCGAAAAGATGAACCCCGGAGTACGCGACCAGCTTGGCTTTGGAAAACCCAAGCTCCGCTTCCAGATTGACTATGAAAAGTCGATGCCCCTGAAGCAGGGCAGATTCATCAAGCAGGAGGACGGGTCGATGATCCTCGCAAACGAGAAGGAGCAGGGTTTCATGGTAAACGAAGCAATCGTCGAGTTCTGGAAGACCTGCGACGGCACCAAGACCATAACGCAACTTACAGACCAGTTCTCGGCCAAGCTTGGCATGCCTAGGCAGCAGGTGGAGCAGGAAGTCGTGCAGCTCGTCCAGCAGCTGCTCGAGTCAGAGCTTTTGAAGGCGTAATGTCCAAGCCCTTCATAGTTCCACCACATACGCGAACAATAGTGGAGCTTGGGATGGGCGACGGAAGGGTGCTGGGGGCGCTTGCAGAAAAAGACCCCGAGACCGTCTACATTGGCATCGAGCTTGACGAGGCGCAGTGCGCGCAGGCGAGGTCGCGGCTCAATCTGCAGAACGCCTTTGTAATACAGGGCTCGTTTGGAGACATCGTCCCCCGCTTCCCCGACGATTCGATAGACGGGTTTATCGCAATCCTGCCCGACCAGTCTTTCATCGACGAGAAAAAGGAGGGGCAGTGGCACCCATTTTACGAGGCGGTGCACGCCAAGCTGAAAAGGCCGGGGGCGTTCAGGCTCGTGACGGAGATGACAGATGAATTGCTGCAGCCTGTAGGCGACGATGCCGTTGACCTGTGGACTGTTTGGCTGGTGGAGACGTTCCGGTCGATGGGATTCAGGGTCGCCGAGCTGAAGGAAGGGTCGCCGGCGGAATATTCGTCGCGGTGCTTGGACCAGTTCCGTGGCGACCCAGAGCGAATAAGGATAATCACGGTTGACTTTGTCAAGTCCTGACCCTGTGCTTGAGCGTCGCATGTTCGTCCATGCAATCTCTGGAGCAGAACTCTGACTCGCAGCCGTCGCTTGCGCATGGCACGGGCTCGTGGCCGAATTTTTTGTTGCAGTACGTGCACCTTGACTCAAGGCCGGGGTAGTTGCGGTTCATGTAGGGGCCGCAGCTGTGCTTTTCCCGAAACCAGATCACCTCGAGGTTCATCCTTTCTGCATGCGTCAATACCATATCGTAGGCCTCGTAATAACCTGCCGCGTAGAACTGCCTTACAAGGGTCGAGCCTTCCGGCCTCTTGTCAGACGACGGGTTCCTGAAGGCGGCCAACCACTTTTCGGCAGGCAGGTCTTCCTCTTTTGCCTCCTCTTTCTTGCGCGTCATTTTATCAAAAGCGAGTCGCGCAGAAACTGCGCAAGGTCTGCCGCCTTGACGCGCACTTGCAGCATAGAGTCGCGGTAGCGCACCGTCACCGTGTCGTCCTGCATGGTAGTCTGGTCTATCGTAATGGCAAAGGGCGCGCCAGCCTCTTCAAGCCGCCGGTAGCGCCTTCCAATCGAGCCGGACTCGTCATAGAACGCGTCAAAGTCGCGCTTAAGGTCAGAGTGGATCTTGCGTGCCTTTTCGCCAAGGCCGTCTTTTGTCATCAACGGCAGTATCCCGACTAGCACCGGCGCCAAGTACGGTTTTAGCCTCAGGACGGTCCTCGTCTCGTCCTTTGCAGGCTCTTCGTAGTACGAGTGCTCCAAGATGGTGTAGATGCTCCTGTCAATGCCCATTGATAGCTCAAACACGTGCGGAAGAACCTTTTGCTGGTCAACAGGATCCACCACTTCGAGTTTTTCCTTGCTGATCTCTGCGTGCCCTTTCAGGTCATAGTCGGAGCGGTAGTTGCACGCCACAAGCTCGAGCCATCCTGTGCTCGTTTCAACTTCAAAGTCAAACGCGACCGACGCGTAGAATGCCTTTTCCTCGTCGGAGAGCCTCCTGAACCTGCTCCTTGAAATGTCGACGCCGGTTTTTTCGTAAAATTCCGTGAGGAGCGCAAGGTAGTACGCGACCAGCTTGCTAGGGATGAGGCCCTTTGCCACTGCTTCATCCGCAGTGACTGCAGTCACCGTTCCGTCGCCATCCTTGAACAATCGTAACGTCGTGCCCTTGACTTCGTCAAATCTGGGCATGTCGTCAAGGCGCTTTGGGTTGCAGAACACTTCAATCTCTGCCTGGTAGAACTCGCGAAGTCGAAGAAGGCTCTGCCTTGGAGCTATCTCGTTTCGAAACGACTTGCCCACCTGCGCGATGCCAAGCGGCAACCTGCCGCGCATGGTCTTGAACACGCGGGAAAAATCAACAAAGATGGACTGGCAGGTCTCAGGGCGCAAGTACGCCTCTTCGCCTGCAGGCCCTATTCCAACTCGGAACATCATGTTGAACCTGCTGACGGCTCCAAAGTCGCCCTTGCAGTTCGGGCACTTCAGGTCGTGAGTCTTCAAGAGCGCATCCATATCTTCATTTGAGAGCCTCTCCGGCACACGCTGACCGGTCTTTTCCTCGATGAACCTGTCTGCGCGAAAGATAGAGTTGCACTTTGTGCACTTTATTATGGGGTCCGTAAAGTTGCTGATGTGGCCGGACGCGACAAAGACGCTCTTGCTCATTATCTGGCAGCCGTCGACTTCCATCATGCCGTCCCGGCGCACGAGCTCCCGGCGCCAGAGGTCGATGAACTTGTTCTTTATGGCGACGCCTGTGGGCCCGTACTCCCAGAACCCAGCAGGCGCGTCGTGGTAAATCTCGCAACTCGGAAAGTATAAACCCCGCTCAAGGGCCAGCTTCATTACCTTGTCGTAGTCTGACATTTGACACAAGCAGGGTGCGCTGACATGCTTTTTATTGTTACTTTGTGCCCAGCTGCTGCATGAGAGACAGCATGTCCGCCACGTTCCAGCGCTCAACGCATTTGTCGCCGACAAAGCGCAGGATGGTCATGCCCGTTACTTCAACGCGCTTGCCAGTCGCCGGAACGCCCATGAACTCGCCCTGATGCGTCGCAGTGAACGCGTACATCGTTGCGACCCTGTCGCCCTGCGCCACCACGTTGCTCAGCTCAAGCCGGCCGTCCGGGAACGCCTTCCACAGCCCGCTGTAGAACGCCTTCAACCCCGCCATGCCCGGGAGCAGACCTGCGGGAAAGCCGTGGAGCAACACGTTTTCGTCGTACAAGTCAAAGTACCCTGTCCTGTTATCTTTATTGTTGAACGCGTCTATCGCGCGCTTGACGGCCGGCCCGATTTCTGAAGACATGAGATGGTAAACAGTACCGTGATACATAACAATTTATCTCGGTAGGGCACCCAAGCTTGCAATTGAAAGTCTCCGACAGGACACACGGCGTCGAGTACGCGATTCGCGATATCACGGCCTTCGCCAACAAGTACTTGGCGCAGGGCAAGGAGATAATCTACCTTAACATAGGCGACCCAGTCAAGTTCGACTTCAAGACGCCCGACCACATAAAAAAGGCGCTAGTAGACGCCGTGAACCGTGACGAGAACTTTTATGCTGATTCAGAGGGGCTGCCGGAGCTTCGCAAGGCCATCGTAGAAAAAGAGTCGGAGAAAGGCCTCTCCGTGACTGAAGATGATGTTATTGTGACAAACGGCGTGTCGGAGGGCCTGGACATGACACTCGCGTCTATAGTCGACCCGAACAGCGAGGTGCTTATGCCCGGCCCATATTACCCACCGTATGCGTCGTACGCCAAATTTTACGGAGGAAAACCCGTCGAGTTCCACCTGCACGACGACGGCCGGCCCGACCTTGAGGACCTGCGCAAAAAGATAACTCCCCGCTCAAGGGCCCTCTGCATCATCAGCCCGAATAACCCCACCGGCGAGGTGTTCGACAGAAAAAGCCTGCAGCAATTGATAGACATCGCGACGGAGCATGACCTCTACGTCATATGTGACGAGATATATGACAGGATAACCTTTGACTCGCAGTTCACCGGCATAGGCAAGGTGGCCAAGGACGCACCGGTGGTTCTGTTGAACGGCTTTTCCAAGGCCTATCTGATGACCGGGTGGCGTTGCGGCTACATCTGCATGAACAGCCAGTCAAGGAAACTCGATCAGTTCAGGGAGGACGTGCCCAAGCTTGCAAGGGTCAGGATAGCCTCGAATCTGCCAGTACAGCATGCAGCAATCCAGGCATTGAGGGGGCCACAGGATCACATACCGGCAATGGTCGACGAGCTGCGCAAGCGGCGCGACTATGTGTTAAAGCGGCTGGCCGGTATGGGGATACAGTGCAGGAGTCCCCGCGGCGCGTTCTACGCGTTTCCGAAAATAGACCTCCGGGGCCGTTGGAAGGACGACAAGCAATTTGTCATTGATCTCTTGAACAGCACCGGCGTGCTGACCGTGCATGGCTCGGGCTTTGGCTCGACCTACGGTTCTGATCATTTCCGCATAGTCTACCTTGCCAAGGAAGATGTCCTTGAAAAGGCAATGGACAGGCTAGAGGGCTTTTTGCGCATGGCCTAGTTCGGTATTACTCCCTCGCCCCTGAACAGCTTTTTGGCTTCATCAACGGGCAGGTCGGCGCTTGGCAGTATGATGTCAGACCTCACTATCTCTCCACGCTCGACTGCCTTGCCGCGCTTTGCGGCAACGTGGTTGAGCTCGGCAAGCATGGCCCGAAATTCGCCGTCGTCTGCCTTTTCGCTTGCGACCAGCTCCACCAGCGAGTCGTCTATGGCGTTGAGCTTCTTGAGCGTGACTGAATCAATGTAGAATTGGCCTTGGCCCATTATCCGGACAACTTTTTTCATGCCAGCGGAAGGCGTTTCCTTGCGAACCCGCGCAACCTTTCGGACTTTTCTTGTAGTTTTCGTTTTTCCTGCTGCCTTGGCCTTTGATTTCGCGTGCTTTTTCTTCATAATCCGGACTTTTTCTCCAGCTTGTACTGCATCATGCAATCCCTGACTTTAACTTTGCTAATTCCTTCTCAAAACGGCCCGAAAATGCGAAATTCTTTTATTTAAGTGAGATTTCTCGATTTTTTGATAGGGAATTTATATAATATTGAGAGCATATTATTCGACAATCGACTTATTTTAGAAATTATTTGTTGAACCTGCGCCATTCGTGCTCGTCGGGCGGCCCATACTCCTCCTTCTTTTTGAAATATCCCCAGTAAAGCAGGAACCCGCCTATCGCAAACATGGCAAGCACGAATTTTTCGTTAGTAAGTTCTGCGTTTACAAAATTGTCGAAAAAGATCTGCGTGCCGCTTTCCACCAAACCAGACGCCGCTCCAAGGCTGTAAAGCACAAGGTTCCTTATCGCGATTATTCCTGCGGCTACAAAGAACAGTATGCCCATCGCGGACATCCAGTTGTGCCCGCGCCCCGGCCCTCGCTCCTGCCGCCGCATGGTCTTATGCCAACACCAGTGCTCATAACGTTTACGTCAGTTTCACGCCGGGGTGCTTCATCTTGTTGTGCTTGGCGGCGTTTAAGAGCATTGGGGTGAGTACCTCTGCTTGGTAGGTGAGTGAGAGCGGCCCCAGGTAGATGGGCCTCAAGCCCTGTATTTCTGACACGAGCTCGCTCAGCTTTGCGACGACATTTGCGTCGTCGCCGCAGATGAACGTGTCTGCGTCGAGGCCCGCGCCGACGTTTTTCAGCTTTACTTCAGATATCGTGTGGAAAGCAGAAACGACCCTTGATCTTGGCGCCATTTTCTCGGCGACAAGTTCGGCTGCCGGCTTTTTGCCATGCTCGATAGGTATGTAGACAAAGCCGCTATCCGTCCGTGTCATGGGGACGATTGGCGACACCACTATGCAGTCGCTTTTTGCCCGCGCCGCCAGTTTCGAACACATGTCGTCGATGAACTCGTACGGGATTGAAAGTATGAGCACATCAGAGTTTTTTGCAAGGGAGATGTTGTCGTCGCCGGTGATGCTCCCGGCGATCGAGCTGCCATACGCCTGCTTTGCAGCGTTTGCATAGTTTGCGGCTGCCTCCTGCGCCTTCTTTGCCTCCCTCGAGCCAACGATAACGTCATGCTTGACACACCACCTGAGGGCAAAGCCCTCGCCCATGCCGCCGGTGCCGCCTACTATTCCAATGTTCATGTACCCGGTTGCGAGAAGTTTGAATATTAACTTTCACATTGTAAATAATTAAGTAGCGGCCAGGCAACTCCATCCCTGTGCGGCTAGTCATCTTTATGCGCCACGGGCAGGCCGACAACAACGTCAACCGCATGCTCGTAGGCCGCCACCTGGAGTCGCACTTGACTGAATTCGGCAGGGAGCAGGTGGCCGACGCGGCGAAGCAGCTGAAAAACGTCCCCATAGACAAGGTGGTAGTGTCGCCTGTCATGCGCGCGCTGGAAACTGCAGAGATTGTCTGCGATGCCGTCGGGGCCTGCTACGAAGTTGACGAGCGCCTGTACGAAATAGAGCTTGGTAAGCTGGTGGGGATGAACTATGAAGAAGTAGTGACAAAGTACGGCAACCTATTTTTGAAGTTCTACGCCGAGCACGACCCGGTCCTTGAGAGCTTTGGGGTCGAGCCTTTTCTGGAAGTGAAGAGACGGGTCAAGAGCCTGCTCGACGAAGTCGCCCACAGGCACGCGGACAGGAACGTGCTGTGCGTCACGCACCTTGATCCAATAAAGGCCGCGATTTCTACTCTTTTGGATCTAAAGCCGGAGGCGCTCTACCGGTGGCACATCCGCAACGCGTCGATGACTATTTTGAAACAGGAAAGCAGAGAGTATTCTCTTTCGGGCGTCAATGTGATGGCGATGCACCGCTACCCGCATGAATAAACTCCCAAAACCTTAAATAACATATCTTGTCCAAATCGACGCGTATGGGAATCTCTCTACGGCATGCCGTACTCCTGATCGTTCCCGTGGTAGTCTTTTCTATAATTCAGCCTGTGTTCGCGCAAGAGTCAGACAATATAATCATCAATCGCGTTGAGGTGTGGGGCCTGTTCTACAAGGGCATGGTAGTCGCGTTCACCATAGGCGCAGTCATCATGGGCGTTATCGCTTATGTCGTTTTCCGTTTCCGCGAGTCAAACCCCAAGAACATTCCGAGGGGTCCGCAGGAGGGACACCGCTAGATGGGCCACGGGATGATAGAGTGGGTCTACGTCGGCGTCGTCATCATGCTCTTGGTGTATCTTGGCGCCGCGGCTTGGGACGTCGAGCGTCTCCTAGACCACCCTCCAAAGGACTCAAAGGTGGTGAGGGTCATCGCCCAGCAATGGTTCTGGACCTTTGAGCACGAGGATGGGACTCGGGAGGTAGGCGAGCTCCACCTCCAAAAGGGCGTCCCGTACAAGTTCGAGGTCACCGCAAGGGACGTGAATCACGCCTTCAACATACCTGACCTGACAGTTCTCATAGACGCCATACCCGGCAGGATAAACACCGTCTGGGTCATGCCTGATGCAACCGGCGAGTACCTTATCCAGTGTAGGGAATATTGCGGCTTTAGCCATTACCAGATGCGTGCCAAGCTGATCGTTGAAGAGGGAGTATCAAACGTTAGCGCTAACATAGACGCAAAGGATATACCGGTCGTTCTGCCAGAGACAAAAGCAGCGGTCGTGAGCAACTAGATGATTGCCAAAATCCTTTTATTTGCAACGAGCGGCATAAAGCAGCAAGCGAGGGATTTTGATTGGTTCTAGAAGTTAAGAAACCTCGTCCAATGTGGGAGATACTCTTTTCGACCCACCACACAGACATCGGGCTTCTCTACATCATACTCAGCCTCGTAGCCTTCATGATAGGAGGCGCGCTTGCGCTTGTCATACGCACAGAGCTTTTCCTGCCCGGCGCGCAGATAATCACCGACCCGAACACCTTCCACAGGATCTTCACCACCCACGGGACCAACATGCTATTCTTGTGGCTGCTCCCCTTTGCGGCCGGCGTGGGCAACTACCTGATCCCCATAATGGTCAAGTACAAGGACATGGCCTGGCCGAAGCTGAATGCAGTCGCGTTCTGGATGATACCAGTAGGCATGGCCTTGGTCTGGCTTGGCATGGCCGACTTTACCTGGTACGCGACCCCCCCGTACTCCATCCTGAGGGCGCCCGGGCCGGCGGCCGAGATGTGGATATTCGGACTCAAGATACTCGGACTTTCGTCCATACTTGGGGCCATCAACTTTATCGTGACAATACTAAAGATGAAGCACCCTGACCTGCCGCTCATGAAGACCTCGCTGTTTGTCTGGGGCACGCTTGTCACGTCAATCATGATACTCGTCGCGCTGCCGACATTCACAGCCGCGCTCATCATGCTGTTTACGGACAGGCTTGGCGTCAGCGGGTTCTTTAACCCCAACATGGGAGGCGATCCCATAGCGTACCAGCACCTGTTCTGGTTCACGTTCCACCCTGAGGTGTACATATTTGCGATACCTGCCATCGGCATGGCGTACGAGTTGATACCTAGGTTTGCAAGAAAGCCGCTGTTCAGCTACCAATCAGGGGTTACGGCGTTCGTACTCCTGGCCATAGTCGCGTTTGCATCATGGGCGCACCACATGTACGCGACAGGCATGGACTTTACGATGAAGACCACGTTCATGGTAGGTACGCTCGCAGCAGTGCCTGCGTCTGCCCTGCACGTCTTTAACTGGATAGCCACGATGTGGGGAGGCAGGATCAAGTTCTCGACTCCGATGTCGTTCGTGGTGGGCGGCCTGGTGTTGTTCTTCTACGCGGGAGCTGGAGGAGTGGTTAACTCCATGATGCCGCTCGACTTTCTCACGCACGACAGCTACTGGGTCGTGGGACACTTCCACCTGTTCGTCATGGGCCTCATCACGTTCGCATTCCTCGGCATGATACACTACCTGTTCCCGCTGATAACCGGCAGGATGTACAACGAGAGGGTTGGCATGATCACATTCTGGCTGCTGTTCGTGGGCGTGTCCATGGTGTTCCTCACGCAGCATGTGCTGGGACTCTACGGTCAGCCAAGGAGGGTCTTCGACTACGTGCCGGTGGAGCCGCTGATAATCATGAACCAGATAGCGACAGTTGGGGCGATGATCTCAGGCTCCGGAGCCGCGCTGTTCATGGCCAACATGATCTACAGCGCCGGAAAGGGCAAGCCTGCAGACATGCGCGACCCGTTTAAACTGGGCGAACAGTACTTCGACTACACGCGGAAGGAGCCGCACCACTAGGGGGCCCTGAAAATGACAGAGCATGAACACGGAGAGGAGCCAGTGGTGTTGACCTCGCCGGGAAGGATGGCGAGGGGCATTATAATAGTGGCAGTTACGCTTGCGATAGGCGCGGCGGTAGTCGTGACGCAGTTTGAGAACTTTTTCTCAAACGCGCCGCCCGTGACAAGGCTCCAGACTGGCCCCCCGCCTCCTCCACCGCCTCCAGCTGCAGGCGTCACGACGATAGCGATACTTGCCGGCGCGGCTGGGCAGGGCAACCCGGATTACGATCCCGACGATGACGCGACCGTGCCCATGGGCAACAAGGTCGTGTGGATCAACCATGACAACGTCCCGCACACCGCGACTTCGGGCACAGGCACAGACGACCAAGACTCGGGCGTGCTCTTTGACACGGGCATCGTAAACGACGGCGAGTCGTCAGACGAGATAGAGATTGACGGCGAAGTGGGCGATACAATCCCATATTACTGCTTCATTCACCCCTATATGATCTCGCAGCTGACGATAGTAGAGGCAGAAGAAGGTGGAGGTTCAGGACCGACGCTGACTATACTTTTAGGCTCTTCAGTTCAGGGCAACCCAGACTATAACCCCGACCCGATGACCGTAACTGCTGGCGACGTGATAACGGTCTTTAATGCAGACAACATCCCACACACGGTAACATCTGGCACGGGACCTTCTGACCCTGACACGGGGGCACTGTTTGATTCCAGCATACTCAACGGAGGGGATACAGCCACGATAAATACAGCGGGACTCGGCGCAAGAGAATACGACTACTATTGCATCATCCATTCGTACATGACTGGCAAGCTGCAAGTGACAGAATGATCCTGAGATCGCTCTCATTTACAACTCTCGCCGTCCTCTTTTCTTTGATTTTTATTGGTGGTTACGTCAGCGCGTCGGGAGTCGGGCTCACGTGCCCCGATTGGCCGCTGTGCCCACAGGGGTTCTTGCCACACGAAGATTTCATCATAGAATACATACACAGGTCGGTGGCCGCAACCACAGGCCTCCTTGTAATGGCAACTGCGGCGTTTGTCCTAAAGTCAAAGGACGCGCCCAGAGGAATGAAGATAGCATCGCTGATAGCCACCGGCGCGGTAATAGGCCAGATAGCACTTGGCGCAGTCGTCATAGTTGAGCGTCTGCACTCATTACTGGTCACCGCGCACCTAGGACTGGGCCTAGTGCTGTTTTCGATGGTGCTCATGACGGTGGTTTACTCGCACAGGATGCCCGCGAAAATGGCCGTCCCCGCCGTAAGGGATTAGGTTTATACTTTCAATCGATGGCTTTACCCACGTGGCTCCGTGGCCGTTCCTGCTGGCTGTTGCGGCTCTTCTTGCGTTTTCAGCGCCGCAAGTGTTTGCCCATCTTGACCACCTTCCGCACTACAACGGGATGCAGAGGGGTGTAGAAGACTACATCATCCACCAAGCGCTAGAGCCGGAATACGCCGGGCCGGGCCAGCTGACCGCCATAATCTTCAGCATCCAAGACTACGACGGAAACGACGTTCGTGATGTCGAGACTATGGCCGAGATCTATTCAAGCACGGGTGAGCGCGTAAAGGCGTTCCCCTGGACAAAGCACGACGTCGGCGATTTTACGCTCTACTACACGTTCCCGCAGGCCGGCAACTACCACCTCATATTCAGCGTGGCAAACGGCCCCGTCAACTCCAACTCAATCGACTCCCCGAGGGGCACGCTCTTGAGCACACTTGGCTGCAACTGCGAGCGCGTGGTCTCTAACCTCAACATCTCGGTGAGTTTTGGCGACATATTCACATACACGGTGCTTGGCGCCATCTTTGTGCCGCTTGGCGGCCTCGGCTCGGTATTGTGGCTCAGCTACCGGAAAAAGAGGAACATAGGCCAGCTGCGCGACACAAGCGAGATAATAAAATACGCGGTGATGCTCTCCGCGGTCGGCGGCGGCATAGTGCACTTTGCCGTGTTTTCAGAGCACGCCTCGCTCAGACTAGAGTATCCGATATTCCTGATTACGGCAGGTGGCATGCAGGTGAGCTACGGCATGCTCTACATCATGCTGACCCTAAAGTCGGAAACAGGCCTAGAGAAATCGCAGTACTACCGCAAGACGGTTGCGCTCAACCTTTTCGGCATGGCCGGGACCGCGATACTGGTCGGGCTCTACACGTATTCTGTCATACTCCCGCCGCCGCTCTCGCCTACCAACCAGCCTGAGGCAGTGTCTATCGCAGGGATACTTGCAAAATCGGTCGAAGTGTTCCTGGTAGGCGGCATAATCTACCTGATGCGGTACGAGAAAAAGAAGCTGCAGGCGCAGGTAACCCAGTAAGACATAAAACCCCCTGCAGGGACATGGCTTTTCCATGTGGAAAGTATTGATGCCTAGGAAAATAGCCTTCGGCGAGAATGCCGCCAAAGAGTTCCAGTATCCGAAAAATTCTCTCGTGATAACGACCACGACCCCCGACATCTACGACAAGTGGCTCGACTACATGGGGATAAAGAACTATGAAGTCTACGACAAGGTCACGCCTGACCCTGCCATCGAATCAATCGAGGCGATAAAGAAGCAGTACGAGGGCAAGGAGATCGGCGCCTACATCGGCCTTGGCGGCGGGAGCTCGATGGACGTTTGCAAATATCTAAGCAAGCTGACCAGCATCCCCAAGATACTCATCCCCACCACGTTTGGCACGGGCGCGGAAATGACAACGTATGCGGTCATCAGCTTTGACCACAAGAAAAAGCTCCTGCAGGATGAAGCGTTCCTTGCCGACGCGGCTATTGTTGATCCGTATTTTCTACCCGGCACGCCGTTTAACATCATGCGTAACTCTGCCTGCGACGCCGCGGCGCAGGCGTCGGAGGGCTATGACAGCAGGGCCGGCAACCCGTTCACCCAGCTCTTCTGCAAGGAGGCGTTTGACATCCTCTATGATGCTATAATAAACGACAAGCCCAGCCTGCTCCCGTACGGCGCAATGCTTTCAGGCATCGGCTTTGGCAACTCGTCGACAACACTGGGACACGCGCTGTCGTACGTCTTTTCAAACGAAGGTGTGCCTCACGGCTACGCGCTCTCCTCGTGCACGACCGTCGCGCACAAGTTCAACAACTCAATCTACTACAAGCGCTTCAAGGAAATAGCGCAAAAGCTAAAGTTCGAGCCACTGAAGCTGAAACAACCATTGGACGCTGCCGCTGACGTCATCATGCCGGACAAGGGGCACCTTGACAACAACCCGATACCTGTCACAAAGCAGGACGTCATAAAGTGCCTCGACGAGATAGTGAACGCAAACCCGCTGGCCTAAAAAGCCGCGGGCTGCAAATATTTCACAGCAGGCGCGTTTCCAGTAATGCAATGCAAGACTGAAATCTTAGAGCCCAAAACCTTTAAATTCAGAATGCCAGCGTCATTTTCACGATGACCGTTATCAGAAAGAGTGTGGAAATCAATGCTCCTGTCACCGAGGCATTCACTTATTTTGCAAGGCCGGAGCACATGGCCGACCAGTTCCCGGAGAACATGGGATTGAACATCGTGCCGGTTAAAGTAAAGGAAGCCTTTGGCGTCGGCACAATATTCAGGATTAGCGGTGATTTCGACGGCAAGAGGCTCGAGTGGGACTGCGAGACCACCGAGTACGTGCCCATGCGCAAGATAGTGGCCAAGATGATAGAGGGCCCGTTCAAGCGCTGGGCGATAACGGTCAACTTTGAGGAACTGGGCGAGAAAAAGTCCAAGGTGTCGCTCGACGTCGACTATGACATGCCGATGGGTCCGCTTGGCGGATTCCTCGACAAGGTCAAGCTCTCCAAGATCGCCGAGCGGGGAATGGAAAACGGCCTGCTCCGCGTAAAAGCGTTGCTTGAGGGCACCGGCTCCATCCCTGTCTACATCACCCTTGACGCCTACAGACACATCCTGAAGGAGAAGCAGGTAATGAACTGCTCGACTTCGGAGGCAATCGTCAAGATAATCAAGGACAGGCAAGAAGCTCTGGCCAAGACGGCCTGACTCTTTTCCATTCCCTCTTTTACGTTTAAATAACGCATTTCACACGAGAAGTTTTGCGGGTTCGTAGCTCAGCCAGGCAGAGCGTTTGGCTCTTAACCAATCAGTTCAACTGGGTTAAAATGTCGTGGGTCCGAATCCCACCGAACCCGCTACTTTAACCAGCTTTATTTTGGACTACAACCGTGAGGTATTGGGAAGCGGGAACAGGCAGTCTCAATGAGGGACCCACTCGGGCTATTTCTTGGCTCTATTGCGAGTCCAGAGACTAGACGACAGTACAGAAGCAAACTGGACCTTTTCCTGACCGGTATTGGAATGCAAGGCTCTCTAGAAGACAAAGCCAGGCTATTTGTTGAAAGGGGCAAAAAGGACATCGATTGGGCGTTTGATATGGCCTTCAGGTTCATGGCCTATCAAAAGATGCGATGCTCTCCGCTCCTATCTGACTGGGGTAGGAATCAGTCTGTACCCAGTAATTCTAGAATTTTGAAAAATATTGTGTAGGGTCCAGTCCTTACGTGCGATGGGGCTCTTTTGGGCACAGTTAACTCCCATCTTAACCTTAACCGGCACCCTTTTGGCAGGATCTGGGAGTATAGGCCCCCTGGGAGGAGCCAAAATTTTGAGGGGTCTTACTTTATTTCGCGAATGGAGTCTTTTCGGGCTAGTATCCTTTATTAGATACTTCATATGTTACTTTAAAGATAGATTTAAATGATACCACTACCTATAGAGCCTAATGAAGACCGAGCAAAAGGATATCTTGATTGAAGAGGAGACCGTTGAATCGAACGTAGAGACCCCGAACAACGCTCCCAGGTCAGGGTATGAACTCCTGCAAGAACTGCAGAGGCTTGGAATCAACGTCGGAGCGCTCGGATCCATGTCTATTGAGGCTCTTGAACAATTCCTGGTCGGTGTTCGGTCTATGGTTGCTACCCACTCAAATGTTTCTTCCATGGTCCTCTCTCGCGAGAATGTGGCGGGAGTGTCCGACGTATCGGAAGAGATGCGCAAAAAAGGTCCCAGTAGGTCAAGAATAGCAAGAGGCTTGGCAGCCGAATATCTCAAATCTGGAAACTCTGGTACCGGAGCCTTTGCCGAGGTATGTCACGGTTGGACATCTGAATGCAAACAAGAGATATTGCATCTTCAGAAATCTATGGAAATGATCGACGATACATATTTTGAATATCTCAATCTGGGCCACAAGGAATTCATCAAAAAATACTGCGAGAATTGCTAGATCATTCACGTGGATGCTAGGGCCTAGATTAACAGTAGCACCTGTCTCAAATTCTTGAGACCCTCAATGCATCCATTGGACACCATCGAGTTAGCAATTATAGAAGCTATGGAACTGGTCATTCGGTCAGGGTCCCTTATATCGGCTATTGCAAGTTCTATGGATACTATCCCTGCGACGGCCACATCCCTTGAGTTAAGAATGCTCTTGCCTACCACTTTAGTCAAAATATCTGCAGCCCTTTTCGCTTTCTCTGGGTCAGTACCGGGCTCTGAAAAAGCGAACTTCAGAACAGCGGCATTAAACTCGGTTAGCACTTCGCGCAACTCGACCAAGTCCTTTTTCAGTTCTATTATAGGTGTTTTGTCCGTTTCTTTTCGAGTAACGTCAATATGAATCTCCAACAATCTATCGACTGTAGCAATAAGGGAATCTTTGGGGCTATCCCTACTCAATCAGGCGAGTTATCTGGCTTGCAAGTTAAAAGGATATCTGACCTAGGCTTTGTTAACTTGATGGGCGATAAATGTCCGTATTGACTGGCAGGTGATAGGAACGAAAAAGGTAAATCCCTGATAGATAATCATGTTGTAATGGTTAAGAAAGAATTTAGCACGTTAGAAGAGGAATTTCGAGCGAAAAGAAGCGAGCTGGAGAAATACCAGAAAATACTAGAAGAATTTGCCACCAGATATCCCCGAGATGAATTTCTAGGGTCTAACGCAAGATTATTTGTAAGCTATGCGACTATTCTAAAGGACGTTTACGGCTACATCGAGGACCTGTATGTAGAAAACATAGCATTGAAAAAACAGATTCAATCACTGAAGGATTGACCAAATACATCATTTACAGAATTATGTATCTGCTTAGAGAGGTCCACAAACTCTAGAATAGCTTGTCCGCTTGCGGTTAGCCCCATCGTTTCATAGCGCTCTGAATTTTTGATAGCCATTTGTTCTTACCCTCTACTGTTATCCCACATGTTTCGGAGGGTGTCTTTCCTTTCAACCCTTCATGCGGTCTAACGTAGTTACGGTATGACTGATAACCCGCTAATATAGAAGTTTCTTAATTAGAAATCCTTACAGATCTGTTTTGTCTATCAACATACGATGATTAAATCCAGCGCCAGGTCTTCCAAATAACCCCGAATCACCAAATCTGCTTTCTGATGTGTGCTCTCACTGGAAGGGAAAGAACAGAAAAAGAATACGCGGTATTGCTAGAGAAAGCAGGGTTAACATATGTACAGACGCATGTCCGCAGTCAAAATCGATAGGAGTGGTTGCAGGGAACAAGCGATGACTTTATAGCTACATTTATTGTTGTAACGTTCATGGTAACAGAATCCAGAACGTCACGCTCTGGAGATGTACTAACCGTAGGACCATGTTTATCTGATTCATAGTTTTCAGGGTCCAGCCTAGTCAACTTTTGTGCTATCTGGAGCGCAAGAGATAATAGTTCACGCCATGAACGAGCGTTATGAAGCCTGGTATCCCTCTTCTCATTATTGGCGGAGTATTGTTGGCAGTAGGTCTAGTCATTGCAGGAGTCTCAACCTTTAGCGTTACTAAACAAGTCTTGGAAGGATCGACCATCATCGACAGTACTTCACTGGAACCTAATCTTTCAATTGTAGCAGTATTAGCGGATCTTCCAGCAGGTCAACAGCTCTTACTCTCACTTTCAGGTGATCCTACCGATGTACCCCTTCAGGCTCGGCTAACCCAGCCAGATGGGACGGTGTTGACGACATACGACATAAATGAGACTCCTTTTACTGGCCCAGCAACAACCGAGATTTCTGGCGACCATACGCTAGAAATAAAGAATGTCGGTTCGCGCTCTGTTACCATTAGCGGCGCACTGCTGAACTTGCCAATCGGTCAACAAGGTGGTGGTGTTAGTGTACAAGATAATCCAACAATCCAGAATCTTATCGCCTATGGTATTGGAATATTGGTGGGAATAGTGCTTATTATTGCCGGAATTGTGTGCCTAATAATTGGAGCAGTAAAGTATGTCGGAGCAAGAAAGACTCCGCAGGGAACCAGCAGCACGACTCATTAACTGCCTATATATCTAGAAGCTATCAACCTCGTGGTAAGGCTTATAGATCTGTCTGCCTATTCAGAATCAATGACTGATCCAGAGAACAATACTCAGGAAAAGTACCAGAACCCACTATCATTCAATAGAATACGACGCTCTTGCAACCACCTCCGATAGCGCGGGGTGTATGTGCACCGTGTTGGCAATGACATCTACTGTTAATCCAGCCTTTATGACCACTAACACCTCGTGTATAAGCACCGACGCGTCGCTCCCGATTATGTGGCAGCCTAGGATCTTGCGGTCGTGAGACACCAAGAGCTTGACAAAGCCGTCCCTGTCCTCTAGCGCCTCGCCCATCGCCGTATTAATGTAAGGGTAAACGGCCTTGGAATAGTGCACCCCTTTTTCCTTCAGCTCCTGCTCGGTCTGCCCTACTCCGGCTACCTGCGGCGACGCAAACACCGCGTGGGGCATAGCCGTGTAATCCACTGCTACCTTTTTCTGCCTTGCTAGGTTGTTGTACGCGTATTGCGCCTCGTGGTTTGCAGAGTGTTTGAACATGTACCGTCCGACGGCGTCGCCAAGCGCAAATATCCCCTTAACATTTGTTTCAAGATATTCGTCGACTTTGACAAACCCTGCCTTGTCGGTCCTGACGCCGGACTTCACAACGTCAAGCGTGTCAGAGTTTGGCACCCTGCCGGTAGCAATCAGGAGCTGGTCCGACATTAGCTTTATCTCCTTTCCTTGCTCGCCCTTTGCACTCACCACAAAGTTGCCGCTCTTTTTTGAAACCGACGTGGGGTTGTAGCCGGTGTAGACTCCATGCTTCATTGCAAACACCTCGGTGAACCTCTTTGAGACTTCCTCATCTTCGTCTGCTAGGAGTACGTCTCTGTGCTGTATGATATTCACCTTGGTGCCAAGCGCGCCGAAAAAGTGCGCCAGCTCGCAGGCGATGTACCCTCCGCCAATTATGGTCAGGACCTTCGGTTGTTTCTTTATCCTAAGAGCCTCGTCGCTTGTTATGAATCCCAACCCGTCAAGCCCCTCTATCTTGGGCACGCCCGGCCTCGTACCGCTTGCAATCAGGATCCTGTCTGCGGTTATCGTCTTGCCTGCGACTGCTATTTCTTTTTTGCCGACGAACTTGCATTCTGCGTGGAAAAGCATCGGGTTGTCGATGCTGCCAAACGCCTGGCGTATTCCTTCCGCGTCGGGATCGACGATGCCGTAGGTGCGCCGCATTATCTTTTCAAAATCTACTGCCACGCTCCCGACGTTTACGCCAAAAGTGCTGGCGGTCCTGATGGTCTCCATCACGTCTGCGCTGTGCAGCAACAGCTTGGACGGTATACAGCCCCTGTTGAGGCACGTGCCGCCCATCCTGTCCTTTTCTATTATGGCCACCTTCATTCCTCCCCGCGCAGCCGCGTTTGCGACGTCAAGGCCGGAGCCGCTGCCGATTACGATGAGGTCAAACCTTTCCAACGGCCCTTATCGCGCAACAGGAAAGATAAAGCTGGCGGTAGCTTTTAATGAACCGGCGCGAAATCAAGCGCATGGTCCCGGCCAAGAAAAAGTTCCTGCTTGCAGCGGCAGCAGGCGCGGCCATCATAATCTTTGCTGTAGTAAAGCTTGTCTTTACTTTTGCCGGCTTGTAAACAGTTTCCTTGCCGCTTCGACGGTTCCCTTTATCGTGTGGTCCTTGGCCTCGTGGCAGCCGACGCCCTTTTTCGCAAGCTCTGCCGTCGTGAAGGGGCCGATTGAAATCGCCCTGACGCCCCCTGGCAGCTCTGCGCCCATTCTGCCCATTATCTCAAAGAACGACCTGACGTTTGAGGCGCTTGTAAACACCACCGCGTCTATTTTTTTCTGCGCCAGCAAGTCGCCAAATTCCTTCCACCTAGGCGTCACGCCGGCAGTGCGGGCGCTGTACAGGAAAACCTCGTCCACCCTTATTCCAAGGTCTGACAGCGCCTTTGCGGCAAACTCCTTTGCCTCGCCCGAGCGCGGTATGATTATCTTTTTACCTTTTGGCTCCTTTTTTGATAGCAGTTCTACAAGGCCGATGGAAGAAAACCTGCCGGGCATCATGTCTGCCTTTATGCCGTGTTTTTCAAGCTCCTGCCACGTCTTTGGGCCCACAGTTATCACTGCAGTCTGCTTCAGCGCGCCGGCGA
The DNA here is from genome assembly GCF_036397675.1 of Nitrososphaera sp. GTDB lineage: Archaea > Thermoproteota > Nitrososphaeria > Nitrososphaerales > Nitrososphaeraceae > Nitrososphaera. The sequence continues at coordinate 72,717 of NZ_DASWIL010000038.1, read as the reverse complement.
CCTCCTTTTCGCCTACAAGGCCAAATAGCACCCTGACTGCCTGCGCGCTCATGAACGCGCAATAGTCGTGTTTTTTCTTTTCCAATAATGCGATGAACTTCTGCGCGACCTCTGGGCCTGCTGACACTATCTCAATGGCCGGTATCGCGACAGCCTTTCCACCTTCCGTGCTTACAAGCTGGAAAAACTCGCGCGCATCTTCCTCGCTTCTCGTTATCGCTACGGTCTTATTTCGCAGACCTAGCATCCCTGTCACCTTTAAACCACGCAATCTTGTTGTGCAACGAAGCAACGTTGCCGATGACGACTATGGCCGGCGGCCGGACATCGTTATTCTTGGCCGCCTTTGCTGCCGTTGCAAGCGTCGCCGCAAAAACACGCTGTTTGTCAGTCGCGCCGTTTTCTATTATCGCCACCCTAGTCCTTGGCTTCATGCCACCCCTTATCAGGTCCTTGGAAATCTGCTCCAGCTGACCTATGCCCATCATCACGACGATGGTCTCAACCGCTCCGGGCAGCTTTTTCCAGTTGACCGCGGCCTCGCCCTTGTTGTCCACTCCTTCGTGCCCAGTCACTATTGCGACTGAAGGAGAGTAGCGCCTATGCGTGAGCGGTATGCCCGCGTACGCAGGGCCGGCAATGGCAGAGGTTATCCCGGGCACTATCTCAAACCTGATGCCGTACTTTAGCAGGTATTCCGCCTCCTCTGCCCCCCTGCCGAAAATGAAAGGGTCGCCGCCCTTGAGCCTGAGCACACTCTTGCCTTTCAATGCGTATCTTGCCATCAGCTCATTCGTACGCCTCTGGTGCGTGGTGGGGTCGCCCACGGCCCTCCCGACGTAGACCTTCTCGACACCGTCAGGGAACTTGTCTATTATTTCCTGCCCAACGAGCCTGTCGTACAGTATAACGTCGCATTTCTTCAAAAGCTCCATTGCCCTGACCGTCATCAGCTTGGGGTCGCCCGGGCCGGCGCCGCAGATGTAGACCGTGCCTCTCATGCCTTCTTGTTCCACTCTTCCACGGCGTTGCGCCATCCTTCGGCAAGCTCTGCCGCTCCCTGCGACAAAAGCTCGTCCGCGACTTTTATCCCGAGCGTCTCCGGGTTTTTGGCGCTGCCTGTAGTCTTTGTCCGGATACCCCTTGAGCCATCGGCTGAAAAGATGCTTGCGTAAAGTGTCATCTCGTCGTCTTTTGATATTGCGACTGCGCCAAGAGGGAACCTGCAGCCTCCCTCGACCTTTTCGATGAGTGCCCGCTCTGCGGTTATCTCTGCCCTGGATCTAGGATCCTCAATGCTTCTGAGGATCTCCACAGTCTTGGTGTCGTCGCGCCTGCACACGATGGCGATCGCTCCCTGCCCTGGTGCCGGCACGAACTCGTCGACTCTGAACCGCTCGACTATCACGTCCTTCATCCCTATCCTTGTCAACCCTGCCTCCGCAAGCACGATCGCGTCAAACTCGCCTGAAATGACCTTTTTTACGCGAGTCTCGACGTTACCCCGGATCGGCTTGACCCTCAGGTCCGGCCTTGCCTTCATCAGCTGCACCGCCCTGCGCAGGCTGCTGGTGCCTACAAGCGAGCCTGCCGCCAAATCCTTTAACTTTCGTCCTTTGTCGTTTACCAGCACGTCGTTCGGGCTCGCCCTCTTGGGTACGCAGGCGACTACAAGCTCGGGAGAAAGGTCAGAAGGGACATCCTTGAGGCTATGCACTGCAAAGTCGACCTCGCCCTTCCTCACGGCCTCGTTGATCTCCTTTTCGAAGATGCCTTTTGCGTCCATCGTGAAAAGCGGCCTCTTGTCAACGTCGCCCTTGGTGCTTATCATGAGTATCTCGAATTTCGCGCCGGGGTGAGCTTTCCTTAACGCGCCAAGCGCAAGCTCTGTCTGGGCTACTGCCAGCCTGCTGCCCCTCGTGCCTACCCTGATTGTCATCATTTCTGTTCCTTTATCTTTTTGAAAGCCTCACCGTACGCCTCGATGGTTTTGTCGACGTCTTCTTCCTCGTGCGCATACGAGACAAAGCATGTCTCAAACTGCGACGGGGGTATGAACACGTTGCGCTTCAAAAGCTCGTCGAACAGCTTTCTGAATTTCGCCACGTCGGCCTTTTTCGCGCTCGCCTCGTCGCGGACCTTGTCAGGAGTGAAAAAGAGCTGGAACATCGAGCCTATCGAGTTGATTGTGCATTCGATGCCGCCCATGTCCTCGATTTCCTCCTTCACGCCTTCCACTATGCTGTCGCACGCCCTGGCGACCTTTGGATAGATGGCCTCCTTGCCCGATGCAAGAAGTTCGAGCGCCGCAATGGCTGCTGAAACTGAAACGGGATTGCCGGCAAACGTGCTTGCCTGGTAAACGCCGCCTGAAGGCGCAAGCTGCTTCATTATCTCTTTTCTGCCTGCTATGACGGCGATGGGAAAGCCGCTCCCTAGCGCCTTTGCGAACGAAGCCAAATCCGGCTTTATTCCAAAGAACTCGCCGGCACCTCCGGGCGCAAGGCGAAAGCCGGTCACCACTTCGTCGAATATGAGAACGACATCATTTTGCTGCGTTATCTTTCGGACGTTAGACAGATAGCCCTTGTCGGGCAAAACGAGGCCGATGTTTGCAATCACCGGCTCGATTATTACGCACCCAGCGTCACGGTTCTTTTCAATCGCGCGCTCTAGCGCCGGCGCGTCGTTGTACGGGACGACGGAAGTGTGTGCGGAGGCTTCGGCAAGCACGCCCTCTGACGCCGGGGCGCTTACCGCGCCCGAGCCGGCCTTGGTAAGCACGTAGTCGTGCGCGCCGTGGTACCCACCTTCAAACTTTATCACGCCCCTCTTCTTTGTGAACGCCCTTGCGAGCCGGATCGCGTGCATCGTGGCTTCAGAGCCCGTGTTCACAAGCCTGACCATCTCGGCGCAGGGGACCATCTTTGTAATCATCTCGGCAAGTTTCACCTCGCGCTCCGTGGGGACGCAGTAAAGCGTGCCCCTGTCTATCTGTGATTTCGCGGCTTCTACCACTGATGGGTAGCCGTGGCCAAGCAAGAGCGCGCCGTAGCCCATGCAATAGTCTATAAGCGTCTTGTGGTCAGCGGTGACCAGCTTGCTGCCCCTTGCAGACGCCGCAAAGAACGGGTACGGCTCGTAAAAGCGCACCGGGCTGTTTACGCCGCCGGGGATAACCTTGCCCGCCCTGCCAAAAAGCTGCTCCGATCTGGTCACAGATAGATGTCACTCCACGAGGCGCTATAATAAAGTCACGCTAATTAGTCCGCACGTGCATTTCTTGTGCGTTGGCGACTACGTTTTCTGCGCTAATGGATGATTTTCGCTTAAACGTGGCGCAAAACCGCGACGTGCTGCTGGCCATTGCGAAAAAGAATCCACACGCGGCGTACCAGAAGGTGAACGAGCTGGCGCTCTTTGTGGGCTCCCGCCACGGCGTCAACCTACAGCTGCACTTCCCGGTGCCGGCCAAGATAGCAGACGTCGACGCGTACGGTACGGAGAACATCGGCATCATCGTTGACAAGTGGCGCAAGACCTTCCCTGTTTCCCGGGAGCAGGTCAAGCAAAAAGCTGCAGAAATGCTGCCGGGCGCAAAGGCGCAGGACGCTTACATGTACGAGGGAAAGGAAGGAGTCAAGGTCGTCATGGAAGGAAGCAGGCTCGAGGTGCTGCCCGGCTCGATACACCTCTGGTGCAAGGCCGACGACAAGGTACGCCAGTACGCCGACTGGCTGATGGAGAACGTGTATTTCGCCCGCACTAGCTGACAACCCGTCCAAGGCCGACTAGCTCGTACTGGTACAGCAACTTGTCGCCAGGGTCGTACACTTCTGCCTTGACGGGGAACGGCAGGTTCTTGACCACCCATATGATGCTGGTTTTTTCGCCGAGCTTGTAGCTCAGCACGAAGGCGTCAAAAGTACCCGCCGGCGTCTGTACGGCCTCTTGCGCAGTGATGCGGACTATGGTTGACGACGAGGAGTAGAATATCGTGTTCCACGGTGCGCCGACCACCAGGTACTTGTCGGCAGCTTCGTAGGTCATGTCCCTTATCGCAAGTATCGACGACTCGACGGGCTCTAGGAACGGCCTGACCTGCGCGTCTACCTGGCCCTCCTTTGTCAGCTGGCTTGAAAGCATCATATCAAAATCTGACCGTGTGCCCGTGCCGTTTACTATGGCAAAAGAGGTGCGCCACGAATCTTCCTGCCTGTCAAACGCTATCGTGACGTCCGCGTTGACAAGCGAAGTGCTCGGCCCCATGCCGGTGAGAGTGTATACAAACTCGGCGCCGTCCTCGACCTGCGCGCCGACAACATAAATGTCAGAGTCAGTCGGCGGGTTGAACAAATTTCCGCCGGTTCCGGAAAAGCCCCCTCCCAAGGCGATTATCCCAATGCTCACGCCTATGCCGAGCGCGGAAAATCCCCCTATCATGACTGCCACCTGTCGCTTTGGAGTCACAATTTTACCAAGCTCCAGACCTTATTTATAGAATCTCACTTGCCAGACATCTCCATTATCCTGTCCCACAGCTTTTCCGGCACGGGCATCACAGACAGCCTGGAAATCCGTACAAGCTCCCACCCTGCAAAGGTGGGGTCAGCCTTTATCTGCCCAAGTGTCACGGGTCTGTCCATCCTCCCTGCGGGTTTTACGTCCACTACAACAAGCGACCTATCCTTCGGGTCGGGGTACGGGTCAGACGTTATATCCATCGTGCCTACTGCCTGCTTTTCATCGCCTGTGTGGTAAAATATGGCTCTGTCACCCGTACTGACTGCGCGTAAGTGCTTGAGCGCCAGGTTGTTTGAGACCCCGTCCCAGACTGTCTTGCCGTCCTTTTCAAGCTGCGAGTAGCTGTATGTGGATGGCTCTTGCTTGAACAGCCAATATGCCATGCGCAGAATCAGTGGGCCGGCAAATATAAGTTACAAAGATAAGCAGGGCCGGGCCAAGCAGAACCATTGAAGCCAGTCCCCGATATAGACCGCATGGCCGGGATAGAGTGCTACTGCACCGACTTTTCGGGAACCGGAGGCTCGATAAAGCAAGAAAGCGGGGGGTTCAAGGTGTCAGAGCTCGTGGAGGGCTCGTTTCTTGCCGGCGTGTCGCCCGCGTTTGGGGGCGCGCACCGCTACCCGCTCTATGTGCTTGAAAAAGAAGGCCTGGACTCGAACCACGCGCTGATGGAGATAGGGAGAGTCCACAGGCTGAGGCTTCGTGTGATGGGGATAAAAGATGCCAAGGCAGTGACAAAACAATACGCCGGCGCAAGCCACGCGTGGAATGACCCGCCCAAAAAACTCCAGACGCGGCATACCGTGCTTTTCCTGCAGGGGTTCACAAAAAGACCGCTTGGAAAAGAGTCTCTTGCCGGGAACGAGTTTGATATAACAATCCACGATGCAGCCGGCGACACCGGCTGCTTTGCGCAAGAAATAAGCAAGATAGCCAACTTTTACGGCCTGCAGAGGTTCGGGAGCGAGCGACTGGTCACACACCTTGTAGGCAAAGAGATGGTCAGGCGGAACTTTGTCTGTGCAGTCCGGCTCTTGCTGTGCCACACGACGCAATACGACTCGGAGTCAAGTAGGGAAATAAGGAAAAAATGCGAAGACCCTGCAAACTACCGAAAAGCCTTGAAGGAGATGCCCCGGGGCATGGACATCGAGCGGCAACTGCTCGGCGCGCTGGTAGAGGGCAGAGAACCAGTCGCGGCGTTGCGGGCAGTGCCCATAACAATCCGCCGGCTCTTCGTGCAGGCCTACCAGTCATTTCTTTTCAACAGGTGCCTGAGCCTGGCAATAGCGGCAGGGGAGGACATCGCCAGCCCAAGGGAGGGCGACCTATGCTTTGAGATGGAAGGGCCCGCCACATTTGGCAGGATAATTAAGTTCAATTCCTCAGGCAAAAAGATGGTTCCGGCCGTCAGGATGGCCGGCTACACTTTCCAGCCGGGGAAGGGCAGGTTTGAAGCCATAACAAAGGAGCTCCTGGAGCAAGAAGACGTGGTCGCCCAAGACTTTTACATAAAGGAGATGCAGGAGCTCAGCCAGCAGGGCGGCTTTCGGCAGGCGCCGCTCTGGTGCAGGGACTTTGCGTCTGCGCAAAATCCACTGCGCGTGTCGTTCAAGCTGCCCAAGGGCTCGTACGCGACCACGCTTTTGCGCGAGCTGATAAAGCCCGAAGAGCCGATAAGAGCGGGTTTCTAGCAGTCAATATATACCGCCGGGTGGTACAGCGCGCGAGATGCTTGGAGACCGCAACCTGCGCGACATAATTGAAAAGACGTTTGACAGGTTGTACCAGGACTTGGACGTCAAGATAGACAAGGCAAACCCTGACCAGATCCACGCAATCGAGGCATCGCTGTGCATGAGGCTTGCCTACTATGAGCGCCGCGACCCTCTACCTGCAGACAACATAACGAAAATGTCCATACTCTTGAGCCACGGGATGCGAAAGGCTCTGAATAACGCGCACGGCGAGTACAAGATGGACAGCCTCGCGCTGCAGGTGGACGCCGACATGATAATCGCCGACGAGTTCGTAGTCCGCTTTGAAGTGGTGCCCGAGCTCCCTGAGGTTCCGCATCCGAGGCACATGCTCTACCTGAACGCATGCCTGTTTGCGCTTGGCAAGCAGGACGGGTTTTTGATATACATGACGGGCGACGGCAAGACCGCCGAGTTCTCAATAACCAAGAGCAACAAGATGTTTGAAGAGATTGTCCGCCGGGCAAGGGTGCTCAGCACGTTGCTCAAGGAAAACAAGGTGCCCATAGTGGAGCCGTCAGACCTGTGCCTGAACTGCAAGTATTATTCGCGCTGCTACGCGAGGGAAAAGCTAAAAGAAGGGAGCGGCGACTTGCTTGATGACCTGTTCGGGAAGCTAAAAGGCAAATAAAAAAGATCAGCCGCCGTGGCTTTCCACGGACGAAGTGTATCCACCACTGTACCGCCTTGCCCTCGATCCAAAGAGGATGGCAGCGAGGAAGATGAATACTCCGACTGTCGAACCGAATATTATTGCAGCTGCTGTTTCCGCCATGCCGATGCGTTTTTTCCCAAACTTATTATCCTTATTGGTATGGGAAATGGCAGCAAGTGATATTATCATAAAACGTTATGGAAATGTCAAATCAAACGTCTCTGCATTGGCAGTAGTCTGAAGGTTTGCCCCAGTCAGCCTGTACGTGGACCTGCCGCTTATAGTGTACGTGGCAGTCCCGTCAACCATGCTATCCCACTCGTCCGCGTTCAGGTTGCTCCTTGTCACAGTCGTTGGATCTGGCCTTAGGGAAGGGACACGCCCTTCTGAGGGGATAAGTGTCAACGTGTCTGAGCCTGCCAAAAAGCCCTCCGGGATGCCTCCCCACTGGCCCAGCCCCATGGGCTTGTCATTTACAAGCAGGTCGTACTGTATCTCCTCAAGGTACATCGGCCTCTGGTTGGGATTATCAACTGTAAACACCACCCGCACTTGCGCCCTGTCACCTTCGCTTGTCACCGACACGTCCCTGACTGCCACGACCGGCGGGATGACCTGTGCCTCGGGACGCTCCTGCGGATCAGGCAATGCTATTCCCGGTCCAAGAAGGAAAAACACTGCGACTGCCGCGACGGTGATGCCGCCTGCTGCGGCGTAGACGAGCATGTTCACTGTCAAGCTCTGTTCAATTTCTTCTGTTTAAATCTGTCGATTGCCTGCGCAAATGCTTATACTCATCCAAGTTGTCACAGCTTTTGTTGCAGTACCACAAGGCCGCGCACCTTGGCAAGCAACGCGCGCAAAAGGCGCAGATGCGACTGTTCGACTACGCAGGCTTTGCCATGCTCACCTACACGATAAAGCAGTCGGGGGACAGCTTTGAGCCGGTAGGCGAGGAGGAGCTTGCTGGCAAGATGACCCGGGGCGACGAGGCGATGCTCTTTGTCTGCGACAGTCAGGGGTACGCCAAGGCCCAGTCAAAACCGATGGCCCTGCAGCAAGGAGAGGAGATATTCAAGAAGATGCTCGCCGACGGGATGCCCGAGTACACGGGCGAGATAAAGACCGTCTCTTAGGCTACTATCCTGGTTCCGAAAGCCTTGTTTTTCAGCACCGCGTCCTTGATTTTTGACGGTTCTGACATTATGACCACCGTCGGGATTTTTGAGCGCTCTATCACCTTGAGCGCGACAATGTCCATCAGGTCGTAGCCTCCTGCCATCGAGTTCTCGCCGCCAAGAAGCGCGCGGCACTTTTTGACTGTTATGTCTTTGAACATCCTGGCCTTCTTGTTCGATCTCGGGTCAGAGTCGTAGATGCCGTCGATGTCGGTCGCATTCACAAACCTGATAGCGCCAACCTTCTCGGCTATGAGCGCGGCAGTCGCATTAGTGCTCTGTCCAGGGTGCAGGCCGCCTGTCACCACTATCCTGCCGGTGGCCGCCGCTTGAGTGACCTGCTCGAGGTCCTCCGGAATTGCGGGGTGGGCCTTTTTGCCAAGTGCCGCCACCAAAAGCCCTGCGTTGAGCCTCGATACATGTATGCCAATGATGTCAAGCGACGCCTCATCAAGCCCAAAGCCCCTAGCAATCCTGATGTAGTGGCGCGCCATCCTGCCGCCGCCTGCGACGACGACTGGCTGCACTCTGGAAGATATCTCAGCAAGCATCTTTGCATATTTCTTTATCTCAGAGCCCGTGTCGCCGGAAAACACCCTGCCACTTAATTTGATGACGACACACTCCTTATCGGCCAAGCCTTCCCGCCCCCATTCCCAGTGTCTCCTTTTCCCCCAGCACCTTTTTAACAGATCGCTCCACCTTGTACCGGTTTTCAACCGTCGTGTATACTCTGAGCATGTCAAAGAACCCCGATATCGAGTCGACCAGCGGGATTTCCGACACTGGCACCTCCTGCACGCCGCTCTTGTCGGCTACGAGCACAAAACTCATCTCCTCCTTGCTTGGAGTGAGGGGCATCGACGACGCCCTGGACGCATCTGCAAAAACCAGCGACCTGTCAACGCCGGCAAGGTGAGCTATCTCGTCTTCCATTTTCGACAGCGCCTTTCGGTCCATACGCTTATTCCGGTCGCGCTTGTGCAGGAACTTTTCGTACACACACTTCAAAAGCCGCCTGTCGCGGTAGTCGCAGGCCAGCATGCCTGCTATTCCTTGCAGCGAGCAAAGCCTTTCAAGCGTCGCCTCGTCAGTCAGCGAAAGGTAGTTTTCAAGCGACGTGTCGGCAAGCCCGAGTGCATCGTCGCCGGCTATCATGGACTGCAAAAGCATGACCTCTGCAGACCTGACCGTCTTGTGGAAGTAAACGGCCTTGAACATCTCGTACCTGGATATGAGCATCGACTCCAGAGAGTTGAGCGCAGACCTGTCGATGGCAAGCTTGCCCTTTGCGACTTCAAAGGAGCTTACCAGCCTATAATAGTCCACCTTGCCGTATTCTGCCCCGGTGAAATACGCGTCGCGGGGGAGATAGTCCATGATGTCCGCCGAATGCCCGCCCGATATTATCTCGTTCAAAAAGCCGGTCTTTGACTGCCCGAACGAGAGCCTTGCGATGTGGTCCGGGCTGTAGCCGTTCTTTGCAAGCGCGTCGGCCAGCTCGCTCTTTGCAATGATGCGCCTGCCTATTTCTTCGTGGCTCGTGCTCGTCTTTGTTTCAAGCACTTCTTCAAACAGATGCGAAAAAGGCCCGTGGCCAATGTCGTGCAAAAGCGCTGCCAAACGCAATTCCTGGACGACTTCTGCGTTGTCGATGTAGCCCTTGGCAAGCAGGCTCTCGCCTGCAAGGCCTGCTATGTGCATGGCCCCAAGCGAGTGCTCGAACCTAGAGTGCTGAGCGCTTGGGTAGACTAGGTGCGCGCCTGCAAGCTGGCGGATCCGGCGCAGCCGCTGGAACACCGGGCTGTCGATGATGTCCCTTTCGGCCCCTGAAAACCGGATGGAGCGGTGGATGGGGTCGGTTATTTCACCTTCAAAATCCAAGAGTAAGATGCAGAAGGGAGGGGTCGAATTAAACTTTCACTACTTTCCTGACAAGCTTCAGGATTTCTTGGTGGACCTGCTCCTTGCTCCTAGAGCCGTCAATGACCTTCCACTTGAAGGCCTTTGCGTATTTGATGTAGTTCTTGTACGCAGCTATGGCGAGTTTTTCGTCGGTCTCAAAGGCGTCGGGCACTTCTACCCTCTTTCTCGAGGTGGCCGGGTTGACGAGAAGCACTATCACCACGTCCTCCTTTGGCAGGCCCTTGTCAAGACGCTGGAGCCACACGGCGTCCATACCGTTTGACACGCCGTATACCAGGTTTGACTGCCAGTACCTGTTCATGATGACGATGGTGCCATTTTCCACCATACTCTCTATCTCCTTCTTCTTTTCCCACCTGTTTGCGGAAAAGAGCAGGTGCTTGGCCTCGGCAGGGTAGTCTCGTCTGCCGTCAAGGAACGCCCGTATCTCCATGCCGATGGGCGTCGTGTAATCGGGAAAGTCGATAACCACGCATATCTTGCCGAGCGCCTTGAGCGCCTCCTGGACCATCCTTGACTGGGTAGTCTTGCCTGCCTTATCCGTGCCTTCAAGGACTATTACTTTGCCTTTTGCCACCGTCGAAGGTCAACGCATGCATCAATAAAAAGCTGTTGAATAATTGACACAAGAGGAGGTTAGTGAGATTTTGCACGGCGTACTGGTTGAGAATTTAATCCATAAAACCAACAAATTAAAATATTATCTGCTTTATAAAGAGGTGAACGTGCTTGGGGGGAAGCTTTTATGAAGGATGACAAGTCGAACATCGCGATATTTGACACCTTCAAGACGCGCCGGAACAAGTTCACCGGCGAGGCCAAGAGGCAGCGGGGGATAATAGCGCACCTTGCGACCGAACAGAGCCCCGAGCTCCGCACCAGGACGTCCATCGCGCACGCAATCGCGGAGCAGCACGGCATACTGTGGCAGAACATATACTCGGGGATCTTCCGCGACCTTGACGAAGTCCTCATACCTGCGGGTGTGGTCAAGGAGGGCGGCCGGCTCCCTTTGAGGCGCGGCCCAAAGGCGCTCCAGCTAGAGGGAGTCCCATTCTACGAATTGACTGACACCGGACTTTTGGTGGCGTCGTCGATAGAGGAGCTTGGCGACAAGCGGATGCAGCTGTTCAAGTCCTACGTCTCGTCGCTTCCTTCGTCCGACACCCAGTGCCGTGCCATGAAGGAAGGCCTGCTTTTGATGATAGACCGAGCACCTTCGTTTGTTGCAAAGATGATAAACGAATACATCTACGCCTACAGTACGGGCGAGATAAACAACATAGCACCCCTTGAAACGAAAAAGCTCAGGTCTGTCATCTCCAAGCAGATAGCGGTTGAAAAGGAGCTTGTAGAGGCGTTCATATCTTTTGCGGATGAAGAAAAAGACCTGGTAAGGAACTTTTTCAAGGTCCTGACCTAGTCACTTGCCCCTGTGGCCGCATGCAGGGCACTTGTATTCCTTGGACCTCCCCTTACAGCCCTCGCAGCGCCAGATCCGGGCGTTCTTGCACTTGGGGCACGAAAAACTCTCTGACATCTCGCCAGGATGGACGTCCCTACCGCACGCGTTGCACTTGGGCATGTCGTACGAGCCGGAGTACATGTACATCCGCTACCCTATTGGATTATTTTTACTTTGTTGCAAATAAAGGATTTATACCGAGTGCACGGATTTACGCCATGGGCATAGGAAGGTATATGGTCCGGGAGCTTGCGCGCGAGCTTGACAACAAGTCAAGGGAGTTCTACGAGTTTGCGATGCCTGCAATAGACATGGTGGCAGAGGACAGTGAGCTTATCGTGACCATCGATTTGCCGGGATTTGCAAAGAAGAACATCAACCTGCAGATTAAAGGCAACATACTTGCTGTAAGCGCCAAGAGGGACGCTCCCGAGGCAGCAGGCACCGTCTACCAGAGGCACAGGCCGCAAAAGATAGAGAAGAAGGTCGTGTTGCCGCTGCGCGTCAAGGAAGACGAGAAGGTACTCGGCAAGGCCACCTACGTGGACGGCGTCGTTACGCTCAGGATACCGATGCCTTCTGGTGCAACCAACATACCCATATCGTAACTACCTTCTTGCCGCGCCGACGGCTATTGCTACAGCGGCTGCTGCAAAGCCGGCGTACGAAAAGAGGGAATTATGTGGGAGCATCAGCGCAGAGCCGACAAATAGCGCGGATGCAAATATGCTCGCCGCAAGCATTGGGCTTTTCCTTTCCTGCCGGAACGCCTGCTGGTTCTCGAAAAACGACTTGACCATCGGCGCCACGTCGACTGACGCCTCTATGCCCTTTGCTATCCTCTTTGCCGATGCCTTCACTTCCTCAATGTAGGCGTCGCGGATGAGGCCCTCTTCCTCGAGCAGGTTTGCTAGCACCCTGACGAACTGGAAGCTGACCTTGTGGTGCTGGTAGATCCCTTCCAGCAATGATGCCATGCGCATGTACAGCGCAAGGTTCTTTGGCAGCCTGAACGGAAAGCGGCTCATGGTCTTGTTCGCCAGTTCCATCAGTGCCTTTACCTCCATCCTGTCGACCTGCTTGCCAAACATCGACTGGATTGAAAGGTCGATGCCCTTTTCCACGACGTAGCGGTTGACAGCAGGCTCGAGCGTCCCAAGTTCTATGAGTACGTTTACCGTGCGGGCGGGGTCCTTATCCAACAGTGCAAGGTAAAGCCGTATGAGCTTTAGCCTCGTCTCGTTGTCCAGCCTCCCTACCATCCCAAAGTCGTACAGTATCAGCCTTGCGTCCTCGCTGTCTTCGACAGAGATGTTGCCCGGGTGGGGGTCGGCGTGGAATATGCTGTGGCGCAGGAGCATCTTGAAGAACAACCGGTGAGCGCGCATTACGAGCATCGATCTGTCGATACCTCTTGCGTCAAGTGCCTGCACATCGGTTATCTTGATTCCAGGCACGTACTCCATAGTCAGGACGTGTCTTGACGTCCTCTCCGCTATCACGTCGGGGATTATGACTGAAGGGTCGCTGGCCAGGTTGCGCTTTATAGTTATCAGGTTCTCTGCCTCGATCCTGTAGTCCATCTCCTCGCGTATCGTCTCGGCAAACTGGGCAAGCATCCCTTCCGCAGAAAAGCGCAGGTTCGGGTCGATAAAGCGGGTTGCGACCGGCATTATCTTTTTCAGGACGTAAATGTCGTCTGCCATGACGCGCTCGATGTTGGGTCTGCCCACCTTGACTATGATCTGCCTGCCCTGGTGCCGGGCAAGGTACACCTGCCCTAGGCTTGCCCCGGAAAGCGGCTCTTCGTTGAACTCTTCGAACGCTTCATCAATCTTGCCGATCTCTTTTTCGATGGTGGGCTTGACCTTGGAAAAGGGCGCAGGGGGAACGTCGTCCTGCAGCCTTGCAAGGACCTCCAGGTATGGCTCGGGAAGCAGGTCCGCCCTGGAAGAGAGCCACTGGCCAAGCTTTATGTACGAGGGCCCGAGCGAGATGAAGGTCTTTAATGCGCGCTCTGCGTGGCGACGGTACTTGTCCTCGTCGACGCCCCTGCCTTCTTTTCTTACCCACTCGCGCCTGTCGCGCCGAAGCGCTAGCACCACAGGCAATAGCCTGAGCATAACCTTGGCGACATGCAGCCTTGACGGGCTTGGGTAAACTGGGGCTTCTTCTGCAACGCTTTGGGCCTGCTCGCCAAACCGGGGCGCCGACAAATTCAATCAACCTCCATTTTTTGCAGCATTTACTGCCCCAAAGAAGATCTCGCCTGCGGTGGACCCTGCAAGGCAGCCTGCAATGATGGCGTCAATTGCTGCATCTTTGCCGGTCTTGCCATCCTGCTTGCGCTTCTTGTATACTGTTTTCCCGACGTGCCGACCCACCAGAGCGACAGCTGCCGCACCCACCAGATATTCTGGCGCGTCGACAAGCAGGTGGCCCAGTGGATTTTTCCTCGGGTCCACCTTGTCCACGTGGACTGTGTAATGGCTATCGTAATCGCGTATGTGGAGGTTTCCATAGCGGTACTGCCTCTTGGCACCCTTTTTGCTTCCAAGCGCCGTCTCGCCCATATCTATTATCGGCCTGACTGCCCTTGGGACGACGATGTTGCCGTCGCCATCGACAAACTCCACGGGAAAAAATAGTGCCAGATCGGATATAAAACTAGCGAATCGATAATTAACCCGCGCCTCATGTACAGCGGCGTTGCGGGTAAAACTGATTGAGAGCAGAAAGGTGTACGACGGTGAGGTCTCGATGCGCCTTGAAAGGTTCTCGATAAACGGCAGGACAGTGGACAAGGAGATAGTCGAGCACAGGCCGTCAGTCGGCATAATAGCTGTCGAAGACGACCGCATATTTCTGGTGAGCCAGTACAGGCGGGCTGCAGACAGGGCGCTTTTGGAAATACCGGCAGGCAAGATAGAGGAGGGCGAGACTCCGGTTGCCGCGGCAAAAAGGGAGATGGACGAGGAGATAGGGTATTCGGGCACGCTGAAGCCGTTTCTGAAGTGGTACCTTGCGCCCGGCTACGACACGGAGCTCATGCACCTGTTTGTCGCAAAGAACCTGCACAGGATACCGAGCAGGCGCGAGATGGATGATGACGAGGACATCGCCGTTAAAAAAGTCAGGCTGGATGCTGCAGTCAAAAAGTGTTTTTCAGGCGAGATAACAGACGCCAAGACAATTGCCGCGATCCTAGCGTACAGGTTAAAGCCAATCTGAGTGGACCGGCTGATACACCTTTTTCCTCGCGTCCTCGAGGCTGTTGCGCTCGACTATCAATCCCTGCCTCTTCAGGTCCTCGACTGCCGCCTGGACTGTCCTCCTCGGCAGGTGGCTCAGGCCCATCAACTCGCCCTGCTCTACGGGATGCTTGGTCTTGATTATGTAGTAGATGAACTTGGACGCCGGCCCGCCTTCCGGATCTTTGCGCACGTACGAGACGCCAAAAGCCGACTTTGCCAGAAATCCCCGTCGCTGGGACTCTACCGACGTAATGGCGTCGGGCTGTACTTCTGCAAGGTTTACGCGCTGGCCAAACTCGGCCATGAGCGCGGATTGCTGGGATTCAAGCGGCGCCTCGAAAATGAACGTGCTTGGCGGGTGCTCGTTTGTCATGGCGCCGACAAAGCTCCACTTAACCAGCCCCTTCTCGTCGTATATCCCGACGTTGTACCCCTCGTTTGCCTCGATAACGACCTTCTTGGAGCCCAGTTTCACCGCCTCGTCCACCTTGTGCAGCGTGTCGTCGAGGTCCAGCTGGTGGCGGGGGTCCTTCTTGCCCACCTTCCACTGGGATTCCAATCCCGCGGCTTCGACGACTTGTGTCACCTTTTTCTTTTGCGCCATTGATAGGCTAATGCCGCTCTCGCCTATCTCGACCACATCAAAGCCGGCCTCAGCGGCCTCTTTTGCAAACCTCTCAAGCGAGCTCTCGGCAATCGCAAACTCGGTTATCGTGCTCCCTGTCGAGACTCTAATGCCAAGATCGTGGTAGAACTTTATCTTTCTCCTTAGCGCTTCGTCGGATACGAGCATCGGCAGCGCCCCATACACCTTGACAACGTCGATGAACGGGGCAATTACCTTCAAGTTCTCGCTGTCGACGCCCTGGAACTTGTCTATCGTGCACGTAAGGCCCTCCTTGCGAGGCTTTTTTGCGTCTATTCTGTTCCTTGCAAGGCCGTCCAGCATAGATATGATATATGCAGGATTTGCGTATATTTCTAGGTTGTTGCCGCCTTCCCTGCACCTATGCCGTCAATTATATTGCGCCCCCGGCCCAGAATAAAAAATGGACTTTAGGGTCAAGCTGGGCATAGCGGCGTCCCTTGTCGCGTTTGTAATAGGCACGTCGGCCGCGCTTGGCGACGGTCACCTCTTTTCCCGGGACGTGGGCGGCTCGGAATCCGACACGCTCAGGCTTGGCTACTTTCCTAACATCAACCACGCGCAGGCAGTCATCGGCTACGGGAACGGGGACTACCAGGCGGCGCTCGGGCAGATAAGACTTGAGAGGCAGATATTTAACGCCGGCCCCTCCGCAATCGAGGCGCTCTTTGCCGACAGGGTAGACTGCACCTACGTGGGACCAAACCCGGCTATCAACGGCTTTTTGCAGTCCGAAGGCTCGCTCCGGGTCGTTGCCGGGGCGTCAAGCGGCGGCGCGGTATTCGTAGTAAGAAACGGAGCAGGCATAAATTCCGACTCAGACTTCGCAGGCAAGAGGCTTGCCTCGCCGCAGCTTGGAAACACCCAAGACGTGGCGCTGAGGCACTATCTGCAAGAGCGTGGCTACGACGTCAGGATAACCGGCGGCAGCCCCGAGATACTCCCGGCAAAGCCTGCCGACATCGCAGTGCTGATATCCAAGGGCGAGTTGGACGGCGCGTGGGTGCCCGAGCCGTGGGGCGAAAGGCTCGTGCGGGAGTCAGATGCGCGCATTTTCCTGGACGAGCGGGACCTGTGGCCGGACGGCAAGTTCTCCAGCTCGTTAGTCGTGTGCCGGACCGACTACCTCGAGGCCAACGTCGAAACGGTCCAGAAACTCCTCCAGGTGCATGTCGAGATGACTGCGTGGATAAACGACAACAGCGACGAGGCAGTGACTGTTTTCAACAGCGAGATTGAAGAGCTGCTTGGCTCGGGGTTTAACGAGGGTGACCTGAGGGCGGCGCTTGGGCGCATGGAGTTCACCTACGACCCGCTCAAGGAGACGGTAGAGCAGTCGGCGCAGGACGCGTATGAGCTCGGGTTGCTTGCCCGGGAGCCGGACCTTTCCGGCATGTTTGATTCAAGCTACCTTGACGATGCCACACGCGGACAGCTGAGGGAGTGAAATGTGCCAAAAGATCGCCTAACGCCCGCCAATTGCGCATATGGCGTCAGTTATATTGCGTGCACAGCCCAAGTGTCGTAATCCACAGGCATGATGCTAAAGCCACTTGTACAGACGCGGGGGAAAAGCGGAAGCACCCTAGAGGACGTCGCAAGCATCGCGCTCTTTTTGGCGGCGTTTGGCGCGGCGTGGCAGGTAGTCTATCTTGCCGGTGTCTTTCCGGAGCAGTCGCTCCCGTCACCCATAGCGGTGGCCCGCTCGTTTGCCGACCTTAGCGCCGAAGGCTCGCTTGGGATAGGCGTTGCAGTCACGATGAGCAGGCTTGCGGTCGGCTTTGCAATAGCAGTTGCACTCGGCGGCGCGGTTGGCCTTGCGATGGTGCGCTTCAAGGATTTTGGCAAGACCATGAGCTCGTTCTCAGTGGGCCTACAGTCGTTTCCAAGCATAGCCTGGGTGCCGTTTACAATCCTGCTCATCGGCTTTAACGACTTTGGCATCCTGTTTGTCATGGTGATAAGCTCGGTGTTCTCGGTGATGATGTCGACGTACAGTGGCATACGCAACATACCGCCGATATACATGCGCGCCGCGCGCAACATGGGCGCAAGCGGGTCCATGCTCTTCCGCCACGTGATGATACCGGCGGCGACACCTACTCTGATAATCGGCCTGCGGCAGGCCTGGTCGTTTGCCTGGCACGCGCTTGTGGGCGCCGAGATCCTAATTTCGCTTGTAGGCCTCGGGCACATACTGAGCGTGGGAAGGGAATTTCTGCGGATGGACTGGATAATGGCGACTATGATAGTGATATTTGTGATAGGCATGGTGGTGGACAGGGTGATATTTTACAAGCTTGAGGAGCGCATCCGCTCAAGATGGGGCCTCAATCAACACGCGGAGTAAGAGATACTTACTTGCACCTGTACAGCGAACCTAAAAAGCGCCGGCCGCAAGAGGAAGGCATGGCAGCCGAGCCGCAACTCACGGCTGCCCGGGGGAGGGCCAAGCACTTCATTATCTGCGACTCGTGCTTCTGGTGCGCCTCCATTATCACCACGAAATTCGTCAGGTCGTGCCCTGCCCTGCCTGCAAGAGCCGCAGGCTGGCGCACGTGCAACCTATTTGCCGTAGATCTCGCTTATCTTTCCCGCAAGGGCGGCGTCAAACGTGCTTATCTTGTTTCCAAGGTCGTGCGTCACCAAGCTGATGCTCACGCGGTTATAGACGTTTGACCACTCTGGGTGATGCCCAGCCTTTTCTGCCTCTATCGCTACGCGGGTCATAAAGGCAAACGCCTCGGCAAAGTCGCCAAATTCAAAAGTCCTGCTCAACTTGCCGCCTGCGACGGCCCAGCCCTCGAGGTCAGACAGCGCCTTTTCAAGCTCCTGCTTTGATAGTTCCCGGCGTTTCATACGTCCTTTTCAAAGGCGCAACTAATACGCTTTGCCTAGGCCCTGCTGAACAGCCCACGGAACCTGCCGTAAGCTACTGCGCCGGCGATGCCAAGCGACGCGGCAAGGGCTGCGACCGGGAACTCGGGCACCACCTGTATGCTCGACTGGACCGACTCGTTGGAAGAGTTTATCTTTTCCACTCTGACTGTAAACGAGCCCTGCGCATCAAAGGTCACGTCCTGCGACGACAGGCCCTCCGGCGTCGTCGCGCCGCCGCTCCTTAACAACACGCTGCCGTTGCTATCCTCTATGACTAGTTCATAGGTTGCAGCAGACATGGGGTTGCCCTGTCTGTCGCTTATCCTGACGCCAAATGGCGCCGGCTGCTCGGGGAATATCGATTCAGGTATCGTGAGGCTGACAGAGTAGCTGGCAGATTCTGCTTCAAACTGCATCACGCCTATCTCGCCTTCCGGGTCGGGCGGGCTCAGCGCGAACATCGCCTCGCCGGGCGACCTGTTCTCTGCCCTTATCTTTCCCGCAAGGTCTTCAAGGTTCTTTCTTGATATCGTGAAATGGACTACTGTTTCTTCCTCTCCATAGTTGTCCACGAACACGGGGACGCCAAAGCCGTTGACGGTACCCTTTAGTGATTCGCGGTCAAAGTCGGACAGCTCTTTTGGTATGAACACTTCGGTGTGCAGCATGCCTATCCTGCTTGCTAAATCGGACCGCCAGTCAAATGGCATGGAAAAGTGTATGGTCTTTGTGGACTCGTCGTAGCTTGACGAGTCGATTGCGCCGTAATAGTTGCGCACTATTATTTCCTGCATCGTGTCTGTCACGAATAATGTCTCTTCCCTGCCGGGAGTCACCCACACGTCGTATGAGATTATTGGCTCGACCTGCGTCCTTGTCGTCCCCACGGTGTGTATTTCCACAAACAGGTTGTAGAGCCCCGGCTTGTTGAATATAGGACCCTCGACAACTACCGGCTGCCCGTAGTTCCAAATGCCGCCGTACTGGATCTCAGATATACCCTTTGCAGTTGCAACCGCGGTATCCTTGGGCATTATTTTTATCATGAGGTCGCCTTCCGGGTCGTAGAACAGACCCTGACCCCCAAAGGCGTCGCCGCCTTCAGTCTGGATGGGTATCTCCTGGCCGTCCTTCTTGAAAAAGATCCTGTACGTTACTTCTTTGAAATTCTCGTTGGTGTTTTCGTCAAAGAACCTCGCGCTGATGAACACCGGCTCGTTTGCGCTTGTCACCACGGGCGGGTTGACGCTCAAAAATATGCTGGCCTTTTTGCCACCAAAGTCTGCAGCAGGTGGCTGGTGGCCTCCGTGGGCAGACGCGCCCGGAAGCGCCGGGATAGCCAGCATCATTGTTGCAAAAAATACGAATGCAAAAACCGCGCGCAGGGAACCCTTCCCAGTCGAGCTGGAAAACATCTCAAGCATGATTTTCGTCCGCCGTATATAATCCTAATTTCAGATTCACAAATACTATTGATACCGTCCAGCCGAACTGTCCGGCAATCGCCGGAGGGGTTGTCTAGACTGGTAGGATACCTGTCTTGCACGCAGGTGGTCATGTTTTTTTGTGCTCAGCTTCGCTCGTCATTGCTTTTTTTGCATGCGTTCTGTGTACGTTTCGCATCCGTCTCGTGTACGGTTTGTATGTCTGCAGCATGCGCTGTGTTTGTATCAAGAGCGGCTAACATCGTATTACTAAAACGCATGCGGTCAATAAAGCTTGTATGGTTACGAGCCTTGCCCAACCATTATTTGCCGGCACATACGTAGTAAAGAGCTGCTATCGTTTGCAATTTATAAGGCCATACGAATTTGCAATCATCGGGCGGCTGGTCTAGCTCGGTTATGATACCGCTCTTACACAGCGGTGGTCGGGTGTTCAAATCACCCGCCGCCCACTTATTTCATATGCGTTCTGTAATTAAATACCATATGCGTGGCTTACGCTCCATAACACGGCCAGCCAATTAATCTGCACCTGTTACCTGTAGCAAGCATGTCCGCCTCTGCGCGCTATCAGGTAAATACCGCCTTTGTCAGAAAGGCGAGCTGCACCAATCTTTGAACATGAGCAAGGCACAGTGATGCGAGAAACTTTGCCTTAACAAAGTTCCCTGCAATCAAGCACTGTTGCCTTATACTACATAGCAAGCTGTTCTAATTCTGGCAATATCTTCGTAAGAATAATCGGCTCGTGGTCTACGTTTATGTCAAAAGACGCCATGAGAATGTGAGTAATTTTAGACGACCTTCTTAGTGGTACCGCCACCCTCTTGACTTTCTTGTACATCGCAAACGCATAGACAGTTTCACCCAGCTTTTTTTCGAGTGTTTCGCGAGTGCCCATTCTAATTATAGACTGCAAAATTGACATTTCAGTCTCACTAGGGTTCAATAATGGTCTCAAGCCCTCTCGGTAGGCACTACCAATCATCTTGGCTTCTTTGTTTGCTACGCCAACAAACCTTATGCCCTTGTCTAGGGTTAACATGCGAGCACAGAAATTGTCAATGTTTGTCAAAGTTCGTGCAGAACTGCTTAGATAATGCTATTAAAGATTCTGTAGTTCGCATCGACCGCTAGCGGCGCGCCGGGTATTGATACATTATAGTATGTCTTTACTACATCATAATGTTTTTTTACACAATATACTGCTCTGAATTGACATAATTTGCAACACTGCCCTTTGACTGAATTGTGCCGAGGTTTAGTTCATGGCTGGTAGATCATGTAGCTGTGGTATTTGTGGGCGCCTTTTTGGCTCTTTGAAAGACCTAAAGCTGCACAAGAGCGAGATGCACCGAATAGCCGATGAGATGATGCAAAAACGTTTCTGTATGATATTTTCAATAGCAAATACTCATTGCACAAATACGGTCTGAAGAATAGCTTAACTCGTGCCCGCTTGTGGGTAAAAGACCCCGCGCGCAAGGTTATGGCTTCGAATGACTTTATGCACGTCGAAATACCGCATAGCGCATAAGCACAGATGTTGTATAATTAAATAGCATATGCATTGCTCATGTTCAATTGAGGCCGTAGCCGCTTCTTAATGTCATGACAAGCGGGATACTTTCAAATGCAATTATCATTAATCTGCCGGTGACGTCGCGCGACGTCTTTTAATGTAGTTCATTAAATCGGTGTTGGCTGAATCTTCGACGTTGTAGTACCGCTTCAATGATTCTACCGTGTCATCGTCAAATTCGTTATAGTATTTGCGTAGAATGTCATTCTCTTTAGATTTGTTGGCCTTTTTAGACGACACATTGAGAATTACAAGTTCATGATAAATAAGTGTTATAGCTGACCTGCAATTTACAACCTACGAAATTATGCACGGCGGGCGAAAAGCTACGGCCGCTAATTCAGCAAACTTCTTCTACATAATGCCAAGTTATTAGCACCGCCTCTTGATGCAATTCTTCTCTTATCTTTTGTTTAAAATGCTGTAAGTGAAGATTGGTTGTTTTATCATGTTCTGTAATTATTGACAGCACATAACTATCTGTAATTTCATCTTCGCCTGACTTTGAACGGAAATAGCCAGTGCCCCTCACTTTTGTAGCGCCTTGGTACTTGGGCCAAATCTGATCTATAATCTTGTCAACCCTCTTGGGGTCTATGTCTTCGCCGCTTTTGGTTCTTGTTGGTATGTAAAAATCAATTTTTATCGCTTTAGAGTTGCCCAACTTATGCACGCAATAAGGCGGTACTTGTCTATAAATTTGCATAACCTACTTTCTTGCTTTACCTATCTAGACATTGTACAGTGGGCTAAGGCGCTGCAACACGGCATAAGACATCTCTGCTCATATGTATTGCCTATAAGAAACACCTAGGCCAACCTGAACGTGGATTCTGTACGTAATTTGAAACTTATCAGGGTGTTTTGACGCTCGATTCTTGCAGAGAGGGATCGTGCCACGGTTGCCAGTGTGTCTAAGAGCGTGTATGTATGCACTCAAACATATTTATCAAGATGACAAGCGAAGCATGGGGCCATACGATTTACTAATTTAATCACGTGGGTTGTGTGGGCGGCTTTGCCGACATGGGGGAGCATAATGGTACCAACTTCATTTCACCTTTTTGCCCGTTAGCCTCATTTAGTACTTCTGAGAGAATGAGTCAATGACCGAATACGAAGGTCAATGTGAAAAGTGCAGCGTCAAGTTCACAATCACCACAGATAGTCAAATTCAGTTATTTAACGAGAAGGGTGGTATGCGTAGGTGGCCGTGTTACAAATGTGGAAACTGCGGTACCATAAACAGATACGCTCGGTTTAACAAACAAGACAACGTACTAGTAGTATTCGCTGAATCGCTCTAGCCGTAAAAATTGGCAGATTTTACAAGAATGAATCAATCGTGATTTTAGACTTCTTCTTACACGCAGGCGGTAATGGGTTCGAATCCCAACCCCTTCACCTTTCCAAAAAAAGAGAAAGGAGGATTACTGTTCCTGCCGATCTTCTGTCGGTATGGAGATGAACGGCGTTCCTCCCTCTCCAACCACGAGCGGTAGCCTGCCGTCCCACTTCTGGGCCTTGAGCCACTCTAGGTAGCTTGGGCTATCCCTGAGCCGCTGGTCGATTATCTGTATCGCCTGGGCCTCGCCCTCTGCCTCCAGTATGTTTGCCTGCCTTAGGCCTTCAGCCCTTGCGATGTTGGCCTTTTGCTGGCCTATGGCCTCTGCCTCTGCCTGCTGCGCTTCAATCTCTATCCTGCGAAGATCGTTCGTCGCCTGAAGCGCCCTCTGCTCGGCCTCCACCTTAGATTCTACTGCCCTGGTGAACTGATCCGAGAACTTGAACTCGGTTATAGATACAGCCTCGGACACGACGTTGTAGACTGCCAACCTCGCCTTGATCTGTTCTTCTATCTCGGTCTTGACCGTCTCCCTTCTCGTGATGAGCTCTTCCGCGTTGAACCTTGCAGTCACCTGCTTGACCGATTCCTGTATTGCAGGGCTGATTACTCTTTCGGAATAGCCAAAGCCAAGCTGCTGGTACAATATCTGCGCCGCGTCGGGATTGATGTGGTAGTTGAGCGCCACCTGCGTTGATACGTCCTGCAGGTCCTTGGACGCCGATGCCGCGTTTTCAATGGTTTTTTGCGTCCTAACCTCCATCTGTATCACGTTGTCTTTGAACGGCGTGACAAAGTGCAGCCCTTCTCTAAGAGACACGTTTGTGTCTACAGCGCCAAATTCCAAGAGCACGCCCCTGTATCCTGCCTCCACTAACTTGATGCTCGACGTGACGACAACGACGAGCACTATGAACCCGATGATCGCCGGTATAATGATGCGCGTAATTCGCCTAGGTATCACGCCGCCGGGCCCACCAAAAGATCCCGGGCTTTCGAGCGGCTCGCCCTCGGGGGTCACCCTGCTGCGGCCAAACGACGGCCTCTTGTAACCCCTTGCCTCCGAGATGCGCCTGTACACGACAAGCCCGACGATGCCGAGGATTATCACGGTGAAGACGATGCCAATTATTGTGCCCACTTCGACTTGTGGTGCCTGCCTCATTAGTTCTCCTACGAGTATGCCTGCCATCGGTTATGATAATGCAGGAACCCTATATAGTATTTTATATTGAGAGGGCATTTTCAGCAGCTGATCGGTAGGTTTACATCGGAAATAGCCGTCGCGCACTTGTGACCGAGACCCTGATCATTTCCGGCGACGGAATAACCGCCAAGATAGCGATATTCCAGTCAAACATAAGGAACAGCTGGTGCGCCTGCGTTGACTCGTCCATTCCCGCGTTTTCGATGAGCGACGCCGTAAAGAAGGGCTACGCCGACGCGAAAAAGCGTGGCGTCAAGATACGGCATATCACGGAGATAACCACCGGCAACATGCGGCACTGCAAAGAGCTGATGCAGTATGCCGAGCTGCGCCACCTTGGCGGCGTGCGGGGCAGTTTCGCGGTGAGCGAAGGCGAGTTTGTGGCCGGCATCCGTGGGCAGGGTTCACTTGAGAAACTTGTCTACAGCAACGTTCCAGAAGTCGTGTCGCACCAACAGGATATCTTTGAGACGGTGTGGGCAACAGCCGTGCCAGCCGAGGAAAAAATGAAAGAGCTTGCCTGAAATACCTGCCTTTTGCATAACAGTGCATGCCAGTCATACAGGTGACGATGAGCCAGGGCAGGACAGTCGAACAAAAACGCGAGCTGGTGAAGGTCCTGACAAGGGAATCTGCGCGCATACTTGTGACAAAGGAGGACGCCGTCAGGATACTCATCTACGAAGTTTCAAAGGAAAACTGGGGCAACGCCGGCGTGCTCGGGCTTGACACGTAGCTATTTTTTGTGCCTGTCTAGCACTGTTACGACTATGCCCCCGACCATAGCCATAACGCCTATTATGATTATTGACGCGCCGGTGATTACGCCACTAAATGCGCCTACGTCAACCGTGTCCTCGCCCACACCTGGTATGTGGCCAAACACGACGTCGACCGTCGTGTCAGTGCTGCTCTCGTTTGTTATGGTAAGCTCATAGGTGCCGGTGGCGGCGGGCCTGGCGCCCTCGGCAAATGTCTCATTGAACTCTCTATTCATGATCTCCCTGCCGTCCGGGTCGACTAACACCGCGCTCATGGCGATGGGGTTACCTGCTGAAATGACAATTGACAGCGGCTTTGCCGTGTCGGTGACTTCAAACTGAATAGTGGTCGACTGGCCGGTCACAAGCGGAAAACCTTGAAGGATCCTGGTGTCCCTCTGTAGCTGCTCAGCTATGGGAAGTGCCCAAACTAATGTAAGCGCGATGCCTAGTGCAAAAATCACGGCACCCGCTATCAGGATGTAATAGCCGCGTTTCAATGGCCGATATTTGCGGTCATCCGTTATTAATCTAGTGTAGGTAAGTGGCCTATGCAGCAAACTTCTCTAGTATTCTTGCCATGCACTTGGTGCACCTGTTCAGGAATTCAATGCGGGCAAACTCGTTTGGCGAATGAATCCTGGCAAACAGGTACGTGCTGCCGATGGAGATGCAAGGCGCCTGCAGCACCTTGACAAAAGAGTACATGGGGCCCGTGCCTGCCGCAGACACGCTCAAAACATAGTTGCCGAAGGATTCTTTTGCCGCTTCCTCGACTACTTTTACGAACGGGTCCGAAAGCGGCGTCCTTGCGGCCTCCTCACCATGGATGAATTTCACCTCAATGTCAGAAAAGCCCCTGTCTTTCAGGTGTTTTTTCAGGCGCGCCAGTTGTTTTTCTGGCACCATGCCCGGGACCAGGCGAAAGTCTATCTTGACCCTCGCCTTTGCTGGCAGCACAGTCTTTGCGCCTTCGCCGATGTAGCCAGAGTCAAAGCCGGCGATATTGCAAGTAGGCATGCCTACAAGGGCCTTCTTCACGTCGGTTCCAGTGGCGTTGTTCACGAACCTCTTGACGCCGTACTCCTGCTTGAACTCCTGCACGTCAAAGGGCTCCCTTGCAATAGCCGCAAGCTCCTGCTTTGCAAACGGCCTGGCTTCCTTGTACCAATCCTTTATCAACACCCTGCCTTTACTGTCACGCATCGTGGCAAGCGCCTGGACGAGGCGCCACGCCGGGTTTTCGATTAGGACCGCAAGGCTCGAATGGGCGTCCCTCACAGGGCCAGCAGCCAATAATTCGACGTAGAGCAGGCCCTTCATCCCCAAGGATATCACCGGCCTCTCCTTTGCGTCGATGTAGCCAAACTCCCATATGACGCCGTCGCACGCAAGCTTCTCTTTGTACTTTTCAAGGTACTGCTCGACGTGGATACTCCCGATCTCCTCCTCGCCTTCGACCATGAACTTGACGTTGCACGGCACGTCGCCTGTCGCCTTCAGGCAATACTCTACTGCCTTTATCCTGGTTATCAGCTCGCCCTTGTCGTCTGCTGAGCCCCGACCATAGACCTTGTTGTTTTCGACCTTGCCGGAGAACGGGTCGTCATCCCACAGCTCGACAGGGTCTTCCGGCTGCACGTCATAGTGGTTGTAAAACAAAAGCGTCCTGCTCGGGTTTACCTTTGACCTCACCTCGCCGTACACGATTGGTGGTATGCTCTGGTCGTCAAGATACAAAACTCCTGAATTGATACCGGACCTCTGCATCATCGAGGCCACCAGGTTTGCGCACTCGACCAGCCCTGTTTTCTTCGCAGAGACGCTTGGCTGCCTGATCAATGTCTGCAGGTCTGATACTAGGTTATCCATTCCGGCGTCGACGAGGGAGTCTATCAACAGCCGGTAACACTTTGGCTAGCGGAAATAAAGGTTGCTTTCAACCTCCGGGCACGCCTAGCCTTACACGGTCGGGGAAGCCGTAGTAATAATCAAGGCGTTCCTCCACGTCGGCAAACGCATAGTACGCCACGAACACCGCAAAGATGAACGCAAGCACCGCCGGTATCACGACGAGGAAAAGTATGCCCGACATAGCATACGTCTGCACGCGGGCCAATAAGAATTCATCCCAAGCCGATGTACTTTTGTGAAGGATGCGTTAGGGAACAGGTATTCCGCCAAATAGCAGGATCATCAACACAACAGCTATCACGACCGCTATTATGAGCGGTATTAGGAATCGGAAGATAGCGAGCGCGACGATAGCTATCGCCGCTATTATCAATAGAGTGAGTGTTGACCCTTCAAATGGCAGAATATCGACCATCGCGACCAAGAATAACAGTACAGCAAAAATTGCGAGCTCGATCATGGCTCTGATGCACTACACAATGATGTTATTTAGCCATTATGCAACCACTTCTGGTATCATTCACTGAACTGTCCGGGGCATAATAGATCATCTCGCAGTTGCACCGGCAACGAGTCTCCTGTCTCAGGCAATGAGCTATTTATAAACACCCAAGCTTTTTTCATTCTCATGTCCAACTCGATCTTCTTTTCGCCCAGGTCCATAGCAGTCATCGGGGCTTCTGAAAAGCCCGGCATAGGCAAGACCATCTTCAGCAACATCGCCAAGCACTTCAAGGGCAAGATATTCCCCATCACCCCGTCAAACCCCTCGGTGGGCGGGCTTCAGGCTTTCAAGAGCGTGCTTGACGTGCCGGAAAGCATCGACCTCGCAGTAGTCGCCGCGCCAAGCAGGTTCACGCCAGCAGTCATGGAAGAGGTTGGCAAGAAGGGCATCAAGGGAGCTATCATCGTATCTGCGGGCTTTAAGGAGGTGGACGAAGCAGGCGCCAGGCTGGAAAAGGAGGTCGGCGAGATTTCCAAAAAATACGGCATCAGGGTCATCGGCCCAAACTGCCTTGGCATCATGAGCTTTTCAAAAGAAAACATCATGAACTCGACGTTTCTAAAGATAACGCCCAAGTACGGCAACGTCGCGCTCGTATCTCAGAGCGGCGCCATCTGTGCGGCCACTGTGGAGGATGCAGAAGCTCAGAACATCGGCTTTTCGAAGGTCATCAGCATGGGCAATAAGGTGGACATGGACGAAAGCGACGTGCTCGAGCTCCTTGCCGAGGACGATGACACGCGGGTAATCGTCATGTACCTTGAAGACATTCGCAACGCGCGGCGCTTCATGGACGTAGCAAAGCGCATAACGACGGAAAAGCGCAAGCCGGTCATCGTTTTGAAAGCGGGCAGGAGTGTAGAAGGGGCCAGGGCAGCGGCCTCGCACACGGGGGCACTTGGTGGCTCTGATGCAAACTATGAGGCCGCGTTTGCGCAGTGCGGAGTCATCAGGGTGGACACTATGGGCGAGCTTTTTGACCTTGCCACAGCATTTTCAAAGCAGCCGCTGCCTGAAGGCGGCGTGGTGATAGTGTCAAACGCCGGCGGGCCTGCCATCATCTCGACTGATGCCTGCTCAAAGTACGGGTTAAAGATGGCCGACATCTCGTCGATACGCGACTCGATAGCAAAGGTGATACCAGCATACGGCTCGCCGAGAAACCCCGTGGACATCGTCGGCGACGCCGACTTTAACAGGTTCGAGCAGGTCCTGGTGCAGGTGCTTGCGCACCCTGCCGTCGGCTCTGTCGTCACGATGTGCACTCCGTCGGCGACTTTGAACTACGACGACCTTGCGCACGTGCTCGTGAAAATGTCTACGCAGTTCCCGAACAAGACCTTGCTTGCGTCGCTCATGGGCCTTGCCGAAGGCGTGGAGAACAGAGCCATAATGTCCGAAGGCGGCGTGCCTTATTACCTTTATTCAGAGCCTGCAATAAGGACGTTAAAGGCCATGTACGAGTTCAAGGCGTGGGTTGAAGGCGCAAGGACAAGGGCCGGAACGCTCCAGTTCTCAAAGGACGCTGCAAAGGTCAGGTTGATATTTGAAGGAGTGAAAAAGCAGGGCAGAAACAACCTGCTTGAAGAAGAGGGCTATGAAGTCCTGAAGGCGTACGGCTTTCCCACTCCAAAGAGCATTCTTGGCGTAACGGAGGAAGAGTGCGTCAAGGCGGCAAATGAAATCGGATATCCTGTGGTCCTGAAGATAGCATCGGCGGACATCATCCACAAATCTGACGCCGGCGGCGTGCGCGTGGGGATAAAGGGCGATGACGAACTGAAAGCGGCGTTTCGGGCAATAATAGAGAGCGCGAAAAAGTACAAGGCCGACGCCAAGATAAAGGGCGTGCTTGTCCAAGAGATGGTCAAGTCCGCAAAAGAGACGATACTTGGCGCAAGCCAGGACCCTACCTTTGGGCCCGTTATAATGTTCGGGCTTGGGGGCATCTATGTCGAAGTTCTCAAGGACGTGGTGTTCCGCGTAGCCCCCATAGACGAGCGGGAAGCCGCCAAGATGGTCGAGTCGATAAAGACCATAAAACTGCTAAAAGGCGTCAGGGGCGAAAAGCCGTCCGACCTGAAAGCGATAGCGGACTCGCTGCAGCGCCTGTCGCAACTGGTCGTGGACTTTCCGGAGATAAAGGAGTTTGACATCAACCCGCTCCTTGTGCTTGAAGAAGGCAAGGGCGCCAGGGTGGTCGACGCCAGGATAATCCTGAACTAGTGCAGCTTGCTACCGCATTCTTCGCAGAACAGCGCCTCTGCTTCGTTCTGGTGGCCGCAGGACGCGCACCTGGCAGCTGCTGTCTTGCCTGTAGAACTCAGGAGTATGATGTCGCCTATCTTGGAGATGCCGTTCCAATCGACTTCCTTGTGGCCCGAGTCGGAGGCTATCCTGACCGATATCTGGGCGCTCCCGCCGGATCTATGCAACCCCACTTTTTGCACCTTGCCTACAAGCATCGCGTCGCTGTCGTATGCAGCCATTCCAATCAACTGATCAATTGCTACAAAGCCGTCGTCAGTAGTTGCCGCGGGCGCGTCTGTCTGCTTTTCTGCTGCGGGTCTGGGCTCGGCTTTTGCCGGAGCCTGCTTTTGCTCCTGCGCCGGCGCGTCAAACTTGCGGTACTGCGCTATCGTCGCACTGCAGGCCTTACACTTGTATTCGCCCTTTTCGACAAGAGTAACCCCCTCACCCAGGTCTTCGTTCGGATTCTCGAACTTGAGCCCAGGCGCCCCTTCGAACTCTTTTTCGCACCTGTTGCAGAAATACTTGGTGAACCTGTCCTCGTCGAGCCTGCCAATGCCGGCAAGGAAGAGTTCAGGCCCGCCCAGGTTAGCCATCTTTTGCTCGTCGTCTGTAACCCTCGCAATAGCAAAACCGCCTGAGCCGCGCAACTTTTTCTCGGCCATGTCTTCTGCCATCATGATGACAGTTTGCCGCTTGCTAGTTATTTAAATCGTGCACGTGCGATGATGGTTAACGTGCGATGATGGTTAATATACCAAAACTGGTCATCTGCCAGCGTACTTGAACGCCGTTACGATGCTGCTTTACAGGAACCTTGTAGCGTCCATCGACAAGGTGTTCCTGATATGGCAGATTGTCTTCCCGATAATCTACATCTTTGTCGCCGGCTATGCGTATTCGGCGCTGATAGGCGAGGGAGGTGTCACGATAGGCACTGCCGCAGTTTCGTATCCCGCGTACCTTGCAGCCGGCATGATAGGCTTTAACATGATGAACTCGAGCACCGCCGCCGGGAGCATCATCTGGAACGACAAGAAGAACGGCATGCTCAGGCAGATACTCGTGATGCCTTTCGCAAGAATGGAGTACATCATCGGCAACATCCTCACGGTAATGCTGATGGGGCTTGCAAGCGCCGGCCTCATACTGCTCGCCGGCTCGCCCACCTTGGTGGGCAATGCACAGCCGACGATAATAGGCTCGCTTTACGTTCTGTACGCCTTGATAGTCGGCGCGATATTCTTTGGCTCCATCGCAGTCATCATATCTACACGATTGAAGAGCAGCGAGGGCTTTAACGTCATCGTGAACAGCGTATTCCTATTCTTTTCGTTTGTCAGTTCTGCATTCTACCCTGCAGAAGGTGTGCCGGGGCCCCTTGGCGCGGCGTTTTACGCAAACCCGCTGACTTACATTGTCGACATTACACGCGCCGGCATATTCAACCAGATAACGTTCTTTACAAACGTCGAGGTAGGGGTGATAACCGCCCTTACGGCCGGGACTTTCATGCTTGCGACGTTCTCGCTTTTGCGCATGAGGATCTAACTTCCGCCGTTAACGACCGTCAGGAAAACTTCCTCAAGGGTGGGCGAGTTGACAGACACGCTCTCTATCTGGACCGAGTTTTTCGCAAGCGCCTGTATCATCTTCACCAGCATGTCCTGGGCCTCCGCTGAGCTTACCCTTATCGTGTCTTCTGCCGGGATTTCGATGGCAGAGCCTTCAGCAAGCGGCTTTACTATTTCCATCACTGACTTCGCCTTTGCCCCACGCAGCTTTATCTCGACTGCTTTCACGCCGCCGTACTTTTGCTTCAGCCCTGCCGGGGTGTCGATGGCCATTATCTTGCCCTTGTTGATGATTGCCATCTCGTCGCACAGGTATTCCACCTCTTCCATGATATGCGTCGTGAAAAACACCGTAAGGCCGCCGTGCACGTGCTTTTTCACGTAATCAAGCAGGGTCCTCCTTGCGGCAGGGTCAAGTCCTACCGTCGGCTCGTCTAGGAATAGCAGATCCATGTCGTGCATGAACTCTCGGGCGACCTGCACGCGCCTCCTCTGCCCTATCGAGAGTTCGTCGTTCTTCTTACTTCTAAGTTCCGCAAGGTCAAACCTGTCGAAAAGCTCCCGCGCCCTGTCGCGCCTGCGCTCGCCTGCAACTCCCCACATTATGCCGTACAGGTCAAGCGCCTTCTCTACCGTCAGGTTGCCCTCAAAACTCGGCTCCTGCAGGACGACTCCAATGCGCTTCTTTATCTCCCTTGCATTCTTTACGACGTCCTTGCCAAATATGCTGACGTTGCCAGATGTTGGATGCACGAGCGTCGTCAATACTTTGATGGTCGTAGTCTTGCCGGCGCCGTTTGGGCCCAGAAATCCAAAGACCTTGCCGTAGTCCACGTCAAACGACACGCCATCGACTGCGGCCACATGCCCGTAGTTCATGTGCAGGTCAGAAACGATGATGCAAGTCTCCACCTTTGTTACGGTGTCAAAGCCGGCTAATATTCGCTCTCAAGATATATTAGCAAGTTCTCTCATTGAGATTAGGGGACTGCACTTGTCGCTCAGCTTTATGGACATGGTCAACGTGCTGCTGAAGAAAAAGCCCGACCTTACTGCCGAACAGGTCCGCGACCTAGTGGACGAGAAAAAACGCAAGGTGGGAGCCGGCTATTTGACCGACCAGGGCGCGCTATTCCTTGTAGCCGCGGACCTTGGCATATCCTTTGACAGCGCGCCAAAGCCGCAGTCTGGATTGAAGGACCTGTACGTGGGCGCCAAGGAAATCACCGTTACGGGCAGGATAATGAACATCTACCCCGTCCACAACTTTACCAAAAAAGACAGCAACGAGCAGTCTTCCACCCGCACAATAGTCGTGTTTGACAAGGACGCAAAGGTGCGCGTGAAACTTTGGGATAAGCAGGTCGGCGCTCCGGACGAGATGGGTCTTCAGGCCGGCGACCTTGTAAAGATAATCAAAGGGTACGTCAGGGCGGGGCTTGACGGCAAGCCCATAATCAACCTGGGAAGCTACAGTGCGCTCGAGGTGCTGCAGGACGAAAAGGACATCCCCGGCATCGACTCTATGACGATCACAATAGACGACGTGAAGGATACCCAGGACAGCGCCGTTATCTCGGGGTTCGTTAATGCAAACCCTCGCATAAGCGAATTCGTGAACCAGCGTGGTGAACCCAGCAAGTCGCTCCAGATGCAGGTGTCAAGCGAGGCAGGCACCCGGACGCTCAGGGCCGTGATATGGAACGTCGACGAGACGCGGATACCAAAGGTTTTCAGGACGGGGACAAGGGTGCGCCTCATCGGCGTGCGGGTAAAGCAGGGCAACCCGCAGTATGGCAACGGCGACTTTGAGCTGCACGGCGACGAGGGGACAATATTAGAGTTTGCCGGCTCGCAGGAAGATGTCGAAGTGATGCCGCTCCGCATAATATCGGTGGGCGAGGAGACCGGCAGAGGCCGTTTCGTGTGCCTTGCAGTAGACAGGGGCGGGCGGTCATTGACGCTGACGGTGGACAGCTCGCTTGCACCTTCCGGCACGCTTTCGCCGGGCATGATGGTCGAGTGCATTCCGTCGAGGGTATTCGGGAACGCAATTACGCTTTCAAAGGAAGACTCGTACGTCCGCGTAATCGACGATGACCCGTCTTTTCCCAAACTCGAAAAATTCGAGACCAAGATAAAGGACATCGTTGCAACAAGCGAACCAACGCCGGTGGTAGTCGAGGCAATAGTGCTTCAGGCTCCCGAAAGCGCTGATGTGAGCACGAAGACAGGCGAGATGGTGCCGGTGTCATCGACGCTTCTGGGAGACGACACAGGCGAGATACGCCTAGTTGGGTGGCGCGTCCAGAGCTCGCAGGTGGGCAAGCTGAGCGTCGGCGACAGGATACGGGTCATCGGCGCGACCGCGGGCGCGGGCAGAGAGAACAAACCCGAGCTTACCCTGCGCTCTTACTCCTCAATCGCGCACTTGGGCTGAGCGCAATCCTAGTCGTTCCAAAAGCCCCGCGTAATGACGTACTGCCTCTCGGCCTCGTAAATGCTGCGGTACAACTGCTCGTCGTCGATGTAGTTGCGCAGTATCCTCGCTGCCGTGTCAGCGCCGACGCCGTGGCCTGCCAGGACTATCACAGCTTTCCTTCCAAAGTTGTTGACAAGTGACGCCACTTTCCACGCGCGCTCAAACCGGT
The DNA here is from genome assembly GCF_036397675.1 of Nitrososphaera sp. GTDB lineage: Archaea > Thermoproteota > Nitrososphaeria > Nitrososphaerales > Nitrososphaeraceae > Nitrososphaera. The sequence goes on along the minus strand of NZ_DASWIL010000038.1, from coordinate 39,195 downwards.
GGTTCTCTTCGTCGCTCAGCTTGCCGCCGGCAAGCCTGCGCTGTATCACTTTTGACAGGTCGTAGTCTGACCAGAACGTCGCCGTTATCAATTTTGACCTGCACGACGGGCATGTTATGACCTCTGGCACCTCTCTGGTTTCCATGACACGCTCCCACTTGCCGCACCTTATGCAGACAAGCCTGTGCTTGGTCTTCTCAAGCCTCTCTTTTACAAGTTCGATGACTCCCTTTTCTATGCTCTGGGGCGCCGCCGCGGATTTTGCGGAATGCTCCATGATGGGCTTTGCAAGGTCGGAGAATTTCTCCACTTCAAGCCAGTGGAGCTTTATCGTGCCGTCCTTTATCCTTGTAAGCACTTTTGCTGCCTGGGCCATGTCGTACTTGTCGTGCGCAAGCTCGCGGATAGACTCTGAACTGACGGGCGTCTTGGCGTACCTGTCGTATATCATGCGCGCTATCTTCTTGTCGTATACAGCCTCCCTTGCTATCATGCCAAACCTCTTGGCCACCATCCACACCCTCCAGTTTATCTGGTGCGTGCCTGCAAGCGAGGCTATTATCACCGGCTCGAGGTCGTAGACATCGTTCAACGCTGCTTCGATCCTACCCCTTGACATCCTCGCGCTTGAGGTGAGCATTATCCTGTAGGCATCGGCCCTGGACTCGACCATGTAGCCGAGCTGCGACGAAAGTATCGTCGACAGAAGGGATGCAAGCGTGTTATTCACCTTGGAGCCGAACGCGACGTGCACGACTAGCATATTCCTTGCCAACACACTTTCTACCACGATGTTTTTCGCGTCCGGTATGACGCCAAGAGCGATTTTCGTATCGTCCATTATGGTTGTTGATAATGTGACGTGGCCTTTTGCGGCCCGGTCGCGGATTATGCCGACTTGCTCTGCAGTCTTGAAATCTACCGGTATCATTTCGCCCACCCAGTAGGGGATGTTGATTGCCGCGCCGCGCAATGGCTCGACATTTACCACCATCCTGCGCTCGTCGACTGCAAGGACGCGCCACTGCGAGCCCTTGAGAACAAAGACGTTGCCCCGCTCGCCATAGTCGCCGACAAACTGCTGGTCAAGCGTCCCTATCCTGCGCTTGCTTATCGAGTCGACGACTTCGAACTTTAGCACGTGCGGTATCATCGAAAGATTCTCGAAATAATACTTGTAAGCCTTTATCTTGCGGCTATACGTCCTTGCGTCCCTGTCATATCTTATCACGTTGTGCCCCGCAAGGATGTCCAGGCAGCTTTCGACGTCAAACAGCGTCACGTTGCGGAACGGGTGCGCCCGGGTGACAAGTTCATACGCCCTGTCGACGCTGACAGGGTCGCGGGTCTGCATCGCAAGCCCTACCAGGTGGTGCGCCATAGCATCGAGCGCGCCTTCGTGCATCTTTTGCTCTTCAATCGACCCGTGCTTCATGCGGTTGATTATGGCAAGCGCCTCAATCTCGTCGTCGGGGTTGTTTGTCACTATCAGCCCCTTGGCAAACTCGCGCTGTTTGTGGCGGCTCCGGCCTATCCTCTGCATCAGTTTCGAGACCTGCCTTGGCGAGCCGTAGTGGATGACAAGGTCGACTGCGCCGATGTCAAGTCCCAGCTCTAGCGAGCTGGTGCACACGACTATGCCTGCCTCGCCTGCACGCAATGTATGTTCTGTTTCTTCGCGCATCTCCTTTGACAGCGAGCCGTGGTGGATGTCGACTTTGATCTCCGACTGGTCGTTCAGCACGGTTCCAAGGTACTCAGCCTCGTCGCGTGTGTTCGTGAACAGGAGCACCGAGCCTTCCACCTTGCTTTTCTTGATGTACTCGACCACGAAGTGCGCCACGTTGTTCAGCGACCCCTTGACGTATTTCACCTCAATGTCGTAGCCCCTGGCGGCAGTGTCTACAAGCACGGCATGCCGCCTGCCCGCACCCGCCACAAACTTTGCGGCCTCTTCCAAGTTGCCGACGGTTGCGGAGAGCCCTATCCTTGTCAGCTCGTGGCCTGAAACTGCCTGCAGCCTCTCCAGGCTTATCGACAGGTGCGACCCGCGCTCTGACGGCACAAGCTCGTGCACTTCGTCGACGATGACGTAGCGCAATCCCTTGAGCGCGGCAAGCATCTTGTCGTTTGTAAGCACCACTCCAAGCGACTCGGGCGTGGTTATCAGCACGTCGGGCGGGTTGTCAACTATTCTCTTCCTTGCTGCGACAGTCGTGTCGCCGTGGCGTATCTCGACCCTCAGCCCTTCAGACTCTGCGTACCTCACAATCCTTCTGAGCACATCGTTGTTAAGCGCGCGAAGCGGCGTGATGTAAATCGCGCGTATGCCGTTTCTGCCCTCCTGCGCAAGCGCCGTGAAAACGGGCATTACTGCCGCCTCTGTCTTTCCAGAGCCGGTGGGCGCTACTAACAGGCAGTTGACCTTCCTTGCAATTACTGGGAGGGCCTTTTTCTGTATCGTAGTTAGCCTGGCAAAACCTTCCCGGGCAAACTTTTCATTTACCAGCCAGTCCAGAGCCTCGCTTGTCTTCTGCAGACTGGGGCTGCTTGGCTCTTGAGCTTGTCTTTTCATAAACCATTACTGCAAACAGGCCGGCCACGAACAAACCGACTGCGACGTAAACATACGAGTCAAAGTTTGCAATCGCCTCGCCTACCATGCAAGCGTAATTTGCCCTGCGTCAATAAATACGTTTAATGCGCATAATACAAAATCATTGCATCTAAAAATCGACATATGTCGAGATTCATGCGTGCTTTCGTACCAGACTTGGTAGACTAATGCTGAATAATAAGTTTCAACTGCATTGTTGCATGATTAGCCAAGATTCCGTTTTCCATATTCAGAATAAGCAACGTCGATCTCACACCCGGCGAAATCTGGATTTCCGGATTTGAGCCGGGCTAGTCGAAATGACCAAGCACGATCTTACAGACAATTAGGACGTATTCGTGCCCGTAGTGTCTCGCTGGAATTTTATTACAAGACTCGGCTCAACTTTCAAGAACAGTTCTAACTTCTGAACATCGTCCTTTCTGTCATACATATCAAGATACGGTGTGTGACCCACCATTGCATGCGCTATGTCTGTATCATGCACTCGTCTCGCTCTTGTGAAGAAATACGATCTGAACGAATGAAGCGTAATATGATGACGATTTGCGGATGAGTACTTGTCCCTCAGCCCTGCACTGTCTCGACATCTTGTAAATGCCTCGATCTCAGTCATCGAAGCATGATAGGGATTTTCGTTGGTGGCAAAAACAAGATCATCTGATTGAAGCGAATCTAGATACGGAATAAGAGATTTTGATGCTTCCTTGCTAACGAATGTCGTGTGCGCGGCCTTGGTCTTGGTGTTTTGGGCGGGAATGTCTATCTTGATTCTTTTCGAAAAGTCTAGATCAAAGTCCTTCTTCCGTAAAGACACAGATTCTCGAATGCGCATACCGCTCCCAATCAAGACGAGATAGAGCATCCTGCGTTTTGGGGTGGAACAGGAAAAGAGTCTGTGAATCTCATCTAGTGTTAGGGGATGCAGTTTTTCCTTGATTTCTTTTGGTCTATTGACATTCCGCCGCAAATCTGCCGGAAAAGCCCTAATTCCATGAAAGTTGAAGTAGTGATTTACTATCTTGAAGTGATTGTTTACTGTCTTATGTGATAAATTGCGTTTCAAGAGCCAGTTTACATAACCTTGCAATACTCCGAAATATGCATCATCCCTATGCTCTATGGGAATAGATTTAAGTTCAGTGACGATTTTATCCGAAGTTCTTCCCTCGTAAAAAAATGCGCAAAATTCTTCAAATCGATTCAATGCAGACTGATAACTCGCTCTTGAAGAAGCCGCGTACGACAGCAATGATTCAAGATATGTCTTTCTTGTCTTGTTTCTTAGAAGAAATGACTGCAACAGCGCTTTTGACTAACTAATCATAAAACGATTCATGTTGGTACTTACAGCGTATTAGGCTTTCTAAGTTCCGCCTGCGAATTCGATCTTGCTAACATTTGTTGGAAAAACGACTATCAATTTGCCAACTTTCGAGTATCTCTCCATTTGATTGACTAATGTCGAACCGCTTTTCTCCTTCTCTACAATTTCGACAAGTACTATGTCTCGCCTGTCTATTGGATATAGCCTACGCAATTCGTCTCTTGGCGGATCGCGCTTATTCGTAAGTAACCGCTTAAGTAGATTCTCATATGTCTTTGAACTTAGCGCGAATAAGAGCCTATCCCAAAATTAACCTCCTGTAAACAATGATGCAGCAGGCCAACTGCACCAGCCCCAGGTAGTTCTCCGATTTCTTCTCGTACCTGACAAGCAATTTTCTAAACCTGTTATGCCAGGAATTGGTCCGCTCTACGACCCACCGCCTCCTTTTGTATCGCCGCTTCTTTCTCTTCTCACCTCTGTGGCGGATGTGCGGCAGGTACCTTCTTTTGACAACCTCCCGGGCTATCTCTGGAAAGTCGTACCCCTTGTCAAGGCACAGGTTCTGCCTCCTGTACTTCCTTGGACGTGGCCTCTTCACTACAATGCTGTCCAGCGTTTCCACAGCTGCTTTCATGTCATGTGTGTTGGCAGCCGTGATAACGGCGGACAATGGAACTCCTTTCTGGTCGGTCAGTACATGCCTCTTGGTACCTGACTTTGTAGGTACATTCTATCAACGTCTGCGATCTTATGCGCATAGCGATAGAATGTACGTTTGAAATGTCTAATGAACGCAGAATATCGTCTTTAGACTGACCTTGATACAGTAGCTGACGAATCTGTGTCAGCAATGAACCATTCGTTTTGCATTCTAGGCTGCGAAAATCGGATCTTAGCTTTATAAGCAATTCATGGACCGTGAGGGTTTATGCACAAAGCCAAGATCACCAGCGGGACCCTGCTGGCAGCTATTCTTGTCTTCTCTATAGCATCGATAGCCATGGCCGCCAGGCCAGCGTTTGCTCAGGGCGAGACTAGGGGTCAATCCTGGAGCTCGATAAACACCGCAGTAGGGGACGCTGAAAAGACTTTTGAAACGGACGCAGCGGGGGCGCTTGCAAAGGTTGACCAGGCACAGGTAAAATACGAAAGCGTATTTCGAAGCGTCGCGTTTGAAGTAGACCAGGCAACAGGCGAGGCAATAGACCAGGCCTTTGTCGACATTCGCGCTGCTATCAACAGCAATACCAAGATAGACGTGGTCTTGAACAAGCAGGTAATCGACAAGCTCATCTACAAAATAGCTTTCATGAAGATAGAAAAGAGCCTAGACGAGGCGACCTCGGAGGTTCTCAGGCAGTCAAAGGTGCAGGAAGCCGGCCAGTGGTTCACAGTCATGACTGTCAAGTTCGGCTACACCCAAAACCCATCAGCTTCTTCGCAGGCGATGGCGGGACTCCAGGCCAACCCGAGCAGGGTGCAGGAGCTGACGCCGGTCATACTCGACAGCCTGAAAGCGCAGTTCCTCATAAAGGTAAGGGAGGAAGTCATAGAGGCTGTCGGCGCGCTTGAAAAGAGCCCAGCGGACACGCTGAACGCGCAAAAGTTCAGCCAGGAAGGAACCATGTACTACCGCACGCTCCAGCCAGATGTCGCGGCAAAGATTGGTACCGAGTACGAGGCCGACCTGTCCCACGAGCTTGAGGAGCTGATGGAAGCGTCAGCCGCAGGTGACCTTGCAAACGCGAACGAAGTGGCGGCAGAGATAAGCGCGCTTCTTGACGCTTACGAGGGCAAAGAGTCGACGGGCATAGCCGGTGCGCTCAACACGATGAAGGACATGCTAACGCTTGTCGACATCGAGTACACCGACGCCGTGGCAAACGGACAGATAGTGGACCAGACAGAGTATGATGAAACAATCCTGTTCCTGCAGAGAGCGACTGACACCTTTAAAGCGGCCAAAGCCGCGCTGATGGAAGTCGGCTCGGGCGCGGCGGGCGAATTGGAAGAAGATCTTGCAACAATTGCGACATTGGTGCAAAACAAGGCCGATCCTGCAGAAGTGAGGACAGTTGTCCAACACGCGTTCGTTGAAATCGAGGCAATACGCGCCGTGGCGGGAGGCAGCGCCGACTTCGCTACAAATATCGAGTTCATACGCGGGCACCTTGAAATGGCGGTCGCAAACAAGAACGCCGGCAACATAGAGCTTGCACTCGCACACGCAGGCCATCCTGTTGAAGAAGTGTATTCGCTCATCACGGTGCAGCTGACAAGCGCCGACTTGGAGCTTGATGCAGAGCTCGAAAGCGCGATGACAACGCTTGCAAACCAGATAGACACCATGTCGGCATCGCAAGTAGAAAGTACGGTGGAAGACATCAACGTACTTCTGGATGACGCGATTGTTGCAGTCGTCGGAGGCGAGGTCAGCGACCCCGTGTTCGCCGCGATGGTGATGGTGCTCCTGCTCCAGACGGCCGGGGTGGAGTACAGCGAGGCTGTTGAGAAAGGGCAGATAATCGAGATGATAGAGTACCAGGACGCAAGCGCGTTCATACACCGAGCAGAGGCGATGTTTGAAGGAGTCAAGGACGACATGACCGCGCACGAGGCCGAAGAGGTGACAGAGTTCTTTGAAGAACTGAACTCGGCCGTTTCTTCAAACGCGGAGCCGTCGCAAATAAACATCCAGCTTGGCGGCATTATACACGAGCTCGACGAAGTGTTTGCCCTTGAAGTAGAAGGTGCTGGAGAACTCGACGGCTGGGGCTACATAGACCACATTCACGAACTCCTTGACGAAGCCTTGGAAGAGTACCGGGCAGGCAACGGTCCGGAGGCCAGAGCACTTGCGATAGAGGCCTACCTTGACAACTATGAGTTCATCGAGGCCGACATCGCGGAGGAGGACAGGCCGCTCATGGAGAAGATAGAGATAGACATGAGAGTCGAACTAGTCCAGATGATCGACCAGGACAGGCCCGTATCAGAAGTTGAGGCACATGTTGAGCAGATAAAGACCGATCTGGAGACCGCAAGAGCTGTCGTGACGCCCGAGTTCCCGGTGGCAGCAATAGCGGCCGCGCTCGCGGTGGCCGGCACCGTCGCATACACCCGGGTCAGGACTTCAGCCTTTGGCCACAGGGACTAAGGTCCCCACTTTTTTTGAAACTACTTTACAGAAAGCGAAGCGCGCGAGTCATTTTTCTCAATATGAAGCAGAACTTGATCGCGGGAGAGGTTGAACTTCATCGACTTTATCCTGCTCCTGTAATAGACGACCTTCCTGCCCTTGCCGTCAAGCTCTATCCTTTCCACCGACAGCATGCCCGCCTCCTGGAGTTTCTTGATCTTTTTGTAGGTGGAGCTTAGCGGGAGGGAATTTTCTAAAGACAGCTGCGCGGCAGTCTTGGCGGCGTCTATCGTGGACATTATTATCCGGTGTGAGACGCCGTCGACAAGCTCCTGCAGAAGGGGCATCGCGACGTCGTGGTTGTTAAATGTGAGAGCGTTCATGGTCAATTAGGTAGGCCTAATTAGGTAGGCCTAATAGAACATATTTAAACAGTTTTGTCGGTTCTGTAACGTCAGCGTTTGATCCTATCATTGTAACAAGTCGTTTGATCAATCTTGGTGGTTATCCAAGTTTCGATACCAACCATCTAACCAGCCCAGAATCAATAACCACTTGCGCGAGATTATCAGCCAACATTACTTTGATATGACCTTCACGATTCCGAAGTGTTTTCAGGGATTCATCAGGGCTGTGAACAACATAAAAGAACTTGTCATAACCCTTCATAGCTTCAAATTCCTTGCAGTCTTCCTCATATGAGGCAAGGTCCGATTGTGATTTTACCTGTACCATAATTCATTCACCGGTTACAGGCGAAATCAAGTCCAAGTCGAAAGTCTTCTGAGTTTTGCCCACATCGCTTGTCCTATTGTATCCTGCCTCTCTGAAAATGAGATCAATTAGCGTTTCAAAATCTTGCCAGCGAAGCTTTGTGATTAGGGTAGCCACCCTACTTTCAAGCTCACGCATTGCTTCGACAGTCGCCTTTACCTCCTCTGGTTCCTTTCCGTTGATCTTGTTGATTACGTATTCTTTGATTTTCACATCGCAAATGGTGCCCCTAAATCCTTGGGTCTTGAGCAGATCACCCCGCAAGCTTTCTGTGACTAAAGGGGTCTTTTCATCAATTGTTGTATCATGCCATTTACCTATGACAGGCCGAATCTTTGATTTATCGCCGAGTTGAGTTATTTCCGGTTTTGAAAAGCACCACCACATTTCGTTACCATAGAATGTAATCCAAAGTACGCCTTCATCTGACTGGTAGAATTTCTTTATTTGATTTAAAAAGGATGTAGCTACAGATGGAGTTTTCTTGTTCTTTCCCTGTAGAAAGGTTCGATAGACGGAATCCCACTTCCCGTTTAAACAATCCTGATGATTCGCTTCCATAAACCCGAGCCGCAAGGTTCCCTCATCTTCAATACATTCCCTTTCCCATTCTCCTTTCCTCCCCAGTTTTATGTAGTGAATTGCGGAACATTTTATGGGCTCCAGACGGGGTCATATAGCGATGCAACCACACATTCTTAAGCCTTGCAGAGATAGATACTGTTCGATTAAGGGACATGACTAGGAGTGAAAGAGGATGCCCCTATGTCCTGAACAAGGCAACATAGAGGTCGATCCTTTCCACTGCCATAAAAGCATGATGTCATCGTTTTAATTGATTTGTCTGTAATGAGAGTAGACATAGGAAAGAAGCTCCTGAGCTAAAGCTGGCTGAATAGTGATTATCGAGTCCATACTAGAAGTGTACGGCATCGCGATTGCGGTCTTCTGTCTATTAGTATACTTAAAGTGGCGTCACTGGAAAGCTTTTGCTTCTGCAACATACAGTTTGTTCTTTATCGCAAATACAAATCCCAAGCTCATGAAGGTAATTTGGATAATATAGTTTGCACCGTGACAGCAGCCCTGCCATGCTGGAACGGAAATCCGGGAACAGGTTCCCGCGTACAGCCGGAGGAATCACGGTGCAGGATTCCTTGAGCAAGCGGTGATATAAGCTCTAGTTCAGAGCATTTGATCTGTTGCTATCGCATTTCCTAGTGGTCAAGCGTCCCACCGTGCAGCAAATAGGCGCACATGATGTTCCTGTCAAGAGACATGACCTTCGCCCAAAGGTCCGGCTTGGCTAACTCACAGAGAGATACCCTTTACTCGGTCTAATTCGATTTTGAATTGTACTTCTACTTTTTGAGATCTTGCTTTCAGTCTTTCTTTCATTTCTGGCTAACTAACTTCAAAATGATGTCGGGCCTTCAGGCGTCTAGCGGTACTCGTCACCGCAGTCCCCTATCAGCTGGTAAAGGTCGCGGGACCTGGAAGTGACTGTGCCTATCTTTTCCATGTCTGCGCTATCGAGCGAAAATCCAAACACGCGGGCGTTGTCCTGCCTGTGCTCCGACAGCCCAAGGCGAGCGCCTATTATCACGCCTGCAACCGACGGCCTGTCAAGCACATAGCGCGCAGCCACGTTTGCGACGCTGGCCTTGTGCTTGTCGGCTATGCCCTTGAGCGTTGCAAGCAGTTCCTGGAAAAGCTCCCAGCCGCCCCAGGCGTCCACCATCTTTTTGTACTTGCCAAGGCTCAGCGTGTCAAGCTCTGCGTCCCCCGGCTCAGGCCTGTTGAGGTACTTTTCTGACAGCAGCCCGCCGCATACAGTGCCGTACGCAAACAACACAACTCCATTCTTCTTACAAAATTCAGCCATCTTGACCGCCGGCCTCTGGTCGATTATTGAATACTGCACTTGGTTTGACGCTATCTTGATGCCCGCGTCTGCCATGTCATGCATATGGGCGGTGTCGAAGTTGGTGAGCCCGACGTTGCGTATCAATCCCTTATCGCGGAGTTCAGACAGATGGACAAGCGCGTCGAGCCACGCCGGGTTGTAATAGTCCCACCAGTGAAACTGTATCAGGTCAATGGAGTCGACGCCCATCCGGCGGCGCGAAAGCTCGACGCTGCGCTCCACAAACTGCCTGCTCATGCTCTTTGGCTCTGGGACGAACTTTGTAAACGCCTGCACCTTGGCGAGCTCGCCCTTGCCTTTTTGAGACGCAAGCAGCCGCCTAAAGTCGCCGATGAATTCTTCTGCCGGGCCGTAAATGTCTGCAAGGTCCCAGCTGGTAAAACCTGCCTCGTGATACTTTATCATCTCCTCGACCGCCTTTTTCGGGTCTATCCTGCCATGGCCGCCGGCCACCTGCCACATGCCGTTTACGATTCTGCACGCCGACAACCCACCAAACTCTGCCCTTTCCATGTCGATGGTAGCAACCAAGCGGTTTATTTCTGTAATTATCGGCAAAAAGCGAACCTGCGGCGATAAGCTACCTGGAGTTTGTTGAATTCGTAAGTTCATCAAGAAAGCAAATAAGTCCGCAAGGCTAGTGTCTGAACAGCTTTACCAGCTTGGCCATCAGGTTTATCGCAACGAAAAACACAGCCCACGCGACCACCGAGCTTGCCATCGACGCTTCGTATGCTTCTGCGCCTAATTGCAGGAATTGGTAGTGCAGGCCAAACCTGGTGACCGCAAATATCGCCTCTGCCACGGAAAAACTCGCAAGCAGCTTTTTGATGTCGTCGCCAATCTTTTTTGAGTTCCTTTTGCCGTTCTCATCGACATACTTGCCCCTGTTGTCTAGGTAGAACAGGAGAGCAAACACAGGTATGTAGACGCCGTACTCGGTCGCAAGGGCTACCGCAGAATTCCCAAGGTCTCCCGTGCTTTCGTAGGATGCCTGCGCGACATAGGTGCTTGTCAGGAACGCGGCGAAGCCGGCTATGATGATGTTCCTGTTGAACTTGGCGGCGTCACTGTATTTTTTGAGAAAGTCGGGGCTGCTCAAGCCAGCTTGGGCTCTCTGCCCTTGAAATGTTTGTAGACTGGCTCGATTATCCTGTTGACGTACGTCGCAGCCGCGCTCTTTAGGTCCATCGGGTGGATTTTTTTTGCGACAAAGTCCCGCTCGACTTCGGCGTAGCTTGCGTACGTCATGTTACCGCCGTATTTGGTGGGTCGCTCTATCACAAACTCGGAAAACTCATGGAAGACAACGTGGCGCACAAGCTCCAGCACGGGGTTGCCTTCTTTGATGCCTACCGGGCAGAACGCCTTTGAAACCTTGTCGCGGATTGCCTTCTCGTCGTCGTGTATCCGTATGCCGCTAGCAGGCTTGGTCTTGCTCATCTTGCTTGATATCTTGGCGTCCTCGTCGGCGTTCTCGTCAAGGCCCAGCTTGACCGGCTCTGCGAGCCCGGGCAGCAAATGATGGTGGACGCACACCGGCGGCTTCCAGCCCATCTTGGGAAACACCTCTCGTACAAGCATGTGGATCTTGCGCTGGTCCATCCCCGAGTGCACGATGTCAAGGTCCAGCGCCTTGATGTCTACGGACTGCATCGGCGGATACAGCAACTGCCCGAGGTCCATGCCTTCCGTCTCCTTCCTCCCCATTATCGTGAGCGAGCGCACAGTCCTTGCAAGAGTCATGTGCTTGGCAAAGCGCACGAAATTCTCCCAGTATTCCGGCGTTTTCTTGTACAAGTCACTGCCCGTGACAATGTTGACGCCGGGGCAAAAGAACTGGAACGCGTCGGCGTAGTACCGCGATATCTCGCGGATCTTGTCCCAGTCGCCTCCGAGCTTATCGTTGATGTAGGTGTGCCAGTCAGCCAGGAACACGGTGCAGTCGATTCTTGCCTTGATAAAGTCGTTAATCTTAAACCCTGTCAGGATGAGGCTGCCAAGATGCAGGGCGCCGGATATCTCCAGGCCGATGTAATGGCGCGGGCGCGACTTGGTCTTGAAAAGCCCTTCAAGCTCGCCACGCGTGATGACCTCCTCGGTCGGGTCGCGCAGCACGAGGTCGAGGCGTTCCTGTACATCCATCCACAAAAGGGCGGTGCCGACTGTCTATAAACTTTCTATCCCTATCGCCGGCGAGCGGTCCTCAAGCCACGCCCTGTGCTCCCTGTATCCGGGGTCGCGATCCTGCACCACCTTCCAGAACCTCGTGGAGTGGTTCAATTCGACCGTGTGCGCAAGCTCGTGCACGATGACATAGTCGATGACTTCGACGGGCGCAGCGGCCAGGAACAGGTTAAAGTTCAAGTTGCGCTTTTTGGAGCAGCTAGCCCACCTCGACCTTTGCTTCTTTATCGAGACTTTGTTGTATGCAAGGCCGGTTCTTGCGCTTACTTGCGGCAGACGCTCGGAGATTATCCGCGCGGTCTGAACTTTATACCACTGCTCGATTTCCTTCTTGTAGCTGCGCCTGTCAGTCACGTGGAACGTTATGGTCTTTATCGCGTCAGAGACAACGGCCGACGGACACCTGTCTTTTATGATGTGATAGTGGTATTTGCCGCCAAGGTAGTAGACGGCGCCGTCTTCGTGGCCAGAGCGCTCTTTAATTTTGTTGTAGTGCTGCGCCATCTTGGTTATCCAGCCGCGCTTACTTTCCACAAATTCGTGCAGCTTTTCCGCGCTGCAAGTGGCTGGAATCACCGCCTCTACGCCCCTGATGCTCGCCACAAGCCGCATCTGCCTAGCGCGCCTGCTTGCCCTCACGGAAATCAAGAGCGAGTTGTCGATCAAGAGCGACTGGAGAGAATCTCGAGAGCTCAAAGAAGATTGCCTAGATGACGCCTGCCTCGCGTAGTTTTCTTGGCAAATAGACTTCTGCCAGGTACTTGAAGCCGTGCTTGAAGAACGCGTCCAGCTCACACTTTTCCTTTTTCTGCAAGAACAGGTTAAGCTCCTTCTGCCATTGCTTGTCCTGGAACCACGGCTTTTTCTTCATGTCCGACGCCCTGTTTATGTCCTCGTCGGTGGCTGCAAGTCTTGCGACTTCGGGTATGTTGTACTCGTAAATATCTGAAAACATCATGCCAAGCACCTTTGCGTTTGGAGCGACCAATCTGTCACTATCATAGGATAGCGATTCGCTTCCTATTTTGTAGCGCAACGCAATACCGAGGCCCCACGGGTCTGCGTCGGCAAACACCACAACGGGCATCTTCCACTCCTCGTTGAGGGTCTTGACCATCATCCTCGTTGCACGGTCGGGCTCGCCTGAACCAGTCAGCAGGATCGCGTTGTATTTCTGGATAAATCCTGACTTGCGTATGTTGTTCAGCACCGTGTCCTTTTCCACCACCATGACAAAGTCCGCCTTAACCTTGACTATCTCCACGTCGCGGATGTTCGTCGGTATCAGCTGCGAAGTCGCCCTGCTCCCCAAGTTGCAGTCGATGATGTCGCCACCGACCCTGAGCGTTATCGGTCCTGAAATCATGCCTTTTGGCTTTGACGTTACCGAAAACTCTTCCCTGGGAACGCCAGTCAAAAGTTCAATCGCCTTGATGGCGTCGTCAGAGTCCTCCTGACCGTTCCAGAATTTCTGCTTGTTCTTCTCGTCGCCGATGGTGCTCAGCGTGGCATAATACATACCCCTTATCGTGCTCTCCATCTCCTCGTCGAGCAGCTTGCGCACGGCGTTTGCCATCACAAGGTACTGGGCAAAAGTAGGGATCTTTTTCGTGCTGTCTGGGCTTATCTTGACCATCTTGTCGCCTATGGTGAGCATCCTCTTTTCTTCGGACCAGACGGTGTTGTCGTAGCCCACTTTTTGCAGTTCGAGCACCGGCATGGTCTTTTCAAGCAAGAGGTCGGCGCTCACGTCCTTCATTATCGTCTTTATTTTCTTGGTAACTTCCTGGTGGCGCTTGTCCTTTATGGGCATCTACTTTTTCCCCGCCTTTTTGGAAAACTCGGCAAGCGTGGTCTGGCCTTCCTTCTTGGACCTGGGCCTTGCGCGCTCGCCCTTTTTCCTGGCCGCGTTTATTGCTATCTGCGCCTTGTCGCGCTTTACCACCTCGCCGTCAATTTCCGCTTCAACGACCTCTTCCTCGAGACGCTCGCTGGTTATCTCGTCCTCGCGCTCCGGCTGCTGGTTTGTAATTTCGCCGGAAACGTGCTTTTCGGCAAGCTCAGTGAACGCGTGTTCTAGCTTTTTGGCATCGACCGTTATCGACTCGGATATGGCCTCGACTATGAGCGGGATGTAAAACTTGTAAAGCGACAGCCGGTTCTGGGCATTCTTCATCTTCAGCTCCTTGCGTATCTGCGCGCTCACCTTGCGATATAAATCCGACAAACATGCTTTCATGTACCGCTTCAAGTCGCCCTCGGAAGCGATGCTCTCCTTGCCTGCGGTCTTGTACGGTATCTTTGTCGAGCAGATGTGGAAAAAGATGTGCAACGGCAGCAGTTCGACAGCCCTGTCAGACTTTGCATCAGGGTTTGCAAACTGCTCCTTGACCTCCTTCTTGGATATGCCCATCTTGTTTATCTCGACTTCCGAGACGACTTCTTTCGCAACATCAGATCCCTCGTCGTAAAGGAGCGGGATCTTGTTTGCAAACCTGTACATCTTGAACGAGCCGATGTCGCCGCCGTACGCTATGCCGCATTCTACGACGGTGGGCCGGTTGTTGATGACGCAAGTTCTTGATGAATAGGCGGTGAGCGACGGCTTTAGTATCTTTACCGAAAGCTGTGGCTGCTGGTTGGCCTCGTCTTTGCCGGTGATTATGGCGTATTCAGAAGTCATGCCGGCGGTGAGAATCTCCTCGCCAATGGGGCTCAGGTGGTCCGTGTTTGGCATGTGGAACTTGGTCTGCTTGCAGATGTTGACTATTTTTATGAGCTCGTGCTCGTCGTACTGGTCGGCAGGCCTGTTCTCGAGACTTGCTTCGGCAACTATCTGCTTGGCTTTCTCGCTTGACAGCTTCTGGAACGATCCTGCAAGCACGCCCTGCAACGTTGTTTTCTGGTTCATGAAGTTCATGATGGCCTTTTTGAGCGTCTTCAAGTCCATGTCGGCCGGGTGCGGCAGCACTTCTTTCGCAGGTTCTGGCATCCTCTCCGTCCTGCGCTCAAACGCCACCTTGCCCTCGTCCGTCTGGAACTCGAAATGGGCGTACGGGTTGACGACGGACGTCTGGCTGATGTAGTCGTATATCCTGCTCTTTGTTATGGGCGAGAGCCTCGCCCTGAGTATGGCTTCAACCCGAAAACCGGACTCGCCGGGAACAGCCGATTCTGAGCCCTTTAGCTGTTTTCTGGCAAGAACTATCGGCCTGTTCGTGCTGATGTCTGTTCGCAGCTCAAAATAATATTCCGAATCTTCCTCCGCGGACTTGCTCCACACCTTAAGCGGGTGGTCCGTGTCCTTTGTGGAAAACGCGGCTATCATCTTCAGGCCGACGCCGAAAAGCCCGCGCTGCTGCTTTTCCACGTACTTGCCCGACGTTAGAAACGAGCACACCGCTACCGGCACCTTGTCCGCCGGTATTCCGATACCGTTGTCCTGGCACGTGACAGCCCACATCTCGTTAGCGGGATCGACATTCTTTAGCGACAGCGATACCCTAGGCAGGATGTGGCTGCTCTCGCACGAGTCAAGCGCGTTTTCGATAAGCTCGCGCACTGCCATGTATAGGATGCGCTCGCCGGTAAACCCTGCAAGTGCCGAGTTGTCTACGAAGAACTCGGACTCGGCCTTCTTGTCATATTTCACCCTGCCCCTGTGCACGGCCCGGGTCTGTGAAGCCGGTACGTCGGCTGGCCTGGCCGCTACCTCAGCGGTAACCTTTTGCGTCAAACGTTGAGAAGTGGCGCCGTAACTCAATTTAACTTTTTACGGAATTTTTGTTGACTTGGTACTAAAATCAATCGAATTGTGAGCCGTACGGCGTGCCGTGGGTCTTTAATTCCTGCAGCTTGAAGCCCGGGCATTCCAGCAGTATCCTCTTCTTGCCCTTTTGTACCACGATATAGTCAGAGCCGGATCCCACAACCGCGCCGTCGACAAGGTCTTTAAGCTGCATGCCGTTATTTGGTTCCGGCCATTATTAAACTGGCGGAGCAGACGTTTAATAGCTGGGCCGGCAAAAGTGCCCTCATGTCGTCGTCGCAGCTACTGATGCAGATAATATTCGACGGCATTTTCGTGACAGTGGTAGGCTCGCTTGCAGCGGCGCTTACCACCGGCAGCTTTGTGCCTCAGCTTGTCAAGGCCTACCGCACCAAGAGGATGCACGACGTCTCGCAATACCTCATGGCGCTCTTTGCCTCCGGCACGATGCTGTGGCTTGCCTACGGCGTTTTCAGAGGAGACTGGGTGATAATCGGGGCAAACGTGACAGGCACCGCGCTCAACCTCGCGCTCCTGTATTTGAAACACCGCTACAGGCGCTCGTCGTAGCTCTGATTGAACGGATTTGTCCGCTCGGCCTGGTTGACAAGGGCAACCGTGTTGCGCACGAGCTGATACATGCTGTCGTGGCACGGGCAGGCGCAGACCCGTGTCACTTGCGACGAATCAACTTCTTCCTTGAACCACCCCTTGCACGTGCCGTGGTTGTTCTCGACGCAGTCGGCCGACTTCATCTAGGAAAATATGCGCAAATGCATTTAAAAATCCTACCGGCGCATAATGGGCATGGCAAAGAAAAAGGAAGTCAAGATTGCCGGCAGCGCCTCCGCGTCTATGGGCGACAGGTCTATCTCGATAAGCGAGGACGGCTCCCTTGTTGTGACTAACGAGTACGGCAACTCGGCAAGCTACGAAATAGGCGTGCATAGCTTTGACGCCCTCTGGTCGCAGCTGTGGCAGTTCGTGAAGGACGGCCAGCACTAGCCATATATCTTGGCGCAAGGAAAAACCTGTAACCCGTGCTCGTAGACACCTTCAAGGCATCCCTCGACCCATCGCTTTTCAAGCTCTACCGCAAGTATCTCTACTCCCGGCACAAGGCCACTGCAGAGTTGTCGCAGGCCGAAGTGATACATGAAGTCGCAAAGGAGCACCTTGCAAGAATGGCTGACAAGTTCCGCAAAAACGAGTCCTACTTTGACCCCGGCCCGCAGCTTGAAGTCAGGGTTGCAGGGCACATGCTGAAGAGCCCCGTCGGCATGGCGGCAGGCTTTGACAAGGACTGCGAGATGCTTGAGGCTACCTCGTACGTGTTTGGCTACCTCAATCCCGGAAGCGTGCTCAAAGACCCACGGGCTGGCAACGCCCAGCGCCGGCTTGCGGTCGACGACGAGCGGGAGGCCCTGATAAACGCGCAAGGTTACCCGCACAAGGGGCTCGACAACACCGTCAGGAACCTGCGCAAATTCGCGAAAGAGCCAAGGGGGCGCGCAAAGATACTGCTGAACTTTTCCGGCATTACTGAAACATACACGGAAGACGCCGTCCTGGACACGTGCAAGAAAATAATCAAGCAGACCGCGCCGCACGTCGATTTCGGGTTTGAGGACAACCGGACCTCGCCCAACACCGACTTCAACAAAACCCTGCAGACGCCCGAGTTTACAAAAAAGATGATCGACCTCATGAATTCGCACGTGCCAAAAGGCCTGGTAAAGGCGTCCAAGGTCGCGCCATACAGTTCGCTGCCTCCAACCGACGACGAGCGCAAGGCGCGCCTAAAGTCGATAAAGGTATTCTACGAAAACGGGGGCCAGGCAATAGTCCTTGGCAATACCCGGCCGGTCGACACCGGCAAGAGCCGGCTCACGAAGGACTTTGCTAGGCCGGTCGCCGGCGAAAGTGGCAGGCCGTTGCTTCCATACATGCTCCGGATGGTCGAGGACGTCCACAGGGAATTCCCGGACCTTACCATAATAGCGTGTGGCGGGATATGGGGTGGCGAGGACGCGTGGCAAGCGCTCCAAAAGGGGGCCACTCTTGTCCAGCTCTACTCGGCACTGACGTTTCGGGGTTTTGGCGTTGTAAGGGAGATACATGACACCCTTAAGAAGAGGCTGGAAGGCGGAACGCTCCAGGGCTTTCTCGAGGAACGCAGGTGAAATCTCAAAACACACCCTGATATTATTGGAAAACTTTTAATTTATCTTCATTATATTTGCCTTTAAATAGGGATTTAGGGCATTGTCAAAGCACCCAAAGGTTGTTCTTACTGCCGACCGCACACTCATGTCTCCATACCGGGGGATATCACTTGCCTCGTTTTTTGGATGCGCTCCGGCGCTTGACATGAACAGGAGCCACGATACGTTACTGTACCGAGTGCTTGGCAACCAGGTAACTCCCAGAGTGCTTTTCGACTTTATCTGCAACCCGATTGAACAAACAAATGGCTACGCCAACTTTGCGCCTTACGGCCTGAGGAAGGTAGAAGCGGCGTTGCTCCGCGACGGCTATGCGCGCGAGGAGGTGGTCGTGGCACACCCGGACTATGTCGAGCAGTTCATCGGCCCCGAGACCCAGGTGGTAGGCACGTACGAAATGGACCCCCTTGGCATGGGCCCAGTAACCATGACGTTTACCTACGGCCGCAAGCAGCAGTCCTACGACGAGTTCTACAACGCAGACTTGCACCGCAGGATATCGGCCGCAAAGAAAAGGACCGGCAGCAAGGCCAAGGTTGTTGCGGGCGCTTCTGGAACGTGGCAATACAACTACGACCCTGCCAAGATTGAAGAGTATGACCTCTATGGAATCGTCGAGGGTGAGCTTGGCGGCATCGGCCCGGAAATAGACGGCGCCGCAGGACCGTTCTTTGATGCCCTGATAGGCGGCGAGTTTGACATGGCAAACCCGTTCAAGAAGAGCCAGTTCAAGGTAGAGATAAAGGAGTTTGTGAGGAGCGACAGGACTTATCACGGCAGGTTCATCCACTACTGGAACGAGCCGTCGGTCGACGAGATACCGAACATCGTCAACCCGAGCATGCACGGCATGATAGAAGTCATGCGCGGATGCGGCCGGGGCTGCAAGTTCTGCGACGTGACTCTCAGGCCGTTGCGCTACTATCCAGTTGAGAAGGTCCAGAAAGAGATAGAGATAAACATGAAGTACGGCGGGCTAAAGAACGCCTGGGTGCAAAGCGATGACATCTTTGTCTACGGCCTCAACCCGAGGACGACCAAGAACATGCAGCCAAACAGAGAAGCTATCGAGGAACTGTTCAATGGCATTATGGCCACTGGCATCGAGCACGCCAATCCGACGCACGGGACGCTCGCCGGCGCAATCGCGGACGAACGTCTGATCCCCAACGTTTCAAAGATAATCAAGTCCGGCCCGAACAACCACATCGGAATCCAGTGCGGCTTTGAGACCGGCAGCATCAGGCTGATAGGCAAGTACGCGGACCGCAAACTGTCGCCATACAAGCCGGAGGAATGGCACTGGGTGGTCAAGAACGGCGTCAAGGTCCTCAACGAGAACTACTGGGTGCCTGCCTTTACGCTCATCATGGGCCTTGACAACGACGAGACCCCTGAAGACAGCTGGGAGACGATACGGCTCATCCATGAGCTGGAGACGGAACAGCCGGACTCGAAATTCACGGTGACGCCTCTCACGTTCGTGCCGATTGGCCTGCTAGAAAAGTCAGACTTTTACGACATCGGCAACACGATGGACCCTGCCAAGCTCGGCGTGATGTACAAGACTTGGCAGCACAACTTCAAGCACGGCATACAAAAGTTCATGGGCCAGATTGGCCGGGACAACCCGATAAAGAACTGGTTCTTTACGGCGCTTGCCGGCTCGCTTGGCGGAGTCCCACTGACTGCGATGGAAAAGCACGCGCGCAGAAAGGGTCCAGAGCATGAGCGTGTGATTGACAAAATAAAGGCGAACTACTGGTAAGCTGCGTTTATAGATTGCAGATACGTAAAAGCCGGCCGTGCGCGACGAGTTTTTTGAAGTCGACAGGCTGATAGAAGAACACGCCAAGTTATATTCAACAGCGTGCGCGACTGCGTGGTTCAGGATTGAAAAGAAGAAGCCTGATTTGCACGAGTACCGCGCCAAAGTGGCCCAGTTCATGAGGCATTTTGAATACACTATCTCGATGTTCCCGGAAACCCCAGACGCAGAAACATTCAAAGAGCACGCCAGAAAGGCGCTGGAGGCCGAGATAGCAAAGGTGCTTGCCGGCGAGAACAATGACGTGGAAAAGCGCCACAAGTATTTCGTCGACTATTCCTAGATCTCTTTTGCAAGCTGCCTGATAAAGTCGCTCATGAACCGGGTTCGTTCCCTTGCAACCCTGCGTCCCGTCTTTGTGTGGAGCGTGTTTTGCAAATTCAGCAGTTTTGCCTGGAAATGGTCGAGCGTCCACACCGTGTCGTCGGGTTCCCTGCTTGACTTCCAGAACGGGTCTTCCGGGTTGTAGAACTTGCGGTTCTCCGAGCCCCCAACGCTGAACGTGCGCGCAATGCCTATCGCGCCCAAGGCGTCGAGCCTGTCTGCGTCCTGCAGTATCTTGGCCTCAAGCGTCACTGGCCTTATCCTCTTGGAGTAGCTGTGGGTGCGGATGCAGTAGCTGACCCTGTTGATGATTGCCTTTGGCCACCCGCGCTTTTGCAGTATCTTCTCGGCTATGTCTGCGCTGTCGTCAGCGGACTTGGACCTCTTTGCGCTCCCCTTGGGGTACACTACCAGGTCGTGCAGGAGCACTGACGCAAGGAGCACTCTCATGTCTGCGCCCTCCTCTTCGCCTATTTTCTGCGCGTTCTTGTAGACGCGCATGACATGCTCAAAATCGTGTCCTGGATCCCGCCCGTCGAGCATCTTTTCAACCTGGCGCTTCAGGTCGTCGAGCATCCTCACACCTAACGCCTGATGCGGTATTAAGCAGTTGCTATAATGTGGAAAATGAAAAGGAAAAAGGGGGAGCTTGCGCTCTTAGATAACTTGCCACGGTCTTGTCGCGAAGGTCACGCCGAGGCCTGAGCCGATGATAATGCATTGGTACACAATGTTACCATACGGGATTGGCTTCAGAATTCCATCACCTGTGACGACGACTGTCTGTCCCCTGCCGAGACCTGGACCAATGTGCTCAACGTTGAGCTGTGTGTGGACGTGGTACGTCGCTGGTTCAAGCGCCTTGACAGTTATGGCGTAGGGCACTGTTGCACCTGCCGGGATGTCGAATATGTTACCTGGTGGGTCTCTGGCCAAGAACTCCCATCTGTTGCCAGCGTTTTCAGACTCGCTAAACAGAGAAAGCCAGCCTCTAAGATCCCTGTTGACCAAGCTTTTCAGTTCGCCACTTACGGTGAGCTCTTCGCCTGTCTGGAGGGTGTTGTCCGAGAACTGCTCGTTGTCAATCCTCACGAACCTGCTCTGCAGCTGCGCCTGGACACCGTGCGCGTTGGCGACCGGTATGTAGGCGACGATTGCAGACAGCACCATGACCGTTGCAAGAGCCAGTACGATCAATGTCTTGCTTTGCATCATCCCTCTATCTTAGGCATAGCAGAATGAACAAAGATATATACTTTTTTGCCCCCGATTGCGCCTCTCTCGCACCTCCTAATACTAATTAGTCAGCAGGTCGTCTTTCGTCAGTAACCGATGTTAGAAGAAGAAAACTCGCCGCTTGCGCTTGGCGTCATAGAGGCCATCGGGCCGTCCACAGAAAAGCGCCTGAGGGCGGCGGGGTTTTGCTCCATAAAGGACCTGCTCGTGAGGGGGCCGGTCGACGTCGCGGAGGCGACCGGAATGGAGATAGACGCGTCTGTGGAAATATGCAACAAGGCCCGGCTCATGCTGGAAGAGCTTGGAGTCATCGACAAGAGCTTCGTCACGGCGGCCAGCCTCTACGAGAGGCGCAAAGTGGGCCAGCGGATATCAGCCGGCGCTAGGAACTTTGACGACCTGCTTGGCGGCGGGGTCGAGACGAGGGCCGTGACCGAAGTCTACGGCGAGTTTGGCACCGGCAAGACGCAATTATGCCATACACTGTGCGTCATGGTCTCGCAGGAAAAATTGCAAGGGGGCCTTTCCGGCAGGGCGCTTTACATAGATACCGAGAACACCTTCCGGCCCGAGCGCATCGTTTCAATCGCCCGGGCGCGGGGACTGGATCATGAAAAGGCGCTTGAAAACGTGATTGTAGCAAAGGCGTACAACAGCGCCCACCAGGAGCTGATAATCGAAGAGACGGGCCCTGTCATAGAGGAGCAGGGGGTAAAGCTTGTCATTGTCGATTCTGCCGTTGCCCACTACCGCGCCGAGTTTCTGGGTCGGGGCACGTTGTCGGAGCGCCAGCAGCGCCTCAACAAGTTCATGCACGTGCTTGTCAGGATGGCCGAGACGTACGAGGTGGCGGTGGTTGTGACGAACCAGATACAGTCATCGCCAGACGCGTATTTCGGCGACGCGGCAAGGCCCACCGGCGGCAACGTGGTGGCGCACACGAGCACCTACAGGATACACCTGAAGCGCTCGTCTGGCAAAAACAGGATAGCAAGGATGGTCGACAGCCCATATCACGCCGAACGGGAGATTCTGTTCACCCTTGCGGACAAGGGGATTTCCGATGTTGGAGACTAGAACAGACCAGACCAGACCAGACTAGACTAGACTTAAATTAAGGCTTGACCGCCAAAATAGCTAATATGCCAAGATCGCACGGCACCCGGAGAAAGTCCCGCTCAATCCTGACAAAGGACAACGTAGCCAGGGGCATATCGTACCTTCTTCACGATTACAAGGTTGGCGACAAGGTCATAATAGACATTGACCCGAGTGAACATACGACAACCCCACACAGGCGTTTCCATGGCAGGATAGGCGCGATAAGAGAAGTCCGCAAGCGCACCCTGAAGGTGTCTGTCATGTTTGGCGACAAGGAAAAGTTCCTCCAGACGCGGCTTAACCACGTAAAGCCAGTTTCAGCACCGGGGGCAAAAACATGACCGAGACTCTAAAGCGCGAGATAATTACCACCGCCCAGGTTAAGGACATACTCGGAGAAGTCAAGGCCGACGACATGGACCAGATCCAGCGCTGGACCTTTGACTACGTCACAAAATTTTCAAAGGCTGAAGGCAAAAAGGCGCACAAGATGGTCAAAAAGCTGGTTGAAGAGTGCGACCTGACACAAGAGGAAGCGGTCGAAGTCGTAAACGTCATGCCGACCACGCTTGAAGAACTCAGGGCGTTCACATTTGGATGGAAAAAGCTGATACTCACAGAAACACTCGAAAAGATTCTTGCCATCCTCAAGGCCGACAGCGAAGGCTAAATAGCCTGCACAACATTATAGGGCGGAGACAGATTGTCAGGAGCACCACCGCAAGATCTGGGTCACTCTCACTCGAAGGAAGGCGGCCACGACCACGGACAGAGAAAATACGAGGAGTACGCCTACGTGCTCGATTATACCCCCCGCGGAAAATCGACGACGGTCAGGGGAAGGGAAGGAGTGATCGTCCAGGCCATCGGCGAGGAGCGCCTGACGCTTCTGGAACTTTTAGGCGTGCAGAACTCTACCTTTGAAGTCGGAGAGCGCCTTTACATTGGCCGGGAGGGCCGGAACAAGGTCATGAGCGTGCTTGGCCGCATGGACTACCACGACATCACACAGTCCGCCAAGAACGAGCTTGCGGTCATCGTCGAAAAAGTGGTGGTGGCAAACGAAAAGCGCTTTGTGGATTATGTCAACATTTCACAGCCTATAACGCCGCGCATCCACGCGCTTGAGCTGATACCCGGGATCGGGAAAACGTACATGATGACGATAATCAAAGAGCGGGAAAAAAAGCCGTTTGAGAGCTTTTCCGACTTGCAGGCGAGGGTGGGCGTGAGGGAGCCGGCAAAGCTGATGGCAAAAAGGATAATCGAGGAGATAATGGGACAGGCCCGCATGAACCTTTTCGTGCGAAAGTAATTGCCGCGCAGCAGGACGCAAAAGCTTGGACAGCATTTCCTTGTTGACCAGTCGGTTTTGGAGAAAATAGTGCAAGCTTGCGTCCTTGGAAAGACCGAAACCGTCTGCGAGGCCGGAACCGGCACCGGCGTCCTTACAAAGGAGATGTGCAGTCGCGCAGGTCGCGTCGTGTCGTACGAGGTGGATGGACAACTTTTCAGGCAGGCAAAGTTGATGCAGATTGCAAACCTTGAACTTGTCAACAGGGACCTTTTCCGGGAGCACGACATAGAGTTTGACGTGTTCGTCTCAAACCTGCCGTATTCTAAAAGCCGCGACGCGTTCGAGTGGCTTGCTGCAAGAAAGTTTGACCGCGCCATAGTCATGGTGCAAAAAGAGTTTGCGGAAAAACTGTGCTCAAGGCCGGGCGACAAATACTATAGGGCAATAACCACAATTGCATCATACTGCTTTGCGATAGAGCCACTGTTTGACGTGGGCAGGGACGCGTTTGAGCCTAGGCCAAATGTCGAGTCGACAGTGCTAAAGATTACGCCTATTCGCCGGGTCACGGAACAGCATATAAAGAATGCAAACCTGCTCTTTTCGAAGAGGAACAAAAAGGCATCGACAGTCGCAGCAAAAATGGGCATCGACGCAGACTTTGGTCAGCGGCGCGTCTTCCAATTGGAGCCGGCGGAAATAATGGGGCTTGCCGGATAATGTACACGCCTGCCCCAGACACGTTTCTTCTTGCAGAATGCGCCTTCAAATACCGCGGCGCGTGGGCGCTTGAGATAGGCATAGGCTCGGGCGCCGTTGCAGAATCTCTTGCGGCCAATTTCAAAAACGTGGCAGGCACGGACATCGACCTTGCGTCGCTTGCGTACTGCAGGGGCAGGAACAAGAACCTGATGCTTGTCTGCTGCGACGCGGCTTCTGCATTTGGCAACGTCAAGTTCGACCTTGTCGTCGCAAACCCGCCCTACCTGCCAGACGACGATGAAAAAGACGCGAGCGTACACGGCGGGCCCACCGGCGTCGAAACCACCATTCGTTTCGTCAAATCGGCGCTCCCGCTCCTGTCAACGCGGGGCGCGATGCTCGTCATAGTTTCTTCAAGGGCAGACCAGTCCGCGCTGGACGCGTTTTTGACAGAGAAAAAACTAAAGAAAAAAGTAATTAAAGAAAAAAAGCTGTTTTTCGAGCGGCTGGCAGTCGTCGAGCTTACTTCTTGAGGAGCTTTGCAGCCCTTGCCGCTATCTGGTTGGCCATCTGCGAGAGCGACGCCTTGCCGCCCAGGTCGTAGGTGACGTACTTGCCCTCGTTTATGACGTCCTCTGTAGCGCCAAATATCGCCTTGCATATTGCCCGCTCGCCAAGGTAGTCGGCCATCCACGCGCCCGAAAGGATGGTCGCGACGGGGTTGACCCTGTCCTTGCCGGCGTATTTCGGGGCGCTTCCGTGCGCTGGCTCGAACATCGCGTAGTCGTCGCCGTAGTTGCCCGAGTACACGTTTCCTATCGAGCCCACGTTGCCCGACGCGCACTCGGAAATCACGTCCATGAACAGGTTGGTGCTCACAAGGACGTTCTTGTTAAAGCGCTCGGGGTTCTTGACCAGCTGCTGGGTCATGTTGTCAATGTAGTATTCCTCGTATTCAATGCCCTTGAACTGCTTGGCGGCGTTTTCAATGGAAGACCAGAATATTCCGTCAGTCTCCTTCAGAATGTTGCGCTTTGTTATAGCGACCACCTTCTTCCAGCCCGCGTCCTTTGCGACCTCGAACGCCTTTTTGGCGATGCGGTCGCAGCCTTTGCGCGTCGTCTTGCGGATGGCTATTGCAGAATCGTCAGAAGTCTTGAATTCGATGCCTGCATACAGCCCCTCAGTAGCCTCGCGGACGCAGATGAAATCAAGCTGCTTTTCAGCGTTCTTGTAGGTCTTTATCGGTCTGAGGTTGCAGTATAGCTGGAACTTTATTCTGATGCTGACTGCCACGCTGCGCGGCGCGTTTGGCACCGGGACTGTGGTGGTCGGGCCCTTGAAACACGCGTCGGAGTCTTCGAGCAGCTTCCACACCTCTGGGGAAATGTACGAGCTCCCGCCTCTCTTTTCCCACCATTCAGAGCCGGCGTCGCACTGCACGAGCTCTATCTTGGTGTTGCAGGCGTTCAGAACCTTGATCATCGCGTTGACAAGCTCAGGGCCGGTGCCGTCGCCCCTGATAATAGCAGCAGTTTTCAAATCTAATCAGATGCCAAGCTTGGGATTCTCTATTTATTCCTATTTGGACGTGAGTTCCGTCCTTATGAGCATGTTTTCTCTGAACGGCGGGACCTCGGCTGCGGATGCCACGGGGGTGAACTCGTTCCTCTCCGAATAATACGAGTACTGGACATTGTAGTCGTCAAGGTTCAGGACCTGCTCGACGTTGACGCCGGTAGAGTTGTTGACTACGGTTATCATGCCAGTGTTGTTGGAGTAGACGTTCATGAAGTCGGCCATGTTGAACCGGATGGGCCTGATGTATTCGATATGCACGGTTGTGCCCACTTCATCCGTGTGTATCGGGCGCAGGCAATCCTGGCCGTCCTTGAGCTGTTTGCCCACAGTGTCTGGCAACATCATGTGCTGGCCGTCTACGATGACTTCGACCCTCGGGTAAAGCTGGAACGTCTCGACGTTGTGCGATTTTAAACATACCTCGGTCGGGTTCGGAGGAGGGACTATTTGCGTCAGGAGCAGAGCAACAAGCGTAGCGCCGCCCATGATGATGGGGACTATGAGGACTTCCTTTTTGCCGAGTCTCTTTTTGGGCTTTTCCTCCTTTATCTTGCGCTTCGGCACTTCCATCTCTAAAGAAAAAGGTGCTAATATAACATTGCCTTCCCGCTGGCTTTGTCAAATAAGTGCCTCTTGTTAAGAAAGTCCAATTAATTGCCGACTTATTTAACAAAGACTTTCCCGCTTGCAACGTTATATACCGCCAAAATGCAATGGTGCTAAGCTCATGCTTCTTGTGCAGCTTTCAGACATACACGTCGGGAGCCTCTTTGTTCAGGGAGTATTTGACGCAGTTGTCGACGAAGTGAACAGGCTAAAGCCTGATGCCATCGTGATAACGGGCGATCTGACCGACGAGGGGATATTGCCCCAGTTCGAGAAGGCGAGCAAAGAGATCAAGCGGTTTGACTGCGCAAACATCATTGTAGTTGCCGGCAACCACGACTACAGGCACACCGGCTACCTTCTCTTCAAAAAGTTCTTTCCAACAAAACACGTCTACGAGTTTGACGAAGTGGTGCTTCTGACGCTTGGCACCGCAAGGCCGGACAGGGACGAAGGCGAGGTGGGCTACAGGCAGAACCTCTGGATGGAAAAGGCGCTCGCAAAATACAACGACAAAGTCAAGATAGTCGCAATGCACCACCACCTAGTCGGGATACCCGACACAGGAACGGACAAGATCCTCATCCTTGACGCAGGCGACACCCTGCGCACCTGCCTCCATTCAAAGGTCAACCTCGTGTTGTGCGGCCACAAGCACCGGCCGTGGGTGTGGAACCTAGGTCCTCTGGAGATAGCCTATGCGGGCACCGCGTCTTCAACGCGCTTTAGGGGCTTTTTCGAAAATTCGTTTAACATCATCGAAGTGGAGAAGGGAAAGGTGCGTATGGACATCAAAATAGTCGGCAAGAAGCGCTTCCCGCTTGCAGACCTGGTGCAGCAGTACAAGCCATTTCTGGAACAAGCATGATTATTAATCCCAAAGTACAAAGCTTGCAAGGCAGCAGTGACGATTCAGAGTTAAGACTGAAGTGTGAAGAGAAGGCATTTGACCGAGCTGCCGTTCCTTATTTTCGCCCACGCGGATTCCGCATAAAGCCAAACTTGGGCGGCAAAGTCAAAATACCCCCTGCCATAATATCATGCGTGGCCCTCGTGTTGGGCGCCCGTCTTGACGGTTTCCGTGCGTGTAGACATACGATTATCATATATGATAAGCATAACTGCTCATTATCATGACTATGTTATATCTATAATTCATCAAACTATTTCATGATACATATATATGTTTACAGCCAAGCAAGTTAAAAGTTTTTCAATAAATATGACTGATTGTTAGAGTGCGGGTTAATATACCAGATCGTTACCAAGGTAATTCATGGCGCAGATGCCAGCACTGATCCCGAAAGAAGTCGAAATCCAAAGACTGAAGAAGATCTACATAATGGTGATCATGCTCGGTTCGATAGCAGCTTCCGTCGAAGTGGACAACTTCGTAGATGGCTCGCTGCACCAGACTGCAATAAGAGACAGCGCCTTTACACCAGCTCACTGGTGGCTATACAGCCACTTCGTGGCGCTCCCGGTAGGCTGGGGTATGGTAGCCGTCTACGACAGAAGGGTACCGATCCTTAGGGGTCCGGGCAACTCGATGAACACCGGTCTAAAGATAACCATCATCGGTTATCTTGCAACGATGTTCACAATCGGTGTCAACGAGATGTGGCACTTCTGGTTCGTGGAAGAAATCTTTGCAGTCCCCAACCACTGGATGTTCAATATGGGTGTCGTCGTGGCATTCATGGGCGCTCTGGCGTACGTCGTCAGGGTGTACGCACGTCTGGTAGAACTGGGTGCAGAAACACCGGCAAAGAACCCGTATGTAGCAGAGATGTACAAGCTCGCACTCGAAGGCAAGCTGTACAGCAGGTCCATCCCATAAACTGGGATTCTCGACTCATGCCGGTCCGCAAGGGTCGGCCACTGCTCTTTTTCTTTCTTAATTTCAGCCCACTGCAAAGTGTTAATTCCTCGAACAGCGGATCATTGCTATGGACATGTCTTCGACATGCGGAGTGTGCGGCAAAAAGACCCAGGACTACCCGCTGTTCTGCTACATGTGCGACGACTATTTTTGCTCCGAAGCCTGCCACTTGACCAAACACGCAAAGCCCTGGCAGAAATACTGACCTACTCGCGCCTAAGGGCCACTATGGGCGGAGTCCTCGAAGCCCGCCATGCAGGGTACATGCCGGCAAGGACAGAGAGCCCTACAGAGAGCCCCCAGACAGTTGCCATGTCCTGCGCCAAGAACACGGGTGTGAGGCTCTGCGAGCTCGGGTCCTGCGACGCAAAGCCCGCTATGAGCACAAAGCCTCCCATAACACCTACCCCCATGCCGGCCGACGCCCCCAAGACGCCAATCATCAGCGCTTCTGTCAGGAAAAGTACGAGGATAAAGCTCTTCTGCGCGCCGATTGCCTTCATCGTCCCTATCTCCCTTATCCGCTCTGTCACGGATGTATAGAGCGTGGTGATGATGCCCACTGCACCCACTAGGAGCGCCACAAGCGCGATGCTGGTGGTAAACGAGCTAAAGCCTGCAATGAACTCGTTTATCGTCTCAAGAATCGCCTCCGGCGTCGTGATGCCGATGTCGTTGCCGTACAGTCGACGGATCTGCTCCTCCACCGCGTCGACAAAGTCCCCCGACTGGGCCGCGACTAGGAGCGCGTCGTACTTGCCGGCCTTCTGGAGCATCGCGTTGCCGGCTATGCGGTTGAACACCACCGAGTTGTCGATAGTGGGGTTGCCGGTCGGCTCCATGATTCCAGACACGACAAAACTCCTGCTCTCGCTTTCCTGCTTACCGGTGTCAGGGTCTACGAACGTGTATGTGGCCCTCACGGTCTGGCCGATGACTGCAAACGGCGTGCTCTCGCCCGCCGGGTTTGCGACCCTGTCTGACAGCAGTATCGTCGACGGGTCGTTCTGGCGTATGCTCGAGCCCTCGACGAATTCTATCGTGGGCGCAATTACGTACAGCTTTTGCGGGTCTATTGAAAACACCGTGGTGTCGGTCTTTTTGCCTCCCGCTTGAAGCGCTATCCCCGCCTGGTACGACGGTATGACGTCGTCAACAAACGGCAGCGAGCGTATCCGGCTGACCACCGCCTCGTTGAGCGTTATCTTGGGCGCCGGGGGCGGGCCTCCGCCAAATGGGTCGTTACCGCCGTCGCCTTGGGCGCTTGTCACAAAAAGTATGTTTGGCGCTAGCTTGCTGAACTGGAAGTTGATAAAGTTGGAAAAGCCGGCGGTCATGCCATTCAGGGCAACCATCAGGCTGCTCCCAACGACGACCATCATTATGGTGAGCGCAGACCTAGTCTTGCGCTCCCTGAGCGCGTCAATGGAGAGCGCAAAGATCTCCCTGATGTTCATTTGCTTTCTTCCGGCTTGCCCAGCTGGCTGTCAAGTACCGACTCGATGTCTTTGCCACCGTTCTGCTTGCTGAACTGGAGCTTGCGCTTGAGCTTTGACCTACTCCGCATGCGCATGACCACAAACGCAATCACCGCCGCTGCTGCGACGCCGCCAGCTATGATTATCAGCGAGGGGTCAACCGCTGCCTGGGGGCCGTTTGCAGATGCTACCTCCGGCACAAAGTCAACATTGGCCGCTACGTCAAGCGCGTGTAGCTCCCTCAGGCTGTCCCTGTACTGCACGCGGAGCTCTACAGGATACGTCCCCGCGCTGGCCCCAGATGAAACGTTTATTGGAATGCTGAATGGAAGGGGCGAGTTTTCTGTCAGGTCGCCTAGGTACTGCTGCGGTGGGAGAGCGTCTACCAGGTTCTCCGCGCTTACGACTTCCACCGTGGTAAAGAGCGCAAGCACGTTGCCCTCGTTGAGCAGGTTGCCCGTTATGTTGGGCCTGTCGCCTATGTAGGTTACGCCTATCTCGTACGCCTTTATGCTTATCTCTCCGTCGACGTAGGTGCCAAGCTCTATGGCCTCTATCTCGGGTTGGCCTGCCGACAGATGCTGGACCGTGAAGATAAACGTCGCCGCCCTGCCTATCATGTCTTCGGACGCAAATACCTTGGTGGATAGCTTTTGGCTGGAACTGGGGGCCATATCGCCTACAGTCCAGCTGGTGCTTCCAAGCACTTCTATCGATTCTGACTGTGAGCTGACTGAGACCACGACGTCTGACAGCTCTTGGTCCCTGTTGTTTGCAAGAGACACCCGTAGGTCGGTTATCTTTCCGGCAGTAATTATTGAAGACTCGCCTACCGGCGTCACGCTTACAAGCGAATTTGCAGACTCGGGCAGCACCACCAGGCCCACCGGCACGCTTGCAGCTTTTCTCTCGCCATAGGCGTTGCCGTATGTCACATTGAGGCTCACGACTTGAAGGGCTTCGCCCGACGTGTTGGCCACGTAGAACGTTGGCGCGATGGTTTTGGACTCGCCCGGCGGGATTGCACCAAGCTCGAACGTCTTTTGCCCGAGACTAACAAGTGCAGCCTGCTGGGTGGTGGTGTTTATGCCTGACGAACCCGGTACTGCGACTACGACACCCGTGGCAGGCGCGCTGCCCCGGTTGGTTATCTCGATAGGCACCCTGCTTGAAGCTCCGGATGCCACGCCGCCTTGAGACGACGCGTCGATGATGGCCTTGCCCGTCACTTTGAACGGGATGCTGAGATCTGAAGTCCTCGGCGCGCCTGCCTCAATGGTTCTGGAATATTCAGCCTTGAGTGAGGCGGTGTATTCCTTCACTGAAGCGCTGCTTGATACGTCGACTTGGAAAAACAGCGTAAAGGTGTCCCCTGCGGAGACTATGCTATTGTGCGTGGCAACCGCCTGACTTCCACTGGTCCCCGCCGCCTTTAGGCCTGAAGGGAGCGTTAGGCGCCCCGTCACGCCGGTAATGTCGGAGAATCCCCTGTTGACAAGCGTGACTGCAAGCACCGAGGCGCCGTCGCCGGGGGCCACCTCGACCTTCTCAAGCGACGTGCCCGTGGGAGGCAGTGTGGTTCTATCGGTCCAGAAAGCGTCCAGGAAGACCGGGCCGCTCAGGGTCGCGTTGATTATTTCTGACTCGCTCAGCTGGGCATAAGCGCTCAGCGGAAGCAACAACATGATAGCGACTATTAGTGCAAGAAACTTCAATGGGATACCTCCTTTTCTACCCTGCCGTCGCGGATGTATATCGCTCTGTCGCTGCCCCCCACAAGCTCGGGGTTGTGCGTGACCATCACAACCGTCCTTCTGAACTTGCTTGAGAGCATCCTCAGCAGGTCGAAAACCTCACTGCCCGTCTTGGTGTCCAAGTTGCCGGTCGGCTCGTCTGCAAGGATTATCGCGGGATCATTCATGAGCGAGCGGGCGATTGCGACCCTCTGTTGCTGGCCGCCGCTCAAGTTGACGGGCTTGTGGTCTGCTTTTTCGCCTATGCCGAGCACCTGCAGCAGTTTCAGGGCCCGCCTGTGGCGGTCGTCGCTTCCCATTCCTGAAATGACGCCGGGGAGCGCGACGTTCTTGAGCACAGTTGTCCTGTTTATCAGGTTGTAAGACTGGAAGATGAAGCCTATGAGGTGGTTCCTCATGGTCGCCATCTCAGAGTCATCAAGAGAAAAGATGTCTATGCCGTTGATGAACACCTTGCCAGAAGTCGGCTTGTCAAGCGCGCCGATGATATTGAGTAGAGTCGACTTGCCGCTGCCCGAAGGCCCGACTATCGACACGAACTCACCCCTCTTGATCTCTATGTCGATGCCCCTAAGCGCCGCCACCCTGCCCGCGGCAGAATCAAAGACTTTTGTAACGCCGTCGACTTTTAGCACCGCCTGGCTGTCAGCCCCACCGTTTTGCAAGGCAGACTCTTTTGTGCTGTTCAATTATTTATAGGAAAGGACACGTTGTTAATAAAGATAACTGACTGGTCAGTCAGTTATTCCCTACCACTAGCTGATTCACTTTGGTAAAAAATAAATACGATTCAGATACGTATATCAATGTTAATGCCAGTCGACCCAGTCTGCGGCATAGAAATGGACCAGGAGCTTGCGGTGCCGCACGAGCACAACGGCAAGACGTACTTTTTCTGCTGTGAAGGGTGCAAGCGGATATTCGTGAAAAAGCCCGGCAAGTACTCAAGGTGAGATCGGGGTAACGGGGAACGCGCCGCAGGTCCGGCAGAACCTGCCTTTTGAAAAACACGCGTGGCATTCCGGGCACACTTTATAGCAGTCGCCGGACTCCTCCTGCGGCGGCGGGAAATAACTGCGGAAAATCGCGTAATAATTTAGATGCTCCTTGTTCCTTATCCTGACGCCTTCTGACATCGCTATCATGCTCTTATTAGCAAATGTGGCGTCGTCTATCATCTTTTCAATGAAATTGCAGAACATGTCGGTCGCTGCACCTTGCTCCTGCGCCATCTTGGGCCTCCATGCAAGCGCGCCAATCTCGGGCTCGAAGCAGCGCCTCAGTATGAACTTGCCGTACTTGTGGCCACCGTACTCGCCCACCTTTTCGCCCGCGTCTATGGATTTGGCAAACTTG
The DNA here is from genome assembly GCF_036397675.1 of Nitrososphaera sp. Taxonomy (GTDB): domain Archaea; phylum Thermoproteota; class Nitrososphaeria; order Nitrososphaerales; family Nitrososphaeraceae; genus Nitrososphaera. The sequence goes on along the minus strand of NZ_DASWIL010000038.1, from coordinate 6,082 downwards.
GCAAATTCGGTGTCCAGAAAAGGCGTGGCTATTTCCACTCCTATTTTCTCGCCCAAGGGTTTTGACGAAAAGTGCATGACCTCCCAGAGCCTTTCAAGCTCTTGCTCCAGCTCATCAAAGTCGTTGTAATAGCGCGACAGGTAGTTGTAGCCGGCGAAAAGCTCGTCGCCGCCGTCGCCCGTCATGACTTTGCTGTAGCCATCGTGCTTTGCCCGCTCAAGCCCCGTAAGGGCAACGCACGAGTTCCGTATTTCAATGGGGTCAAAAGTCTTGAACGCCTGCACAACTGCATCGACCATTTCAGCCATCCTCTCCTCATCGAAAATCTCTTCAACGTGCGTACTGCTGTATTTCTGCCCCGCCTGCCTTGCGAACGCAAGGTCCGGCGCGGCGGTGCCAAGGCCGGCCGCCACTGAATACTCGGGGCGCAGGATGCTTGCTAGGATTGTGCTGTCAAGGCCGCCTGACAGTAAGAGCGCGTCTGCGCGGTTTCGCGCGACGCTTGCCTCCAGCTTCTCGAGAAGCTCGCCGCACGTTGGTTTCAACAAAATTGTAGTGAGAGGGACGGGTATTAGTCCTTGTGCTTGGGGGGCGCCTCGCAGAACTCCGTGAGCACGCCGTGCAGGGACTTGGGATGTATGAACGTAATCCGCCTGCCGTACGAGCCGGTGCGCAGGTCTCCGAGCATCCTCATCCCCTGCGATTTTGCGCGCTCGACATCCTCCACGATGCTATCCGCGGTGATTGCGATGTGGTGTATACCCTCTCCTCTTTCCTGAAGGAATCTTGATATCGGGCTGTCAGGAGCTGTGGGCTCCATAAGCTCTATCCTGGTATCTTCGAGCATCAGCATGGCGACTCTGACCTTCTCGCTTGGGACCTCTTCAATCTCCAGATGGTCGACCCGCAGGATCTTTTGGTAGTTTTCTAGCGCCTCCTCGACGCTATTTACCGCAATCGCGATGTGGTCTACTCTCACGGCCTAATTCTGCTCTCCCAGTTTATTAAGTATCAGAACGAGACCTTGGCCTCGTATTTGCCAAAGACCGTGCCCAAGGTGTTGCTTATCTCGCCCAGAGTTGCGTAGCCCTTGACGCAGTTGATGATGAGCGGCATAAGGTTGTCGTCCTTTTCGGCGCCTTTCTGCAGTGCAGCGAGGGCAGACTCGGCCCTGCTTTTATCTCTACTTGCCTTAAACTCATTTAGCCTGGCTATCTGCCTCTGCTCTATCTCCAGGTCAATCTTGTTGAGCGCCGGCTCGACGTCGTGCGCGTCCTGGTACTTGTTGACGCCCACAATCACCCGCTTGTTTTCGTCGATCTCTTTTTTCAAGCGGTACGAATTGTTGCGTATCTCCTCCTGGAAGTAGCCTTTTTCTATCGCGGCCATCGCGCCTCCCATCCTGTCTATCTTTTTCAGGTACTTCCACACCCTCTCCTCCATCTCGTCTGTGAGCGACTCGACATAGTACGAGCCTGCCATCGGATCCACTGCTTTTACGATACCGGTCTCGCTCGCGACTATCTGCTGGGTCCTAAGTGCCACCTTTGCCGACTGTTCAGTCGGGAGCGCAAGCGCTTCGTCGCGCGAGTTCGTGTGCAGAGACTGGCAGCCGCCGAGTACCGCGGACATGGCCTCCGTCGCGACCCTGACAATGTTATTGTCCACCTGCTGCGCGGTGAGCGACTCACCGGAGGTCTGGACATGGAAGCGCAGATGCATGGATTTCTGGCTGCGCGCCCTGAACCTCTCCTTCATTATTTTTGCGTAAATGCGCCTGGCGGCCCTGAACTTGGCAATCTCTTCAAAGAACTCCATGGTACAGCAGAAAAAGAACGAGAGTCTAGGGGCAAAGCCGTCCACCTTGAGGCCCCGGGCGGTGCACGTTTCAATATATTCGATGGCGTCGGCAAACGTGAACGCCAATTCTTGAACCGCGTTTGAGCCGGCCTCGCGTATGTGGTAACCGGAGATGCTTATTGGGTACCATTGGGGCACCTTCTTTGAGCAGTGTTCTATCATGTCGCCTATCAGGCGCATTGACGGTTTGGGCGGGTAGATGTAGGTGTTCCGGGCGATGTACTCCTTCAGGATGTCGTTCTGCGTCGTCCCGCGCAGCTGGTCGGGTTTTACTCCCTGCGACTCGGCAACGGTGATGTACAATGATAACAGCGTCGATGCAGTCGAGTTTATCGTCATCGACGTGCTCACTTTGTCAAGCGGGATACCCTCAAAGCAGGTCATCATGTCCTTTATCGAGCTGATGGCGACGCCCGTGCGCCCGACCTCGCCTTCGGACATCTGGTGATCGGAATCCCTGCCTGTCTGCGTCGGCAAGTCAAAAGCAAGCGACAGCCCCGTCTGCCCCTTGTCCAGCAAGAACTTGAAGCGCTTGTTGGTCTCCTCCGCGCTGCCAAAGCCGCTGTACTGGCGCATAGTCCACAGCCGCTCCCTGTACATGTTTGGATACAAACCGCGGGTGTACGGAAATTTTCCGGGGTCTTCGTGCCTGCGGCCCTTGATGTCTGATTTCTTGTAGACGCGTTTTACGGGGATGTTCGAGTCCGTGACTATTTTCTCAGTCATCTTGTCCAACTCACCTGAAAAGGCTCTCAGCCACCTGCTCTGCCGCAGTGTAAGGGTCCATTTTTTTTGCGGCGAGCTTGTCAATAAAGGCCGAGTGTTTCTTGTCCCCGGCAAGCGTCAAGGCGACCTTTCTTTCGACAATGTCTGAAACCATGTCCTTCAATTCCTCTTCAAGCATTTTCCTTTCCCGTTCTTTATAACTACTGCTTCTCTCTTTTAGCAACTTCTCAATGGTCTTGGCGAGTTCCTTTGTGCCCTTTCCGGTCTTTGCTGACGTTTTAAGGACAGCCGGCTTGCGCTCCGTGTCACCTATCAGGTCTACAATCGTGTTGTAGAGCTGCCCAGCCCCTTCGATGTCTGACTTGTTGGCCACGTAAATGTCGCCCACCTCACTCAGCCCTGCCTTCACTGCCTGCACGTTGTCGCCGGTGTTGGGTGTGAACACCACCACCGTCAGGTCCACCGCCTTTGTTATCTCGATCTCTAGCTGCCCTGCTCCGACGCTCTCCACCAGTATGAGGTCGTAGCCGGCGGCGTCAAGCACCCTGATGGCGTTTCGAAGCGACTTGGACACTCCCCCAACCGCGCCCCTCGACGCCATGCTCCTCATGAATACGCCCTCGCTTTCCAAGCTGGCTAGCATGCGCAGCCTGTCCCCCAGTATCGCTCCCCCCGTTATTGGGCTCGTGGGATCGACTGCGAGCACCGCAACCCTGTAGCCGAGGGCCTGGCACTCGGGTATCAGCCTGCCCAAAAGCGAGCTCTTCCCGGCGCCCCCCGGCCCGGTGAAACCTACAGTCTTTGCCTTGCCGGTCTTTTCAAATATCTCTTTTATTATCTGCCTTGATTGGGGCTCTCTGTTATCGACAATGGATATGGCCCTTGCAAGCGACCGCCTGTCGCCCTTTAGAAGGCCCCTGACTATAGGAAGCACAATAAGGCTGTAGGGAGGAATATTATATTAAAGCTGTTAGGCCGCGACCGACCTTGCGATGATGTCTGCAAGCTCCATCTTGCCGTCCTTGCGGTATCGCCTCATGCCCGCCATCAGCTGCTCTTTCAGCTGCCTGTAAATGTCTACTTGCTTTTTCACGGTCTCCCGTTCGACATCTAAAGCCATGCAATGTAATATTCACGTCTTTGTTATATATGGCTTCTAAACTGCGATTGATAGTTGTCGCTTCTGGCAGTGAATAAACATTTTAAGAGGAAATCCAGATACCCGTATTATGGCAGCAACTGCGCAGCAGCGAAAGCCGATAAGAGTGCTCGTGTCAAAGCTCGGCCTTGACGGCCACGACAGGGGCGCGCTCGTGCTGTGCCGCGCATTCCGCGACGCCGGCATGGAAGTCATCTATTCCGGGCTTTTCTGCACGCCGGAGCAGGTGGCAAGAATGGCCGTCGACGAGGACGTGGACGTGGTTGCGATGAGCCTTCTCAACGGCGCGCACCTCACGCTCTTTCCAAAGGTTGCAAGGCTGCTGAAGGAAAAGGGTGCTGGCGACATACTTGTTGTGGGCGGGGGCATCATCCCCGAATCTGACAGGAAGGAGCTGGAGAGCAAGGGCGTGACCGGCAACTTTGGGCCGGGGACGCCGCTGTCAGTGATAATAAAACACATCAACGAAAACGTGAAAAAATAAAAGAGTTGCTAGGACTCTTGCTTGGGCCACATCATCTTGCGCAGGTCCCTGCCCACCTTTTCCAGTTGATGGTTCTCTATCTCTCTCATGTAGCGGGCAAACGAGTTCTTGCCCTCCTTTTTGTAGATGCTGACCCATTCGTCGGCAAACTCGCCTGATTGTATTTCCTTCAGCACTTCCTTCATCTTGGCCTTGGCCTCATTGTCAACTACGCGTGGCCCCCTTGTGAGGCCGCCATAGCGCGCAGTCTCGCTGACGCGGTTGTACATCCCGGTCAGGCCGTACCTTTGCACTAGGTCGGTGATTAACTTCAATTCGTGCAGGCACTCGAAATACGCGACCTCCGGCTGATATCCAGCCTCTACAAGCGTCTCAAATGCGTTCATGACAAGCGCATGAGTTCCGCCGCACAGGTCAACCTGCTCGCCAAACCAGTCAGTCTCAACCTCTTCTTTGAAATTGGTCTGGAGAACGCCCGGCTTGGTGCTCCCTATGCCCTTTGCCATAGCAAGAACGCGGTCCCACGCCTTGCCAGTGTGGTCCTGCTGCACGGCGACAAGCGACGGGATGCCAAATCCTTCCTGATACAACTCGCGGACGCGCTGGCCCGGCCCCTTTGGCGCGACCATTATCACGTCAACGTTTGCGGGGGGTTCTATCCACTTCCAATGAATCGCAGCGCCGTGCGAAAAGCTGAGCGCCTTGCCAGCAGTCACGTGCGGGGCGATGTCGCGCTTGTAAGTGTCAGCCTGCTCCATGTCCGGGATGAGTATGTGGATGATGTCGGCAGCCTCGCAGGCGTCTCCAACTTCCATGACCTTGTGGCCCTCGGACTCTGCCTGCTGCCACGTCTTGCCTCCCTTTCTCAGACCCACGATGACTTTGAGGCCCGAGTCCTTCATATTGGACGCCTGGGCGCGCCCCTGTATTCCATAGCCGATAACTGCTATAGTCTGATTCTTTACCGGCTCAAGCGATACCTCGCTGTCAAGCCATTTCTTGGCAGGCATACGTCAACATCTTCCCCGCAAGTATATTATTGTATGGACAACCTGGAATTTCGGCACTCGCAGGATCAAATCTTATTGTATGGGAACAATTACCGCTCTCATGGGTTGGTTTGGGAAGAAGATCAAGTGCGAAGCGTGTGGGGCCAAGTTCAAGACTGAAGCCGAGCTGGCAGACCACGCCAAGAGGCACAGGACTGCGGCAAAGGAAAACGACACCGGTAGCGGACTAGTTCCGTGCGAAACTTGCATGGAAGAGCTTGAAAGCCAGGCAGAACTTCAGGAACACATCAAGCAGTTCCACTAACAGCTACTCATTATTCATCGCTGCTTAACTTTATTTACTCCGCTCCAATGCTTCTACTCCATGGAGCCAAAACAATGGGTTCGCAAAACATTGACTCCAAAATGAGAGCACATGATGCGTACAATGCTGCGCAGACGTACATACGAGCGAGCGCGCTAGAGATCAAGGAAACTGAGGTAGACAAGAGAATCGTAGCTGGGGGAGAGAGGGCTTATGACACGACTATCTTGATAATATTACTTATAATTGTGGGAGTTTTTGCCCTCATCTATTACTTTACGAGAAAGAAGAACGCCCTGTCGCTGACCATTACTTCAAAGGAAGAAGGATGCTCTGTCAGTATAGAAGCAACAGGGCCAAAGGGTGAAGCCGTGTTGCACTTCCTTTCTGACGTAATTCGCTGAGCAGGCAATAAATAATAAAACCGACAGAATAACTTCGTGATCGGCGCAAGACAGATCGCGTGGACCTTGATAACCGCAACGGCCGCAGTGATAGCTGTAGGATCCTTCGTACAAGAATTTGGACTGGCTCTGGCG
>NZ_DASWIL010000037.1:0-69448 GCF_036397675.1 Nitrososphaera sp. | reverse complement strand
AGATACTCGAATCTGAAATAAAGCGTGAAGAATACGAGATGCAGACTATTCCTGAAAAGGAGAAAGAAGAGGTAGAAGAAATTTACCGCTCCAAAGGATTCGAAGGAGAGGAATTAAACAGAATAGTTAACAAAATCACATCAAACAAAGATGTCTGGCTCAAGACCATGCTGACGGAAGAGCTGGGGCTTAACCTGGAAATTCTGGGAAATCCTTTGAAAGGAGCACTGGTAATGTTTGGATCTTTTCTTCTAGGAGGGATCCTTCCGATTCTTCCTTACTTTGCTGTCAAGGTTGGTCTGTTCTCTTCAGTCGCCGCCATTGTGATAGCCATCGTCATTAGTGTGACATCTTCGTTCATCGTAGGCGCGCTGAAGGGCCGCATAGCAAAGAAGAGCTGGATTAAAAGCGGGTTAGAGATGGCAGGGCTTGGCACTGGCATTGCCTTGGTAGGTTATGGTATCGGATCAGAACTTGCAAATGCAGGAATTGTAAGTGTTCCTGCAGGGGGATAAGGATTCTAAGTGACGCGCAGGTGGGATCCTGCATGTAAATTCTCTAGGCGTCTATTCAAGCGTCCAAGAACAAGGTACTCCCGGGAACGATTTTCTTCCCTGCGCGGCCTTATTGCAAATCCGCTTTAATACTGTGTCATGTCCCTCGTTGCGCTCCTTGAGCTTAAGCACTAGCATTTAATAGAACACCATTTTTCTAAAGATGGACCCCTTTTGGTTCGTTTTCTACCCCAAAATTTTCCTGGTTGCCTCTGGGCTCGCTAAAAAGGGTTCTAATACATTGGGGAGTATATCCCTGTGTATTAATGCCCCCGCTACCTTGGGAAGTGTCCTGTCGCATCATTAAGCGCACTCCGTGCGAAGCGATGAACTCAGACACACTTCCCCAAATACGGAGCTGGCATCCGGGGAAACAGCTATCACTTCAGGCCACCGAGCCTGTAAAACGTCTCGGCCTTTTCTCTTACCCCTTTTGCGAATTCCGCTATCGGGACTGTGCTAATCGGAGCAATCAGCGGGTATTTCTTGAGGACGTTGACTTTTTTATGTTTCTTGTCGCCGATTATCTGCCCTATCTGCTCCTTGATCGATCTTTTGAGATCGGGAGGGCAGATGCCGCTTGCCGCTATTACCGCAAGTGAGCCTTCAAGCATGTGGTTCAGGTGCATCTTGCCCTTGTCCTCATGGAAGTGGGGGTTGCGGGTCTCTATCTGGAATACCTCGACGCCCTTTTCAATTACCTTGGGATACTTGGAAGGCATGACACCCCCGAACTTTTCAAACACGTCGACAAACTCGTATGGCTCAATCGAATATCCGCTGGAATAGTGGAGGCATTCTGCAAGCGGCATGGACAGAGCGTGCTCGCCGGAGTTGCCCGTCTTGATAATATCTGTTTCAAAGCCAGTGACACTTGACAGGAGCGAGTTCAGGTTCCTGTTGGTTATCTCTGACACCCTGCCCCACTTTGAGAACTGAAGCGAGTTGTTCCTGACCTTTGGCTTGAAGACCCAGGAGATTCTGACGTTGCAGTAAGCTGAAGAGGCCATGCCAAAGCCGGATGCAAATATCTTGACGTACTCATTCACGGCCCCTGGGACATAGTTGTCGGCGTCTATGAAACCTATGTAGTCTTTCTGGTACATCTTCGCGATAAGCAGGCCAAGCACCATACCCTCCGCCTTGCCCGTCCTGACGTGACTCGTAGAATCGAGTATCGAAGTGTATTTCAGTTTCTTCAGGAGATCGCCTACTGCGGGGTCGCGCTGGTGAATCACCACTATGCGCTTGTCCATGAACCGGCCCAGCTGCCTGACCGTCTCCACTTCCATTGCATATCTATCAACCGGGCTTCTCGGGCTGTTTGATACTATTATGACGATACATTCGTTTGGGATACCGGAAAGTACGCCTTCAAGCAGTTTCAGCTTCTCCTCCTTGACCGGGATGACTATGGCCATGTCATGTAGCAGATTAGAAATCTCGTCATAGTCGAACTTTTTTATCGTCTGATGTGATGTAAGGAAGCCCTTGGACTTGCCCGAGTCGAGCTCGTATATCCTCTGCACAGCGTGGATACTGACCGCGCCAAGTCGCTCTGTGTAGCGGGGAAAGTCCAGCTTCACGTAAGCCGTTTAAATTGATCGTATAAAACGCTTTTGCGTTTTCTTTTTCTGGTACTTCTTGTCCTGTACCAAGTCCCGGTAATGGCGTTGCGCGACAAACAATCCGCAACAGTTTTGTGCTGTTAGCTCTGAATATCTGCAGTGAAGCTTGCGGCGTTTGACATGGACGGCACGATCCTTGAAGGGCGGCTGGTGTTCACGCTCTCAGAAAGGATAGGACTCGACGGCAAAGTCAGGACGATCCAAGGCGATGGGAAACTTGCAGCCCACAAAAAAACGGCAATGATAGCCGAACTTTTCACCGGTCTGACAAGAAAAGACATCGAGTCAGCCGTTGAATCCATACCCCTTGTAAAAAACACCGAGCAGGCAATGTCCACCCTGAAAAGCCGTGACTACAAGATTGGCATAATAAGCGATAGTTACACCGCGGCGGCAAGTGTCGTCGCGTCGCGCCTTGACATGGACTTTGTAGCCGCAAACGACCTTGTGTTTGAAGAAGGCGTTGCGACTGGCAAGGTAAACATGCCAATGGGCTGGGAAAAAATAGACTGCTTCTGCCGTCTGTCGGTGTGCAAGCGCTATCACCTTGAAAAACACGCCAGCAAGTTCGGTGTTCAGATGGACGACACGCTTGCTGTCGGCGACACGAGGGCGGACATCTGCATGATAAGGCACGCTGGCTTTGGCGTGGCGTTCATGCCCAAGGACGACGACGTGAAAAACGCAAGCAAAAACGCGGTTAATACGCCGGACATGATGCAGGTCATTAGACTACTTGACGCTACACCTTGACATCGACCTTATGCACCTTACAAGTACGAACGACGCAGATTGCAAGCCACTACCTTCAAGTACGTCTTGACCTTTACAAGAACATCTAGAATTAGACCTGAGCGCTGAAATCTCACAGGGATGCGTGGATTTGGTAGTCCAACACCATTTTTCTTAGGATGTAGTCCCTCTGGGCCCGTAGTTTTTCTTGCTACTTTCGCTCATCCCTGTGCACTAAAGGTTAGACCTCTGATAGGTATGGTAGCTGAAATAATGTTGGAAGCGGGTGTCAAAGACCAGAATTATACACTATCATTCAACAAGGCCGCTTATGGATTAGTGCGTGCCCTATGTAGATTTTATTTCGCCTTCTCCCTCTTCACCTATTTTGTGCACTGTTATCCGCACTGGGACGTTCCTGCCTATTTCTTCCACCGTTATGGACACATTGCCTATCACGGCTTTGTCTCCCTGTCGCGGTATTCTCTGAAGATGTTCATGCAATAAGCCGCTTACGGTCGAGTAATCTTTCCCCTTAGGCAGGTTGATGTTCAGGGCTTCGTTAAGATCGTCAATCTCGACATCTCCGTGCAAGACTAGGGTTTGTTTGTCGATTTTTTTCAAAAGCTGAAGTTCAATGTCTTTTTCATCTGTTATCTCCCCCACAAGCTCTTCAATAACATCTTCAAGAGTCACAAGTCCCACGGTACTTCCAAACTCATCGACCACTATTGCAAGCTGAATCCGTCTTCCCTGAAACTCTTTCAACAATTTGCTTATTGGCATATCTTTGGAAACAAAAAGTGGCTTTCTTGCCACGTCTTTCAGCATCATGTAGCTTGTCTTGACTGCAATCGCCCTTAGGACATCCCTTATGTGAACAACACCAACTATGTTATCCTTCGATTCTCCTACTACTGGGATGCGGGAGAATCCACTCTTGTTTATTAGAGGAAGCGCGTCCCATATCAACAATCTTGCATCCAGTGAAAACATGCTGTTTCTAGGGGTCATTATTGCCCTTACTGTGGTGTCGTGGAACTCGAGCACTTCTTTCATCATTTCTCTCTCCTCTTTCATTAGCACCTGCTCTTCGACTCCAATATCCAATATTGCACGCACTTCGGCCTCACTCAATTTCTTAGGCTTCTCCTCGATCTTAACAGCTTTGAATATCCCTCTTGTTATTATTTCCAAGAATATCACCAGTGGATATAGTATGTACTGTATTGCCAGAAGCACTCGCGAAAACCTTAGCGAAATCTTCTCAGCATGAGTGTAGCAATATGCCTTCGGGGTAATATCACCAAATACAAGTAAGATGAACGTCATCGCGCCTGTCGCTATACCAAGTCCCAAGTTGCCAAAGGTACCAATGGCAACGTCGGTTGCAACAGCTGCCGCTCCTATGTTAGCTAGGTTCACTCCCAGTAAAATTGTGATGAGCATCCTCTTCGGATTGGACTTGAGTTTTGCAAGGGAATGCGCTCCTGACCTCTTTTCGTTAACCAGCCGCCTTAGTTGACCCCTTTCCAAAGAGACAAGTGCAACTTCAAGGCCGCTGAAAAGTGCAGACAATCCAACTAGCCCAGCTAGCACCGGAACTGCAAACTGTAGCTCCACCATGTTCCTACTTAAACTAAGTCTAAATATACATCCAAGTGTAAAAACGCTTGGTTATCCCCCCAACCATTACGATGCCGGGATATGATGTTAATCCGTTTTCTTTATTCTAGGTGGAGTATCAGTAATTAGAACCCCATTTTTCTAAAGATGCAGTCCCTCTGGGCCCATGTTTTTTTCAAATCTTTGTATCCGTAGTTCGCGTCGCTTGCCACGGAGTGGTTTTTGCGCCATCTAGGCAATTAGAGCTTGTAGCCGATTTTTCTCAAGAACTGCTTTCGCTCCTCGACGTCCTTTTCGCTTTCGACGCCCTTGGGTTTGAAGCCGTCAACAATTCCAAGGATCGCCTTACCCTGCAGAGTCTCGGCCACGATGACTTCGATAGGATTTGCGGTGGCGCAAAAGATACCTGCGACTTCAGGGACCTCTTTTAGGCGCGGAAGCACGTTTATAGGGAATGCGTTTTTCATCAGGATCAAAAGGCCGTGACCGGATCCCACATTGAACATGTAATCTGTCGCAAGCCTTTCAAGCTCGCTGTCGTTGCCTGTGTGCCTTACTAGGCACGGACCGCTGGCCTCGCAAAAGGCTATCCCGAACTTGATTCCAGGCACGCAATTGACTAGGCATTCATAGACATCTTCGACCGTCTTGATAAAGTGGCTCTGGGCAAGGATGAGCTGTGCTCCCTCCGGGGGCTGTATCTTGACGCTTTGTAGTTCCATGGGTTAGCATTGCAGCGCAATGATTTATCTTTAGCACATATGGCCGTTAGGGACTTTCGGTTCAAAAAGAACTTCACGGCTCGTTATTAACTATAATAACTTGCGTGCCGTCATTTATGATATGAGCCCATCTGTGCGGATAGCTCAACTTGACATAGCTGGCGCGAGAATCACCAAGAAATTTCTTTCAGTGACTAAAGAGAATACCATCGGAGAGATCAAGTATCTGCTGTTCGATGCGGCAAAAAAAGTCGATGTTACGGATTATGTCTATGTTGTTGACGATAGTGGCGCACTCGTTGGGGTATTTTCTCTTAAAGAAGTCATGCGGACACGAAACGAAACCCAGATTGGCAGTGTTATGAAGAGAAATCCTGTAGTAGTTGACTATAATGCTGATCAGGAAAGGATAGTGTATCTAGTCCTGAAGCACAGGCTTAAAGCTATACCTGTTGTAGACAAGGAAACTCGTCGATTGGAAGGAATTGTACCTTATGATTCCATCATTTCGATATTCAATCACGAGTTTCGCGAAGATATCCTCAGGTCGGGAGGCATACATCACGGAATAAAGGAAATTGAAGACATAGCTACTCCCGCTGTCAAATTGATAAGGGCCAGAATGCCCTCATTGATAATAGGATTGCTGGGAGGCTTGCTGGCTGCTTCTATTATCAGCGGATTCGAAGAAATCCTAAGCTCCTACATTACATTGGCGGCGTTCATACCTCTAATAGTCTACCTGAGTGACGCTGTAGGGACACAGTCGCAGACCCTTATTGTAAGGATGATAGCACTAGAACCAGGATTTTCAGTCTCCAAGTATTTATTCAGAGAGATCAGGGTGGGCGGGGCTATTGGGATAACGTTCGCTTTGCTGCTAATGTTGGCTGCAACATTGGGCTGGAATGCTCCAATTCAAATCGGCTTGGCTTTGGGAACTGCGATGTTTGCAAGCATACTATTTCAGAGTCTTATAGCAACTTACCTGTCGATTCTATTACACAAGTTCAACGTGGACCCTGCCGTGACTTCAGGTCCGTTAACAACCGTAATAAGCGACATCTCGACGCTGGCGATGTACTTCGCAACAGCCTCCTTGCTCCTGCAATCGATCTAATTACGCGACTTGTGTAATTGGCCTTCAATTGTATGACAGCAAGAAAACATGCGCGTTAGCAGTGATCACGTCGGCGGCCATCTGCTTCAGCTTCTGGATGGTGTCTGCAGGGCCAACAAGTGGCAGTGTGACAAGTGCGGAAACCCATTTGCAAGCTTCGAGTAGCTCCGGGCACACAAGGCAGAAGAGCATTCCTACTAAGAGATATAATGGGGTTGGCCGGCACTGGTTTTCTGGGGGCCGTTGTCTAGCTTGGCAGGATGCCAGCCTCGGGCGCTGGAGGTCGCTGGTTCGAATCCGGCCGGCCCCATTCTCTCAAGTGCTGGCTCGTTAGTCAAGCTGCGACCGCTGCTGCCCAATAGGTCTACCTTTTGTTCGAGAGAGGTCAACCTTTGGTCTACCTTTAGACTGGCGGTCGCGCTGCCTATGGCTACTTTAGACCTAGCGAAATCGCGCAGAAATTGGCCCAAAGTCGCATAGCCTGACTGCTCTAACAGCCGATTTAGCGCTATTAGGTCAGTCTGTGACAGCTTGGCGCTAACTACAGGCATCTGTCAATTACCCCCGCCAATTCAGACTTGGCTTTGGCCTTGTCTATGTCGCCGGCCATGTACCTCTCAACGACATTGCGAGCGTATGGTAGCACCGAAAGTGCTCTAGCCTTGACCAATTTAGGGTCTTTGCTATCAATGTCTTTGACATTACCAACTATACGCCATTTCACCTTACCCTCGGCCCGGTAGACATGGTAAAGATACTCTTGCTGGCCTAGCTTCTTAAGGGTGTAACCGCCCTTAGTCTTTCGATTGTCATCTTTAGACGACTTGCGCATGATCTCTCTTACTGGCGCTAGTATTTACGACTTGCTAATTGACATTGCGGGCCAGATTGTCTAGTAATCATTTAAATCTGTGCTCAATTTCAGCTAGACAACTAGACAAATCAAGCGCATGGTGGCTAGCTTTGCAGTCGTCGGCGGGCTAAATTTCGTCAAGTTGGTACTTAGACATGAATTTCAAGCGTGACAAAGTGCCAGCACTGCGTAGACTCTGACAAATTTCGTAGGTAGGGGGGTGCTTTGACAAGCACTTTGTCAAGTCTGTATGCTTGTCGAAGTACTTGCCAAAGTAGTCTTTGACGCTAGGTGTCTTTCGGCGGTCTACAGTCTGGTAGACTGTGTGTCTAGTAGTCTAGTCAAATTGAGCACGAATTCTACTAGACAACTAGACAAATCAGGTAGGGTCTAGGCGTATGGCTGTAGACTTTCGCTTGATTTACTTCGCTACGCTCGTAAATGACAAATTTCAAGTCACGGCCCAGAACATGAATGCAGACTCAGAGCGTCGGCTCTCTTCGCTTTCGCTTCGTTCGCCGTGCTTTAGCACAATCGCTTAACTCGTAAGATGCATGCACGCTTGACCATAGCGCACGGCTTCACTTCGCTAGCCTATGCAGACTTGATTTGTGATTCTTTCGTTAGGTTGTGTTAGGGCGGTCTGGTTGTGGTTGTGGCCGGTATGCTTCACTTTAACGGTAGGTTGTCTAGTGGTCTAGTCTATTTGAGCACGAATTTCACTAGACTACTAGACACGCCAAAGACGGGCCATACCGTAGACTGATTACGGCCGGGCCTTGCGCTTTGCCAGCTTCTTAGCCTTTGACTTGCTGACTTTGAGTATGTCGCGGGTCTACACTTTCGCCAGTGTACTTGTCTTTGAAGAGACGATCAACCACTTCATTAATGAATTTATTGACATCGCCCAACTTCTTGATGTTAATGTAGCACCAAGGGTTCTTGTAGTCTTTATCATACTTGCCTGTTTCATTATTGTAAATATAGCTTGGTAATACGCCGCAGCTATCGTCGCAGTATTGTTTGCCAACGTCGTAATTATCGAATACCCATTGTATTTCGCTTGGTTCAGCGTAGCCTAGTATTTGCACTGTGGTGGTTTGCTTGATTAACCCGTCAATCTTCAGCTTTCGGTCTACGGGTATCTTTGCGGCAATGTACGCGCTAAATGGCTTGTTATGAGGCTTGTTAAATTGGTCTTGATTTACATTAAGTTCGTAGTTGGGGCTGCGATTAGTCTTAACATCAAATAGCATACCGTTGAACTCGACGTCGCAGTCGTCTGCGCCGCCAAACGCGGTATTCATTAACGCTGGTACAATCGATTTGTAGACAGAGAATGCATAGGCCCATGCACCTAGCACGCCGATAAATCGCGCTTCTGGCGTTGACCGCAGGCGTTCATTGTAACGCTTATTCTTTGCAATCTGGTAAATGTGTTCGGCGTGTTTGTGCGCAAGCAGCAGTATCTTTGGGTCGACGTCATACACCTCAATGGCAGGGTGGCCGTCAATCTTGACGTCGCAGTACTTTGGCTCATTGACACTAGTAAGGTCAATGCCATAATACCTAGCGAATACTAGCCCTAGGTCAGACCATTGTATATTGCTCTGCGCGCGTTGCTTCATTACCTTTAGTTCGTATAGATATCGATGCATGACGGCTTTACCTACTCGTTTAATTTGTTCTGTAGTCACTTTCTTACTCAATAGTATCGGCAAATAGCACTCGAAGTCTGGCCGCATCTGCAGATCTAGCAATTCAAACAACTTCTTTATTGCGTAATCGTCTAGCTCTTTATTACTTGGTTTCTTGCTAGGCTTTGATTTGGCCTTCTTTCGCGATGTCACTGTAAGATAGTTAAGTGCTAAAGTTCTATTTAAGCTTACTAATGCTAGTATGTATGTGCATCACACGATACCGGTATTTGTTAGACCTTAGGTAACTTGTCTAGTAGTCTAGCTAAAGTCGTGCTCAAATCTACTAGACTACTAGACAATCATATGCATAGTTCACGCATACAGGTATTAGATGATGCACGTATTTGACAGTATGTGCACTATTTGATGCACATATCTGTAAAGGCGTGTATGCGTGTCTAGTGTGTCTAGTTGTCTAGTAGTCTAGACGACACGGCCAAAGTATGTGTAACGGGCCGTGTCTAGTTGTCTAGTAGTATTTGAGCGTGAAATATCGAGACTACTAGACACAGACCCTATCTAGACAAATTGGTCTAGCCGGTAAGCTCTTTCTTTAACTCGGGTAGCTGTCGGCGTATGCGAGTGCATTAGACTACTAGACAAAGAACTAGGGTCAGGCGCTAGCCTGCTTGAAGCGTAAGAGTAAAGCAATAAGAATTACTGACTACCCCCCATCTTTCGTGTCTAGTTGTCTAGAGTCATCTGGGCACAAATTTGTAAATCAACCAGACAACGGTAGTAGATATGACAAAGTGCCTGTGTAAATCGTGCTCAAATTCGTTTGTCACCTTTGTCAAACTAGCACGATCAGCTATGACGGTAGACCACTTAGCAACGTACCTATTCTCGCCGCGATAGCAGCACCTTCTGCTATGCTACCAAGAATGCTCTTCACCGAAACTAGACCTTCTCTGATTATTTGACTCTTCGGCTTCGGTGATTTGGCTTGCGAGGCGAGCGTCTCGATTTCTGCGTTCAATTCATCTTTCTGTTCGGGCGTCAAATCTGCTTTGTTTGGTATTTCTTTCAGTGAAGAGACGATCTGTAGTAATTCGGTTAACTGTTCAGGTTTGATGCTAGAAGATTGTGTAATATTCGCGGTTTGCGTAGAGTTAACCCCGCCTGCCTGAATCTGCGAGTTATTCATCTGGCCGACATGAATGATATTTACAGTGGCCATGGGTGCAAAGTGCTCTGTTGGCTGCTCAGGGTGTTCTAAGGCCTCTTCGACTTCTTTGATACCCAAGTGTGTTATGCCTATGCTGCCCCCCAGGCCTGTAAATTTGATTAGCCCTTCACCCGTAAGGTATTGTACTATCACATCAGTCACTTCTCTGCCATGTTCGCCAAAGCCAAGCTCATTGCCAATTTGCCACATATCGACACTCTTATGCTCATTGTTGTCTGTGAGCTCGTAAACTCGATGTATCAGTTGCAAACGTTTCTTCTTCATCTCGGCAAGCGGCATCAAGACGATAGTATGAAGTAATGAAGTCTACTAAAGCTTTCTTGCCGACGTCAAATCGAGCCCACTTTATTCAAACCAACAGCTCTTTCTTTAGCTTAGGTAGCAGCCTGCGTATGCGTTCGGCCTGCTTGTCGAAATCGGGCCGGTAATAATGCTTACCAAAGATGCTAGCCGGCGTACGGCCTTGCAGCAAGTCGATGAATTCAGTCTCGACGCCATGCTGTCGTAAATAGGTTGCAAAGACTTTGCGACAATACCGCATCGGCATAGGTATCTTTCGGCGCTTTAGGTATGACCGTATGCTATGGTAACTGTCGCTTGACTGCTTTGCCAGTGTTAGTAAATCGTCGTCTACTAGCGAAATGTAAGCTTTCTTGCTTCGGCGAATGAATAGGTCTTTGTGCCGGTAATGTTCGAGTATGCCGCGCTCTTTGTTGTGATAGTCTGTAGCGCTTTGCTTGATTAGACCTATGGCCTTGCATGTCTCGTCGGCCCTTAGGCCAAGCAGGGTAGCGACGACAAGAGTATTACCGCAGTCTTTCGGCAGTATCTTGATAGCTTGCTTGATGTAGCCTATCATCTCGTTAATGTTCTCTTTCTCAAAGAAGTTGAAATTGTCGTCTGTATGCCGCCAGTGTAATGCGTGACGCTTTACTATCTTCTGCCATTCGTCGTAAATGCCATTGAATTTAGACAAGTGGGCCAATGCTCGCATCGTCTGTCTTTGCATGTCATGCGACATCATCGGTAGTTCACTTGCGTTACCACTCGCTAACACATGCTGGTACTTCTTAGCGCGAGCGATTAGGTAGGTAATGTCTTTGTCACTTGTTAGCACCTTACGCAAGTATGCGTCAAAGCCATCTAAAGTTACGCCGGCCATCGTCGCGGCTTGTTCATTACTTGCAAAGCCTCGGGCGCTGGAGGTCGCTGGTTCGAATCCGGCCGGCCCCACTCAACGATTGGGGGTATAATACAGTGAAAATACCTATTGAATAGATACAGATTAACTTTAACAGGTTCGTTTCTTACAAGGGAAAGAACTATTCTTACGACCATCCTTTTGGATAACATACAGAAAATGGATAATTTTGTCTCCGAGAAGGCCTCTAAATGTTCAACGCCAGCAAATACGCCGGCTCTGTAAAAGCAGTATGTGTACTTTGGCTCTGTAGAAACCATCTGAAAACCGCAGACGCCGCTCGATTTCAGAACCAAATAATGGTGTTTATCACCATCAAAATGCTGTCGTTCTTGCACGTCAATTGTCTAAATGAACGGATTGCAACATGGTTTCTACAGAGCCGTGTACTTTGCCATTGTATAAATAAAGTTCAGTTCATAGTGCCCGCATCTCTCATGTCCAGCATTTCTGGGGCAGTCAGGACGGTAGCAATAGACGTGGACTCGGTGCTTGCCGACGTGATGCTCGTCTGGGTGGACGAGTACAACAGGCGCAGGGGCACGAAAATAACCAAGGAGGACATCACCCGGTGGGACATACCAACCGTTCTACCGATAACCCCGGAGCAGGTCTACGAGTGTTTCACCCATGTGTGGAGAGAGAGGTGGAAGGAGATACCCCCCACCGAGGACAGGATAGGAAGCATCACAGAGCGCCTGCACAGAAAGGGGTACAGGGTTTCAGTCATTACAAAGAGGGAGCGCGCAACGGTGGCCTACGTGGCCAAATGGCTTGACCACAACGACGTGTACCTGGACGACCTGCTGTTTGTCTTTGACTCTGTGCCAAAAGCGGAATACCCCTTTGACGTCCTAATTGACGACGCACCAAGGAACCTTGTAGACATCCCCGCGCCCAAGACCGCCATACTCTTCAACCAGCCGTGGAACCGGGACTTTCACTGGCCTGCCAGGGTGAACACGCTTTCAGAAGCCGAGCGCCTGCTATGACAGCTCTATGAGCGCCCTATTGACTAGTGCGGCAAGGCCGGAGTACTGCAGGAGCATCTTTACAGCGGACTCGAGCGCGTCGGGGCCCCTGAAGCCCTCGTCGTACTTCATCTCAACTGCGCCCTTGTCTGTTTCAACGACAACCGTCAGGAGAGAATAGTCGCCAAGGCGCTCGTCTTTGCGCTCGACATACTGCCGCATTTCTATTCTCGCTATCGAAATACCCTGCGCCTGCATCGCGCCTTGCAAAAGCGGCATTGCCTTTGCCGGTGTCCCCTTGATGCGGCCGGGCTCTATATCGCTTTTCATGTGTAGTCTAGGAACCTCACCCACTCGGGGAACCAGAGGTTGTGCTCGGGCACGCCTATCCCCTTTGCGAGCACTGAAGGCGAGTTGTAGTATACGTTGTCAGCGCCAAGCTCCTTTGCGATATTCTGGTTCAGCTCGTTTATCGAGGCGACCTCGCCCACGTACTTGTTGGCGACAAGCTCGCGGTTGTGCGTGTAGAGCCCCACCTGCCGGCCGTCGACTGTAGGAACGTAGCTGACGATGACATCTATACGCCTTGCGCCGGCGTTGCCCAAATAGTATATCGTTTCTCTGACAGTCGCGCTTGTCTGTATCGTGCCCTGCACGGTGGCGATCTTCTTGCCTTGCACCAGCGGCTGCATCACGAACTTGAGCGACCTGCCTGTTGTCAGGAGCTTGTTCTTGCTGTCAAGCTCGGAAAAGTCTATCATGTTGTCCGAGTCGTCGTACCTGTCCTTTATGACGCCCTCTGCCATATCAAATGAACGGAAATGCGAGCGATAGGTCAAGCTGAACCCGAGCGTCATAGGCCGGGTGTAGTCGGGCTCTGCGTACGCCGAATCGAGATCCTTTACTTTGAGGTCAAGCGACAGAAAGTCTGCCTGCGCCCTACCGATATCCTTTCTGATAGAATAGATGCTCCTGCCTCCAACCGTCGCAACCACGTTTGATTCGCGGATGAATTCGAACGGATCCATCATCAGCTTGGCGCCGGGGCTTACCGCAATGACTTCAAGCCCGGCCTTTTTGCTGGCCTTGACGAGCTGGCCCGGCTTGACGTCTTCAAAGTCCATGTCAAGCGACGTGTGAAGCGAGTTTTCAGAAGCGATTACCGAGAGCATCCCGTCGTGCCTGACGGCAGTTACCAGGGGCTTGAAGCCGGTGCTGTCCCGGTACGCGAACAGCTCGTCGCCCACCTTTATTACCAGGTTGCCCCGCAGGTGCCTGTCGAGGAACTCAGCTGCCCTCTCTGGGTTCTTTTTCAAAAGCGTGGTAAAGATGTAGTAGATCTTGTAAAGCGAGTCGGAATCCCTTGCCGATCCCACGTACGGGTGCAGGTGCAGCCGCTCGGTGTCCACGAAAAAGCCATCAAACGCCGCTTGAACCGCGCTCATGCTTGAAAACGGTGGTGACCTTTTCGACAAATAGCCCACGCCGCAGGCGCCATGCAACTTTTCCCTGTGCACCAGTTTTAGTAGGGCGTCGTCAGAAGGAAGCGACCCTTCCCCACTGGCAGAGCCATTTCCTACCATCATCTTCCAGTGCGCCTTGCCCCGGTGCTGGAGCATCCTCATGGCGTGCGTCAGATAGTAGAGAACTGCCTTGTTGGACTCGGCTCCGTGGCTATATATGGCGACAATGCCGGCCATGCACTGGACATTCGGTTGCAGTATAGATAAAAATCTTGTCAGGCAGATGGTGAAAAGCTCTGCCGCTCCCGCTCGTACCTTGCAATGTCTGCTTCCAGCTGGAGTGTGAGCCCGATGCTGTCGAGGCCCTCGAGCAACAGTATCTTGCGGAAGTCGTCTACCTCAAAGCGCATCACCCTGTCGCCAGCACACACGGACTGACGCGCCAGGTCTACCTCTATCTCCACGTCGTTCTTGAACAAATAATCCACCTCTTCTGGAGCAAGCCGAACCGGCAGCACGCCGTTCTTAAAGCAGTTCTGGTAGAAAATGTCTGCAAACGAGGGCGCGATGACAGCGCGAAAGCCGTAATCGAGCAGGGCCCACGCCGCGTGCTCGCGAGAGCTGCCGCTGCCAAAGTTGTCGCGTGTAAGCAGTATCTGCCTGCCAGCATATTTCGGGTCGTTGAGCACGAAATCCTGTCTTGGGTTTCCATCCTTGTCAAAGCGCCAGTCGTAGAACAAGTACTTGCCAAAGCCGGCCCTGCTCACCAATTTCAAGAACTGCTTTGGGACTATCTGGTCGGTGTCGACGTTGACGCGGTCAATCGGCGTGGCCTTGCTATTTAGCACCGCAAACGGTTCCACTAGAGCCACTCCCTCACGTCGACGAAACGGCCTTCGATCGCCGCTGCCGCTGCCATGACAGGGCTGACTAGGTGCGTCCTTCCGCCTGCACCCTGTCTGCCCTCAAAGTTGCGGTTAGACGTGCTCGCGCACCGCTCGCCGGGCGAGAGTATGTCAGGGTTCATGCCAAGGCACATGCTGCAGCCAGACTCGCGCCACTCAAAGCCGGCCTCCCTGAACACGGCGTCAAGGCCCAGCTTTTCTGCAGCCACCTTGACGTGTTGTGAGCCGGGGACCACCATAGCCCTGACGGCCGGCGACACTTTACGCCCCTTGACAACCACCGAAGCTTCCACAAGATCCTCAAGGCGCGAGTTGGTGCACGAGCCGATGAACACCCTATCGAGCTTGATGTCAGTCATGGGCGTGCCGGGTTCTAGCGCCATGTATTCGAGCGCCCGTAAGGCCGCCTTTCTTTCGTTCTCGTTGCCCTTTGCAAACTCGTCCGGATGCGGTACTGCCTCGTCCACGCTTGCCACCATCCCGGGGTTTGTGCCCCAGCTGACTTGCGGCGCAAGCGCGGCGACATTAAACGTCATCGACCTGTCAAACGTGGCGTTGGCATCAGTCTCCAACCCCTTCCACTGCTCGACTGCCCGCTCAAAGTGCTCGCCCTTTGGCGCAAAGCGTTTTCCCCGGACATAGTCAAACGTCTTTTCGTCGGGCGCCACAAGCCCCGCACGTGCTCCCCCTTCAATCGACATGTTGCACACAGTCATCCTGTTTTCCATCGACATTTCGCTCACCGCGTTTCCACGGTACTCAAAGATGCAGCCCGTGCCTCCGGCCGTCCCGATGGTGCGGATGACGTAGAGTATCATGTCCTTTGCTGTCACGGCATGCCTGTTTTTTGGAGCCCCCTCGAGGTTTACCGCAAACGTCTTGGGCCTATCCATCCACATTGCCTGCGTCGCAAGGACGTGCTCTACCTCGCTTGTCCCTATGCCAAGGGCAAGCGCGCCAAACGCGCCGTGCGTCGACGTATGGCTGTCGCCGCACACGATTGTAGTACCCGGCAGTGTGAGCCCGAGCTCCGGCCCTATCACGTGAACGATGCCCTGGTCCGGGCTGTGCATATCGTAAAGCGTTATGTCGAATTCCCTGCAGTTGTCTGCCAGCGTCTTTATCTGCGTAGCAGAGATCTGGTCGACTATGGGGAGAGACCTTGCAGTGGTCGGGACGTTATGATCCATAGTGGCAAAGGTCAGGTCTGGCCTTCTAACCTTCCGCCTGTTCATGCGCAGGCCGTCAAACGCCTGGGGCGATGTTACCTCGTGCACCAGGTGGCGGTCGATGTAAAGAAGCGCAGGGCCGCCTTCCTTCTGGTGGACGATGTGACAGTCCCAGATCTTCTCAAATATCGTCCTTGGCGGCAAAGCAGGTAGAATTGGCGGCAGGGAAATATAAGTGAGCAGATAGTTTTAAATCAGGTTTTCTGCTGCCAGAGGGTGTAAAATGCACCGTGTGGACAACCGCTACCCTGAGTATATCGCTGAGCAGATAAAGAAGGGCACAACCACTTGCGCCCTAACATGCAAGGATGGAGTCGTCCTGGCCGCGGACACCAGGGCGAGCGCCGGATTGTTCATCGCAGATAGGCACGTGATGAAGATACAGAAGGTTGGCAATCACCTGGGCATGACAATTGCAGGTGGAGTCGCCGACGCACAGAACCTGGTAGACCTTATGCGCTACAACGCCAACATATTCAGGCTGCAGAACAAGGAGCCGATGCCCATTAAATCGGCGGCAAGGCTTTGCTCAAACGTGCTTTTCAACCAGCGCTACTTCCCCTACTACGTCCAGTTGATCATGGCAGGCTACACAAGCAAGGAAGGGCCGCAAATTTACAACATCGACCTTTTCGGCTCGATCTCGACTGAAAAGTTCATCTCGACCGGCTCAGGCTCGCCTGTTGCCTACGGCTACCTCGAGTCCGAATACAGGGAAGGATTGAGCGTGAACGAGGCCTACAAGACGGCCATGCACGCTATAGCCGCTGCAAT
The DNA here is from genome assembly GCF_036397675.1 of Nitrososphaera sp. Lineage (GTDB taxonomy): Archaea > Thermoproteota > Nitrososphaeria > Nitrososphaerales > Nitrososphaeraceae > Nitrososphaera. The sequence continues at coordinate 52,781 of NZ_DASWIL010000037.1, read as the reverse complement.
CCGCAGGAACGCCGGCACAGGCGACAACATCAACGTCGTCATTATCGACAAAGACGGCTGGCGCGAACTGTCAAAGGAACAAAAGGCCGCAGTCGGCGTAGTGTACTAAGCACGGCACTGCATACCAAGCCGTTATCTACTCCGGAATCAAAATCATGGCGTGAGCGAAAAGCAGGCCATCAGCGCCGAATCCCTGATGGAGGTAATGAAGGATGGCGCCATAATCAGGCTCGTCACAATAATCGACATCTCGGGCATGTCTGTCCTTGAGCTTTTAGAATCTGGATTCACAAGGCAGGAGGTAAACAGGGCCCTTTCCAAGGGCGTCGTCGCGTACGAGACTGGAGCCCCACACGAGGAAACAGCGGGAGAAGCTTTCGAGTCGGGCGACTATTTCTTTCGCATGCTCAACACCAAGGTCAGGCTGACGGAGCTCGGGCTGTACGTGCTTGACTGCGTAAAGTCAGCGGAGCAGCGTCAGCTGAGCGAGCTGAGTGGGCCCTTTGACACGTCGGCATTCCACCCGCCCGATGGGCCGACTATCTAGGCAGTTATTTCCTTCATGAATACACCTGCGTCCATCTTTGAGAAGTCCGACAGCTTTATGGAAGCGCCTGGAGCCATTATCTCGCGCAGGTGCTTCCCTGCTTCTGCTTGTTCCCACCACTCGTCGCCGAACCTACCCTGCAAGTGGCGCTCAAGCTCTGCCGCTCTTACAGCGGCGAGCATGTAGCTTGGAACGTACATTATGGCGTCAGGGAGTATGTGATGCAGCATCCAGTACTCGCCTGGAACCTCAAGACCGACGTACTCTTTCAGGAGCCGGGCGTAAAGGTCGCTTGCCTGCTCCATCGAAAGGTCCTTGCGCCAGAACTCGGCCTTCATGAGCGAGTTTGCAGTGTAGAACGTGACGAAAAACAATTCCATGAAGTTATTTCTTTGTTCAAGATCGTCGAGCACCTTTTTGTCCGTGACGCCGAGCGACGTCAAATACTTGGGGTTCTTTGTTAGCCCCTCCAAGAATATTGAGAATATCTCTGCGACGCCCATCGAAATGCCGTAGCGGTCCCAGTAACTGGCATTTGAATCGACCGATGAGGCGTGCATCGCGTGGCCCATCTCGTGGTAGCACCCCTGCAGGTCAAAATACGGGCTCTCAGCCTTGTACAGCACGCGGATGTCGGCGGGCACCTGCACGAAAAAGCAAATGGGCGAAGGGTACTTGTTCTTGCGGTTCTTTGCGTCTATTGCAATGCGTGACATGTCAAACTGCAGGTTCGTCAGCAGCTTTGTGACCTGTTCCGGTGGCCTCACCTTTACAAAGTATTGCTCCATGTCCGCGTAGACGCGATTTCTGAAAAAGTAAAAGTCGTCATAGTATTCTGCTTCACGACCAAGCACTTTTTTTGAAATGTCTACAAGTGACTCATGAAACGGCTTTTTTGCCTGGCGGCCCATCGACTTGACGAAACTTATCAATTGAGAATAACTGACATGCTCATTTTCAAGGTAGCCGGCAAGCGGACTCGGGATCTTTTTGCCGGTGCCGTATTTTTCATACACGTCGCGGATCTCTGCAAACCGCTTTTTTATCACAGGCGAGACGAACCTGGTCTTTTGGGTGAACTCGTCAAACACCCTTTTGCGCGCCCTGTCGTCCCTTGTCTTGCTGTTGAACTGCCGCCACGAGCTCCAGTTGACAGGCGCGCCGGCAAGCCTGAACGCTTTTGAAACGACCTTTTTGTTCCTTGCCTCGTAAAGTGCGAGTTCCAGCTTTTTCGTCGACGAGTCGGCGATGTTTTCTATCGCTGCAAGCACGAGCTCGCGGGGCCTGTCAAAGTTCTCGAGGAACGATTTTGAACTTAAGTTCTTTATTTCCGCAAGCCTCTTGATCGCCTTTTCATTGTAAGGCAGGCCGGCGTACTGCTTGTAGCGCTCGTCTGATTCTGCAATGTAAATCCGCTCGTCAAGCTGGCACCACTGCTCTAGGTTCATGACAGTTAGCGCCACTAATGATGTTAAAAACGTTATAACTTTTCCCTGCAGATAATAGGTGCAGTCCCGGTCACAGTACATGTGACAAATGACAATATTGTCATTAAGCCAAACGACAGCGTATCCAAGCTTGCCGCGGTGAAGAGAAAGATGAGAATCTCGCTGTCGTGCGTAAAATTAGTCAGCACGGCACTAGTCCCCCGCTCCAGAATATACAAAAGTATTAGGCTAGGCAGGACCGCGCTGCCGCCGCACTTTGCCGGCCGCTTTTACAGCGTTGGACACGGCCTCATCTTTTGCGCGCTGAGCGACCGCGAAAAGTGCGTGATGCCCAGGCTGCACGACTTTACGTACAGGGAAGTGGCGGTGCAGGTGGATGACAAGGAAAATGTTGCGGAGATGATGAGAAGGTCGCTTACATCTCAGCTGCAAAGGCTGACTCTACCACAAAGTTTTACAGCGCGTGTATCAACGAAATAACACTGCCTGCTCTTGGATGGATCGACGTTCTAGTGTTGGTTCTGCTGATCATTGCAGCCGCAATTCTGATCTACCTGCTGTGGCCCGTGATATTTGGTTCGTTATCATAAGCGCAGCTTACGACCTTTACAAGTGGTACAGAAAACATAAAATGTGAAAGAGGAAAAAGAGGTGCGCTTACGCGCCTGCCATGTTGTTGCGCAGTTCTACGCTGCGGTGCTCGTCGTTTGCCATCGCAGCTTCCCTGTGCATCTCGGACAGCGCGCAACCCATCTGTGACTCTGGCTTGCCGCGCCTCATCAGACCCCTGTAAAGGCCTGCTTCCAAGGTCTGGCCGTGTGCTTGTTCCCACTCTTCGACAGGGATGCTGTATTTCTTCTGTATGCGATCCCTGTACCATTCCGGGATGACGTTGAAGGCGCAGAATGGGATGATCCTCAGGTCCGGCGTCAGGTAGTGGATGTCGCACCTCTGGAGGCGTTCAAGGTCCTCGTTGTACTTGTCCTGGAAGTGCATCATGCCAAGGAACAGCGACCTGACATGCCAGTTGCCGACCGAGTCAAAGTTGCGCTTCAGCAGGATGCTGGAGAACATCTTGGCCAGGTCGAGGCCGTGTGGCTGCTTGTCCTTGTCCACGAACGTCTTCAGTTTCCTGACGACTTCAAGCATCGTCCAGTAGCGGTTTGCGCCCGACTTTATTTCGTCGGCCTTTTCTTCGAAGTATTCGAGCACGCCTTTGATGTCGACAAACGAGGTAAGCGGGGTAAGTTTCTTCGTCTGCGTGTCCTCAAAGACATATGTCCCTGCGCCGCAGGCAAAGTGTATCGACAGCTCGTACTTGGGCTTGTTGCTGAACGCCTCGATGATGTTTGTCATGGGCATGCAGGAAGGCACAGGGAACCAGCCGTCCTTGCTGATTTCGCCGTTTGTCTGCTCCTCTATGCGCTCGATGCAGTCTGGAATCGTGATTCTGTATTTCTCGCGCTCTTTCTTGCCCATCCTGCCGGTCAGCGACACAGGCTGGAAGTTCACGGCGTGCACGACGTCCATGTGCTTCTGTGCGTAGCGGATGATACCACCCAGCTCGTGATCGTTGATTGACTTTATCACCGTCGGGACGAAGACTACTGTCATGCCGCACTTGCGGGCAGATTCCAGGGTGTATGGGATTTCCCAGTGGTTCTTGGGGTTTGTCCTCGGAGTCACGCCATCAAAGGACAGGTAGAGGTTGCTGACGCCCGAGTTCCTAACCTGGCGCATCGTCTCTGGCGACATGGCCAGCTTGATGCCGTTGGTGTTTAGTTGGACGTGGTCGACACCCTCTTCCTTCATTATCTTGATGAGCTCTGTAATGTCGTCACGGAGCATCGGCTCGCCGCCGGTGATCTGTATAGAGTTGCCGGCAATAGGCTTCTCGGCCTTCAGCGTCTTCATCATGGCCCTCACCTGCTCGTGGTTTGGCTCGTAAAGGTACGCGCCCTCGAGTCCCTTCTTGACGTAAAAGAAGCAGTACCAGCAGGTCAGGTCGCAGCGGTTGGTGATTATTATGTTGGAAAGCCCGGAGTGTGATAGGTGGTTGGTGCAAAGCCCGCAGTTGTTGGGGCACGCGCACTTGTCTATCATTACGTTTGGTGCCTGTGCACCCTTGCCGTCCATCCAGTAGGTGCTGAATTTCTTGTACATTTCGTACGAGCCAAAGTACAGTTCTTCAGTCTCGCCGTGGGTGGGGCAGGTCTTGCTCATGAAAACCTTGCCATCGCGCTCAAAAACTTCAGCGTCAAGTATCATGTTGCAGTCAGGGCAGATGCTCTGCGTGAACCTTATGGTCTTCCTTGCGGCAACATTCTTGCTCGATACATTCGAGATCTGTATTAGCTCCATGCTACTTTCTATACAAAACGTTCCAGATTTTACATATAAAGATAACCTACCAAATACTAGGGGGAATAGTTGTAGCTTTTTTCACCCTTTTTGGGTCCCAATCTCAACGTTGCGGGCTAGGGATGAAGGTATTATATAACGGCGTAATAAAAGCTGCCTAGTTTGAGCATCAGCGACAGGTCACGAAAGGCAATGGAGGGCCTGGGCCTTACAGGCTACGAGATACGGGTGTACATATCGCTTCTCGAGTCAGGGGCTATGGCCGCTTCGAACATCTCGAAAAAGTCGGGCGTGCCTTATTCCAAGATCTATGAAGTGCTGAACACCCTCGAGGAGAAAGGGTGGCTTGAATCCGACAGCTCCCGGCCCCAGCAGTTCTTCCCGAGGTCGCCCTCAACAGCGCTCGAGGCCATGAGAATGAGGAGCGAGAACAATTTCCGCGACAGCCAGGCTACAATAGTGAACGAGCTTATGCCCATGTACACGAAAAGCGGCATCAAGGAGAAGCCCGAGATATGGGTCGTGCGTGGCATATACAACATTGCCGCCAAGGTGGGCGAGATTGTGCAGAACTGCCAGCAGGAGTTGCTCGTGGCACTCCCGGGCGTCGCAGAAGGAATTGGCAAGCAAATGCAGCCCGTCTTGAGGACCCTGCACGAGCGCGGGGTAAGGATAAGCGTCCTTGCCTCGGACGAGACGAACCCGGACGTCATAAGGGCCATGTCAAGGGTGGCAGACGTGCGCCTGAAAAGGGTCATGTTCGGCGGGGGTGTCATCGGCGACGGCAAGCACGTCGTGATACTTTTGGGCGAAAGCATTGGCGAGCGGGGCATGGTGGAGCCAATAGCCATCTGGGCGGATCATGCTGCTATGGCCGGCTTTGCCAAGGACTACTTCCAGTACCTCTGGGAGGACGCAAAGGCAAAGAAAAAGGCCTAGAGATAAGGTTAAAAGGTATTCTCAACAACTTACGCCGGAGCCGTTGGAATCTTTCAAGTCCGCACCTGACGAGGAACTTTTTATAGGAACTGCCGAGTCGGAACACGTCGAGATGTACCTGAAAGCCATTTGGTTTATCCGCGAAAGGGGCGACGCGGTCAAGATAAGCTCAATTGCCAAGCTGTTGAACGTCACGCAGCCTTCCGTCGTGCAAATGCTGCGCAAGCTGAACGGCTTGAACCTGGTGCGGTACGGCAAGGGCTACGTCGAGCTGACGGCAGAAGGCGACAGGATAGGCAAGCAGATGATACGCAACACCCGGCTTTTGGAAGTGCTGATGAAAGACGCGCTAAAGATAGATATCGACGAGGAGATGGTCTGCGGCATCGAGCACCACATGAAGAACATTTTCACTGACGCCCTGTGTACGCTCTTAAAGCACCCGAGGAAGTGCCCCCACGACCATAACATACCCAAGGGCCGTTGCTGCCCATAGTTTTTTAGTGCCGGCCCCAAACGTCAGGTGGATGGACAACCAATGACATGACTAGCCCTACTGACGAGGTGAAGAGGATCTTGAGTAAGGAGTTTGTCCATCCGCTCAAGATTTCTCACAAGCTTGATAAATGACTACATGTCTCTCATAGATGAATTGGTTCCAATAGAAACTACGTGTTCTCTGGAGAGTTTCAGGAAATTCATCATAGTAAGCACCTGCCGGTCGTTCATCCCCGAGAGCTACTTCCGCGACTTTGAGGTGTTCCCCGAGAGGGAGGAGGGACCCGGAGCCATATACATCGAGGCAGCAGACAAGGTTACGCTGAAAAAGATCCGCGAGATGACGTTCGTGAACGCCAAGGAGATCCTCGGCATCATATACTCTTCAAAGTCAGGCAACACGCAATTGAAGTGGAGGCAGACGCGCAGGCGCTCGGGCAAGGTGCACGGCACCGCGTCTCCAAACGCGCTTGTCAACATGGTGGAGGCCGGCGTGCTCACGCAAGAGTGGGTCGACCAGTACATTGCGTCAACCAAGGGCGCGGCTCCAGAGGGCCAGGAAAACGCCGCCCCGCAAGCATGATAGTAAAGCCAAGCCAGGCATCTGCCACCGCGTTCTTTGTAATTCCTGAGGACGCCGACGACCTCTTCACACTTAGACGCATAGTGGGGCAGGGCGACAGCGTCATCGCAGACACCACGAGGGTAGTGAAGCAGGAAAGCGAGTACGGCAGGCCAGACAAGGGCGAGCGCGTCAAGGTACGGCTCACCATCAGGATCGACAAGGTTGAGCTTGATGCATCAGTGGACAGGCTGCGCATCGCCGGCAACATAACTTCGACGAGCAACGAGCTTGTTTCGAAGGGCGTCCGCCACGCGCTGTCGGTGCAAGCAGGCGACGCGCTCACCATAGACAAGAGCCGCAGGTGGCAGGACGTTGAACTGAAACTACTGAAAAAGTCCGGCGACGGCGCGTCGTTCATACTGGTCGCAATTGACACGCAGGAGGCCGCTGTCGCAAAGGTGTCAGGCACGCATGTCAAGGTGATACCGAACATCTACTCCGGGCAGAGTGGCAAGCGCTACCAGATAAAAAACTTCAGCCTTGAGACATTTTTTGCAGACACGGCCAAGATAGTTGCCTCGGTGCTCGGCGAATCGGATAAAGTGATAGTATTTGGTCCCGGGGAGACCCGCAGGCGGTTCTACAATGCCCTTGACAAGTACGGCGTCCCGAAGGAGAGGGCGCAGGTCGCCGACGGCGTCGACGTGGCAGGCGAGGACGGGATATTCGTTTTCCTGCGCTCGCCGGCCATGAAGGAAGCCATGAGCACGAGCAAGCTTGCGACCGTGTCTGCGATGCTTGACAGGGTGATGCTCATGGTCAACAGGGGCGAGAACAAGTTTGCGATGGGCGCAAGGGAAGTTGAAGACGCTGTGAAGATAAAAGCTGCGGAGTCAATCATATTCTCCGACTCGATATTCAAAAACTCTGACGAAAGTGCCATGGTAACGATGCTCAACGCCGCAGAAAGCCACGGCGCAGCGACCTACGCGGTCGACTCGTCGACTGATATCGGCCTACGGGTGTCTTCGCTTGGGGGCATCGTGGCGCTTCTTCGCTTTGCGATCCGTTGAGCCGACGAGCCACTCCATGTATGGTTTTGAGGCGTCAGCCATCTTTACCTCGACTACCTCCGGCACGTCGTAAGGGTGCAGTTTTGCAATCTCTTTTTTCAGCGCTTTTGCGGAGCTTTGCGTCGTCTTGAAGAACGCCATGCACTCGCCCTGGTCCTCAACCCTTCCCCGCCACGTGTAGATGGAGCGCACCGGCGTCAGGTTTGCGCAGGCCGCAAGGCCCATCTCGACCAGTTTTTTGGAAACGCCGCGCGCCGCTTCTTCATTTGCAAAAGTAGAGATGATGATGACGCCCTTTTGCTTGCCCATTATTTTGCAAATAGAAACCTGGCATATTTAATCCTGCATAGTCTCGCACATCGGGTTTGCCTTTATCAATATCATGTCGTCGCTCTGCGCGTTCTTGGACGACACCTTTTCAAAGTCGGCCTTTGAGCAGGCGATGACGACAGTAGTCTTGTCGGTGTGGTAAAGGTCAAACGTGGGCCCCTGGTGGCGTTCCACATCGCCAATATAGTCGCGCACCTTGGTTTCAAGCGCCGAGAGAAGCTCCATCTTGTCGCCGCGCATCTCGTGCGGGTCCATAGTCCACGCGATTGCGACCTTGGTCCTGCTGGCCTTCAGGTCGCGCTTTTTCAGAGTCGCCCTCACTTGGTCTATCAGGTGCTTGACGTAGCCTTCTATCCCGCGTATGCTCCCATTGACAAGATACATCAACGGTCCGGTACCGTCAAGCGACGAGCCGATTACGCGAAGATCGTAGAGCCCGGACGTGACGTCGTCTATAAAAAGTTCTGAAAACGTTCCGTGCGCAAGCTCGTTTGTCGGTACGCCGCTGTCGGCAGCCTTCTTGCAGACCTCTAGTATGCTTGCCATGCCTGAATAGTGCGAAAGCGTCCGGATCACGTGCGACAGTTCCGCAGAATTGGTGTCGATAAAGTCCACCCTGCGTTTGCCGTCATAGTCTGCAAGTATCTTGGCAAGCGTGGCGTCCTGCTTGGACCTGACAGAGCCCACCGACGTCTCGCTGCCGGTCGCTACCTTGCTTGCCGGCATGTAATAGTAGGAGATGTCCTTGTCCACCTCCATGCCCGTGACGTGCTCGACGAGCGCTATGTTCTCGCTGTTGCCACCCACGCCAGTCGGAAGCATGTATACAAGCGACGAGCCCTTTTTCATTGCCTTGACCGCGTCCTTGAATTTGCCGGACACTTCGGCCTTGACATCGGTGCCGACCTTGCGTATCCGGGGCGCAAAGAACACGTACGAAGCAGCGCTCACCGCCACGTCCATCGGCTCGAGGCCAAGCAAGGGCTCATCTTCCACAAGCGAGGCCACGTCAGGGTACGTGCGGGCGATGTCCGCCTTGAGCGTGATCGCGTTTCGCAGCGACTCATCGATGAGCGACACTTTGGCGCCCTTGATGGCGATAGACGACGCTATCCGGTAGCCCTCTGTGCTCAGGCCGTACACTGCGACCGGCGGAATAGATGACGCACTCAAAGTATGCCTTTAGCTCCCCCGAACAATCCGATATATACTCGTTCTTACGCTTAAAGAAAAGGTTTTTCCACTGGGCGCGGACTAAATCCGGCACTTGAAGATCTGGTTTGATATCCTGACCCCAAAGCAGGTCATGTTCTTCGGCCCCGCGGTTTCGCTTTTGCGCGAAAAGGGCCACGACGTTCTTTGCACGTCGCGTGACTACAGGGAGGCAGTCATGCTTGCGCGGATGAAGCGGCTGGACCTTGAAATAGTGGGCAGACACGGCGGCGCGGGCAGGTACGAAAAGCTTGCGGCAAGCGCGGCAAGGACGCTTGCGCTGGCAGGTGTCTTGGAGAAATTCGCCCCCGACGTGGCAGTCACGTTCTCGTCGCCAGAAGGTTCCCGCGTCGCTTTCGGCCTCGGAGTCAGGCTTATTGGCTTTAACGACTCGCCCCATTCATGGCAGGTCGCAAGACTCACCGTGCCCCTCATGGACAAACTCTTGTGTCCGTGGGTGATACCGTACTCGGCATGGACAAGGTTCGGCATCGCAAGGAAAGACGTTACAAAGTACAGGGCGCTTGACCCGGCCGCGTGGCTCAAGCGCGGACCGTCAAGCGAGGCCGGACCGGACAGGAAAATAGTGCTGGTCAGGCTCGAGGAAAGCAAGGCGTCGTATATAGTGGACAAAGGCCTTACGAGCCTACAGCTAGTAGACGCAGCTGTGAACGAGTTTTCAAAGGTGACAGAAGTGCAGGTGCTTTGCAGATATCAGGACCAGATAGACGACGCTAAGAAAAGGTACGCCGGAAAGGCAAAGGTCGTAGAAGATGTGTTTGACGGAGTGTCGCTGATAAAGAACGCAAGCCTGTTTGTGGGGGCCGGCGGCACCATGAGTGCCGAGGCCGCACTGCTTGGCGTTCCTACTATATCCATAGCGCCTGTGAGGTACTACGTCGAGGACTACCTGGTCAGCGAGGGACTCGTCTCACGGGCGCGCGACGCAAAGGCGCTTGTACGCGCTGGAAACAAGATGCTGTCTGACGAGGTGTTCAGGCAGAGGCAGCGCGAGAAGGCTTCAAGGACGCTGGCGGCGATGGAAGACCCCATTGAGAGGATAGTCTCTGCCATAACAAAGCGCCAGCCGCCTATCAGATAAATTATAAAGACCAGAATGGCAGTGGAGTTACGCCCGGAAGCCCGGTGGAGGAAAAGTTTTTCCGCCGAATGTAGCGGCCAAGCATAGGGGCCTTTGGAGCCCTTGACCCCAGTTCGAATCTGGGCCGGGCTACCCTTCCTTTCTCTAAAAATTCATAACGCCGCTCGTGTGACCTGCCTCTGTGAAGAGCGTATACGTGACAAGGAACCTGCCGGGGCCGGCGCTCGAAGCTCTTGCAGAAAAGTGCAAGGTCACTCTTCACAACAAACCTGCGCCGCCTTCCAAGAGCGAGCTCTTGAAAAACGCCGCCGGCAAGGACGCCATCCTATGCATGCTTTCAGACCGGATAGACAGAGAAGTCATTGACGCGGCGGGGCCGGCATTAAAGATAATCAGCTCGTACAGTACCGGCTTTGAACACATTGACGTCGCAGAGGCGACGAAGCGGGGCATATACGTCACCTACACCGCGGACATACTGGCCGAGGCAACCGCAGACCTCACGTTTGCGCTCATACTCGCGTGCGCCCGCAACATCGTTCAAGGTGACAGGATGGTAAGGCAGGGAAAATGGCAAGTCGGCTGGACACCTGACTTGCTCCTGGGTCAGCAAGTGCACGGCGCGACGCTTGGCATAATCGGCCTTGGAAGGATAGGATCTGCTGTTGCCCGCCGCGCAAAGGGGTTTAGGATGAAGGTGTTGTACTACAGCAGGAACAAGAAAGAGCAGGAGCTTGCAGAGTACGTCGGTCTTGACGACCTCTTGGCGCGGAGCGACTTTGTTTCGATACACGCGTCAATGAACGGCGGCAGCCGCCACCTGATTGACAGGGAAAAACTGTGCAGGATGAGGTCCACGGCATTTCTCATAAACACCGCAAGGGGCGCCATCGTAAACGAGCGCGACCTTGTCATCGCGCTCAAAAAAGGCGAGATAGCCGGCGCAGGCCTTGACGTGTTTGAAAAAGAGCCGCTCCCGCCTTCGAGCCCTCTTACAAGGATGAAAAACGTGGTGCTTCTTCCACACATCGGGAGCGCCTCGCGACAGACAAGGCATAGGATGGCAGAAGTCGCCGTCAATTGCGTTCTGGACGCGCTTGCAGGCAGGAGGCCCGACCCGTACTTCCTTGTCAACCCGCAGGTGCGCTAGGACTCCCATGCTTTCTTTTTCCTGTCGTATTCGTTCCGGTTATAGGTCACCTTTGCGGGGACTCCCATGACCACCACGTTTGGCGGCACGTCCCTTGTGACTACAGAGCCCATCGCCACCACGCTGTTTTTGCCTATCCTGACGCCTGGCGCGATTACTGCGCGCGCGCCTATCACGGCCCCGTCCTCCACGACTGTGCCGACCAGCTTGTGGCTCATCGGGTACGGGTCGTTTCCGAACGAGACAGAGGGTCCGATGAAAACATTGCCGCCTATCATTGTCAGCGGCGGTATGTAGGCGCAGCCCTCTATCTTGGTGTTGCTCCCTATCTTGACGCCATAGTCGACGTGCGCAAGTGATCCTATCTTGACATTGTCTCCTATGACCGTGTTTGCGCCCACGTAGGCAAAGTGCCACACCTTGACGTTTTTGCCCACCCGCGCCTTTTTGTCGACATAATTATTGACGCCTTTTGGGGGTTTGTATCTGGCCATCGGGTCAGAGATGCCAAGGGTTGCCCTGCCTTAAAACCTTGTCAGGCAGTTTTTTCTCCCACCTTGTCAGAAAGGCGACGTCGCGCTGCCTTTCGCGGAGCTCGTCTGGCAGCATGACCGGTATCCCGTCGATTATGGGGTAGTACCGGCCGCATTCCTCGCAGTAAAGCACGCCTTCCTCTATTTCGTCTTTGGACTGCAACTCGAATAATTCCAGCGGGTAGTACTTGTCGAGGGGGCATGCAAGTATGTCAAGCATTAGGCGCTTCATTTCAGATCCAGGTATATTGGAGAGCCTGTCTCGCTTGATAAAAGTGCTGCCTCTGCGACCTTGGTCACGTTTGTGGCATCCTGTGCACTGACAAGGGTACTTGCCTTGCCCTCTATTGCAGAAATAAAGTTCTGGAGCTCAACTGTAAGCGGCTCCTCGAATGGCCGCTTTTGCATAATCTTTTCACCTGCGTGGTCGATCCATGTTTCCTGCGTGATAAAGTCGCCGGAGATTATGCCTTCGGTGCACACGGCGCTGAACGTGCACACCTTTTTAGAAGTTATCCAGTTGGTTACAATAACCGCAGATCTTTGCCTTTCAAAACCAAGCAAGATTGTAGCATGGTCCTCATATTCGTGCATGAGTTTACCGGCTCTTGCGAAGACGACATTAGGTTTCGCATTGAACAATAACATTGCAGTGTCGATATCGTGAACAGAGGTATCAGAAATTATGCCAACATCTCGTAGTTGGATAGGTATTCTCCTTTCCCGATGAAATTCCATCATTACAAGCTCCCCGTACTTCTTTTCCACTAGTAGCTTCTGTGTTTCTCTAACTGCAGGATTGAATCGTTCAATATAGCCCACAGTTAGAATAACTCGTTTCTTCTGGGCAGATTGTGAGATATCTTCACATTCTTTCGACGAAAGGGCAAGTGGCTTTTCTACGAATGCGTGTATGCCATGCTCGATGACCTTCTTTGCGATCGGATGATGTGTATTGATAGGTGTACAAACGAGGCACCCGTCAAGGCGCTCTTGTGCAAGCATGTCATCTACCGACCTGTATGACTTAGCACCATGCTTGGTAGAGACGTCCTTTGCCCTTGCGGCGTCAGAGTCGCACACGGCTGTGAGCGCGCCAAGTTCTGAAAGGACGCGGGCGTGGTTCTTGCCCCATCCGCCTACGCCGATTACCGCTATTTTAGCTACCATACGGGCGTTAACCAGCCCATGTACTCCTTGACGCCGCCGGTCACTATCCTGGCGTAGGCCTCGCGCACGCTTCTTGACACGTACCCCTCCTTGCCGCTCCCGATGGCGTGACCGTCGACGCTTGTAACGGGCACAATCTCTGCCGCGGTCCCGGTCAGGAATATCTCGTCGGCCATGTACAGCTCGGCCCTAGGGATTGGGCGTTCCACCACCTCGTAGCCCATGCTCCTTGCAATTGTCATGGCGGACTCTCGGGTTATGCCTTCAAGTGCCGAGTCGGCGAAAAACGGCGTGTAGATCTTTTTGTTCCTGACAACGAAAATGTTCTCGCCTGAGGCCTCGCTCACGTTTCCGGAAGTGTCAAGCATTATTGACTCGTCGTAGCCGTTGCGGTGACTCTCCTGCGTCGCAAGTATGGAATTCAAATAGTTGCCTGCCGCCTTGGCAAGCGGGGGCGTCGACTGGTCGCTGATGCGCCTCCACGAGGACACACACGCGCTGATGCCCTCGCGCTTGAAGTACTTTTCAAACGGGAATGCGATTATCACCGTGTGCGTCGGCGACTTTTCCGTGACGTTGAGGTCTATGCCGTGAAGCCCAACGAAGGTGAGCGGGCGTATGTAAACTGACTGTTTCATGCCGTTCTTTTTCAAGAGCGCGACGGTCGCGTCGCACAGCTCCTTTACAGAATGGTTCAGCGTGATTGAATACACGCTGGCAGAGAGGCGGAGCCTCTCCATGTGCTCCTTCAGGCGGAAGACGTAGACGTTGTCCCGGGAGGAATAGCCGCGTATCCCCTCAAAGACCGCCGTGCCGTAGTGCATGGCGTGGGTGAATACCGGGATCTTGGCGTCCTCCCACCTGACGAACTTGCCGTCAAACCAGATGTACTCCCCGCCCTTGTCCTTCATGTAGGACAGGGATTTGCGCCCGGCTTTAAAAGTGTCACTTGTAGCCCTGCTTGGGGAACTTCATGCCCATGACGCGCGTAGTCGCGTCTTTCGATTTCGCATACTTCTCGACGACATCCCAGTTTGCCTCTATTAATTTCACCACAGGTTGTGGGACCATGCTGCGCCACCCGTCCTGACCTATTTGGCCAAACGCCTCCGCGTATAGCATCTCCTTTATAGACGATGCAGAGATGTCCAGCCTGTCGGCCTTTACCGGGTTCAGGCGGTAGGCCTTGAGCATCAGGCGTTCGGCCTTGTCGCCGGTGTAGCTGACAAAGTCGCTTTCCTCGACATGGGACACTATCCGGTTTCGAAGCTCCCACGACTTGGACGACAAAAGCGGCGGCATGTACTTTCCGTATGGTGCGTAGAAGGTGTAGCCTGTGAGCACCTTGACTTTGTCGCCAAAGACTGACTCAACCATCTGCTTGCGCAGTTCAAACGAAAACGGAAAGCTCTTGGTGTTTACTTCATTGCCGTCCTGCACAAAGCGCACCGGGAAAACGTAGACTTTGTAATCGCGTAAAAGCGTCGATATTATCTCCTCGTGCGCCTTTGTGACAGGATTCAGGTGTGCAAGGTAGATGGCCGCAGTAGCCATTTATGCTAAACATTGAATGCGGCCATATAATAAGTGAAAAAGCGGAGAAGTGAAGGCTCAGGTTTTCTTGATCTCGATCTCGATGGTCGAGACGTTGCGCGTCCTTCCGTCCTCGGACTTGACTGTCTCTGAGCCTATCCTCACATCACCTATCTTGTAGCCGGCGGACTCCATCCTCTTGACGGTTATCTGCGAGACGTCAACCGCCCTGCCTATGCTCAGGCCCCTGGCCTTGATGGTGACGATCGGCTGGTTTGCCAGCTGGATGAGGGTTGAAGTCACGTACGCCATGAGCGGCTTTTTGCCGATGTAGATAGTGTCGTGTGGCCCGTCCCTTCTTTCAGGCCTCGGGGGGGCGGTGTTCTGTGCTTCGCTTGTGCTTGGTTGCGGCGCTGGTGAGCTTGGTGCTTCAGACATGCAAAGAAAAAGGGCGCAGGGCTAATTTAAGTCAACGGGAGCCTACAAATACTCCTCACGGGCAAAAAGTCAGGTTGCTTAACAAGATCAAATGGAAGGTCGAGTACGATTACACCTACTACAAGGTCTACGACGGCAACGGTGGCCTTGCAGGCTACTTTTTTCCACACTACGGCAGCATCGCGCCGGAGGAAAAGGAAGACCAGATAATCGAGCTGATGAACAAGAGGCATGAGGACGTGCGTGAAGGAACGCTCCTAGTCCCGATGGCCAAGCTCGACCTTCTTGACCACGAGAAGGGTGTGGACATCGAGTACGCGATACGGTCGCTTGAGGCAAACCTTGCAAGGTCAAAAACATGGAGAGAGTGGGTCGCCAAAAACGGAAAGGAATTCTCCGTGTTCGGAACGGCTATCTACACTGCAAGGGAAGACAGGAACATGCTTTCAATAGCGATAGGCATGGCAGGCAGGATAACGCTTGGAGAAAAAGAAGTCAAGGAATTCTTGATGCCTCTGCTTGACAGGCTGCACCAGAACGGACTGATCTAGGCTATATATGTGGCCGGCCCAGACAGGGGTCTGTGAAGGTCCAGTTCGCGCACCACTTAGTATGCCTGCAGCACAGCGACAAGCAGATCCGGCTTGAACTGCAGGCGCTGGCGGCTGGCGCGAGCGAGAACGAGTGCACAGAGGGGTTCCTAAAGTGTCCCGACTGCGGCGCGCGTTACCCCATAATACAGGGCGTGGCCATCGTGGTTAAGGACTTCTCCTCTTATGCTGCAGGCCGATCTCAGACGTACGGCAGATGGATCCTTGATAGCACCACGAAAGAGATGAAGGAGTTCCTGAAAGAGAGCGGATCCAAGCTAACGCAGGACACCAAGAACGACAGGTACGAGGAGGGCGGCAGTTGGTTCGTGCCGTACAGGTGGACCCAGTATGAGCACACGGAGGAAGACAGGTTCCTTAAGCACATGAGATGGCACCTGCGCCCAAACGAAGTCTATAACCGAGTGGTACACGCCATAAACCAGGATATGGACGGCGTCGCACTTGACATGGCCTGCTCGATGGGCTACAGCACCCTTCTTCTGGCACAAAAGTACGCCTTTGCAATGGGCATCGACCTGTCGTTTTCGTTCATCAGAGAAGCGCGCAAGAAAATGATGGAACAAAAGCACGGCAACGTCGAGTTCTGCGTGGCCGACTCGCTTGCCGCGCCGTTCCACCCAAACAAGTTCAACTTGGTGCTTGCCATCAACCTGCTCGAGCTTGTTGATGCAGAAAAGCTGCTTGCATCGATACACTGGCTGCTAAAGCCCCACGCAAGCACCATAATCGCAGACCCCTACGACTTTAACCGTGACCCTCCACCGAAAAAAGTCTACGACGGCCAGTCTTTCCGCAGGCTGGTCGAGGACTCGGGCTTTGAGATCTTTGAGAAGAGTAGCAAGAACGAGTCGTACATTCCATGGGTGCTAAAGGTAAACGAGCGCGCATACCTCTACTACTTTGTAGACTATCTAAAGGCGCAAAAGAGATCGAAGGAGAAGTTCTGACGCGATCGGATAAACGCCTAATAGAACTCCGATCCTTTAATCCGGACGGGCAAAATTCTATTGATCTGCAAAGCAACAGATTCATTCTAAATATCAACGCGACGCAGGTCGAGTGAAGAATATGTAATGGATTTGGAGGCGATATACAATATACCGATTCGTCAACAGTTAAAGGGGAGCGAGCCCGATCGGTTTAATAGCACGCTTTCGTTAAACGCGTCTATGCCAACCGCATACGTACTCATCAACTGCGACCTAGGTTCAGAGGACGAAATAATCAGCCAGCTGAAAAAGATGCCCGGAACCGTGGAAGTCAATGGCGTCTACGGCGTGTACGACATCATCGCTAGGGTCAGCTCGGACAGCATGGAAAAGCTCAGGGAGACTATCACGTGGCACTTGAGAAAGATAGACAAGGTGCGCTCGACGCTCACCATGATAGTGATAGAGGGCCAGGGCGGCAAGAAGTAAATTTTATTATCTTTCCATCTTGTTATCAAGGCATTGAACTCCATAGACGCGATGGAGCAGGACGTGAAGCGCCAGTTTGTCGACCTGCAGACTATGCCCATGCCTGAACCTGCCAGGGGCAGGATCATCCTTGCCGGCTCGGGCGACTCGTACGCGGCGGCCCTTGCCGCGTACTACCTTTCTTCCGGCTACGCTTTATGTTGTCATCCGGCAGACATCATCGCTGACCCTTCCATCGCCAACGGCTGCAGTGTATATTTTGTGTCGATATCTGGAAGGACGAGTGCAAACGTGCTTGCCGCCGAGTCTGCGCGTAGGGCCGGCGCGAGCACCATAGCAGTGACCGCCGATGTTGCAAGTCCGCTTGCGGCTGCCTGCGACAGCACCTTTGCGCTAGAGTTCAAGAGCGCCGGCAAGACGTCAGGAACCATCGGCTTCACCGCAAGCCTACTTGTCTGCGCTCGAATCGCAGCAAATGCCACCTGCCATGCAGACATGAAATTGATCTACAGGACGGCGGCCATAAGAGCAGCCAACCTTGCATGCGATATCAGGACAAAAAGCGTGGTAATGCTTGGCGACTCGATGTTATATCCTACCGCCATTTACGGCGTTCTCAAATTCTGCGAGGTGTTTGGCTCAAGGGCAGTGGCATACTCTCTTGAGGATTTCTGCCACGCTCCACTCTTTGGGCACAGGGATGACCAGGTGATCATACTTGGCGTAAAGGACGACGCCAAGATTTCGCACCGGCTAAAGCGTGCGGGCTTGAAGACTCTGTATGTTGACTGCGGAAAATACGATGGGATTTGTTCAATGCTTTATGCGACGTTTTTCGTGCAGCACCTTGCGCTGACTATTGCAAGAAAGAAAAGGATAAAGGAATGCTATTTCCTGCAAGACAGGAAACTGCTCGGTGCAAGTTCTGACATCATTTACTGACCGGCAGGTCGGGCCTGTTGCCCCACTCGCCCCATGAGCCAAGGTACATCTTGACGGTCTCGTAGCCTAGCATCTTGAGGACGACAAAGCTGTTTGCAGCGCGGTATCCGCCCTGGCAGTATGTGATAACCTCGGCGTCCTTTGGGATTTTCGAATACATCCTTTCAAGCTCCCTCGCCTCCTTGAACTGCGATCCCCAGATGTTGTCATTCCAATCCATGTTGATTGCACTTGGTATGTGGCCTGCATGGGCGGCCCTTACCGCCATCCCGTCATACTCTTCCTTTGAGCGCGCGTCCACTATGACTGCCTTGTTCTTTTTCATCGCAGACTTGATCGTCGTATAGCCGGCCAGAATTTTCGGGTCTGGCCTGCCCCTAAACTCGGCGTGCGAGAACGCGTTTGTCTTTGTTTCCGTTTTGTACTTTGCCTTCCAGCCCTCAAGGCCGCCGTCAAGCATCGTCACTTTGCTGTGCGAAAAGTAAAGCAACAGCCACACGCCCCTTGCAGCGGAAGGCCCCGACACGCCATCGTAGAAAACGACAAATTTGTTCCTTGACACGCCGATGTTTGACAGCAGCGCCTTTGTCTGCTTGTTGAACTGCCTTATGCCCTCCTTTGAAGTGTCTATCCAGTGAAACTGCATCAGGTCCATGTTTACTGCCCCAGGCACGTGGGCTTTCGCGTAATCGGCAAACAACCTTGCGTCGACTATCAGCAGGTTTTTGTCCTTTTTCTCAATCAACGAGTGCAGTTCATCGATAGTTATGACGAGTTTCAAGCAACTACAAAGACTTTTTGCAATGTTAATATAGCTAGCTGTTCTCGCCGCCACATTCATTGTGTTTGGAGTCCCACACCATTAAATGCTCTTTTCGCATCTTCAACAAAAACCAACATTTTTTTGAACTGCTCCACTCATCTTCATTTTCGTCATTCCCATACGAACGCTCGATCACTGATCTACCTCGCCTTCAACAAAAGTAGGATTTTGTAGCGGTATTGGAATTTGAAAGCAGTAATCAAAGGCTCAAAAACAACAGAGGATATAGGTCGATTGTGGCTGAATGTCTGGCGGCTCTAATAATTGCGAGGCTATTACTATGTGGGAATATGTCACTCCTACTACATTAAGACGATGATATGCTGAAAATCAAGAGCCTTTAATGGTCTCTTTACAAACTGGACATATGAGAAGATCCATATGGGAAGCACTCTCGTGCACTGACTCTGTGTCTTGTTCGTGCAATACGCTAAGGACCTTATCGTTTCCGTGATAGATTTGTAACATTATGACTTGGAGGCGTGAACTGTATACAGTATGATGGTTGCCCATTGGTCAAGACTCCCTCAGTTTCATTAATTCCTCATAGAGGTCCTTGGCACCCAAATCTGAAGGGCCCCATTTCCTAAGCAACTCCACATTAGCGCCCATTCTTGCCAATGTATCCTATACTGAATCCATGTCTTTTAATGTTACTGTAAATAGTCTTTGATATCCATTTGTCCCCGTATTCGTATGCAGATTTAACCCACAACAAAATTAGCCATTTTGTCGACCATGGGATGGGATAACAGTGCTAGCGATTTTGTAACTATCCGCGGATCCAATAGCGAATATCCGCATATTAGTCCTGAACACAAGTTCCTGCGCGAAAACCCCGAGAAGAGTGAGGGGGAAGACACGACTTGCGGTCACCTGCAATCTTGTACCGGAATACTTTCACATACAATCTTAATACAAACTTCGACTATTGTAATATGTTGATTACCAGCGGAACGCGACCCCAGGCTGGGATATGTATTTCCCACGTAAGTTACTGATCAGGATTGGATTTTGGATTTATTCTTAACCGCGAGCTGAAATAAATGGAACCATGGCTATATTTTAGCACGCGCAACGAGATTTCGAAAGTTTTATTGCAGGTATGGTTAAAAGACTGTTAATATTTATTGCTGTCAGGCATGTCTCCCATGCAGGGCCGCATTGGCTAGAAAGAAACTGGACGAAAGCAGGCTCGATTCAATCCGCGACGCGCACAACGCGGAAAAGGCCTCCAGGACAACTCGCATGGAAGACTATCTTGAAGTGATTTACGAACTCATACAGCTGAAAGGCTACGCCACCACCGTTGACATTTCAAACTACCTCAATGTAAGCTCGCCAAGCGTCACAAAGATGCTGCAGCGGCTGAACGAGAGCGGCCATGTTAATTATGAAAAGTACCGGGGGATAACGCTCACCGACACCGGAACCGCCATAGCCAAGAGCATGCACGAAAGGCACGGCATCTTGACAGAGTTCCTTGTCATGATAGGCGTGGATATCGAAACTGCAAACCGTGACGCAGAAGGGATAGAGCACTACCTACACCCGGAGACTTTGAAAAAGCTGGAAGAATTCATCAAACTGACCAAGAGCCAGCGGCTTGCGCGCTAGCGCTTGCTCAAGAACATCCGCATTTCCTGCCCCGACACTATGGCGTTGAATATCTGCTTGCCTGCATCTGAGCGCTTGTCTATCTTGACGCGCGCCTTCTTGCCCACCTGGCTCGACAGGACGTATTCGTCTTCGATGTAGAGGTCAACCGTCCTGCCTATTACCCCCTCGTCCACTAAGAGCGTTATCGAAGAGCCGGACTCGCTTGCCTCAAAGGGGATCTCCTTACCAAGCGTTGGTATTTTAGCCTCGACATCTATCTTTACGCCCAGCATCTCCTCAAGCTCGTTTATCGTTGAACCGCCCTTGCCGATTATCTTCGGCGCAGCCTCCTTGCTCACCTTGACCTGCACGCGGCTCTCAGAGAGGATATTCACCTCCGCCCCAGGGTCAAAGCGCCTAACCACGTCCATTATCTTGGACTGGGCAAGTTTCTTTATCCCGGACTCGCCCGCCGTTCCTTTTACCTTTGACACCGGGACTACGACGTTTTCCTCACCGTAGGTGTAGATTTCATATTCAACGGCGCCGGACTCAAAGTCCTTGACCTCCACAAGCGGCCTTGCAAGGTCGGCCTCGGTCATCCCTGTTGGAACTTTAACAGTGAGCGCCAGCTCGTAGACCTTGTTTATTGCGCCGTCCTTGACAAAGATGATGGTGTCAAGTATGTGTGGGATCATGCCCAGTTCGACTTTTCCCATGAAGCGCTGGACGGCGTCAAGCGGGCTCGACGCGTGTAACACCCCGACCATCCCCACGCCGGCAAGGCGCATGTCCGCAAACACGTTAAAGTCCTGCGCCCGGCGCACCTCGTCGTATATGGTGTAGTCGGGCCTGACCAGGAGCAGTATGTCCACGGCTTTCTCGAAACTCCCTTCAAGCGGAGCGTACTGCGTGACTTCCTCGGGCACCTGCAGGTCGCGGGGCGACTCGAATGTTTTCACGATTTTGCCCTTGTCCGCGTAAAATTCGGCAAGGCTGCTTGCAAACGTGCTCTTGCCCGAGCCCGGAGGCCCGGCTATGATGATGCCCTCTGCCTTGCCAGACAGCCTCTCCATCAGCTTCTCGCTTGCATTGTAGTCTGAAAGCACAAGCCTGACAGTCGGCCTCACTATCGTGATTTCAAGCCCGTCTGAAAACGGTGGACGCGTGATCGCAATCCTATACTTGCCAAACTGTATGACAGTCGCGCCGCTCCTGCTTATCTCGACGGTGCCGGCGCCAGGGACCCTGCTCGCCTCCGAGACTTCCTTGATTATCTTAGTGAGCTCGCCGTACGTGCTTTTGTCATCTCCTATGCGCACCAAGGAAAAGCTGCCGGGCTTGCCCCTCTTCGCCATCGGGACGACGTTTTCCTTCAGGTGGACGCTCATTGTAGTTTCGTCGAAATATCTCTCAAACGCAAGGTCCGTTGTCTTCGTGGGCGCCCTGAAGTGCTGCGATTTTATCCCCTGTGCCTCTGCGACCAGCGCCTGAACGTAATCTGCGGTCATCAGCGTCGCGGATTCCTGCATCGCCACATCCTTGATGATGGCGTCAATCCTGCCGTGCTTGGCAAGCCTGATGTCGTTGATGTCCGGCCGCTGGCCCACAAAGCGCAGCATGATGTTCCTCTTTGAGCACAGCTCGCGCATTTTCTTTATCTCTGCAAGCCCGACAAACCCGTGCTCCTTGTTGGTGGACGCCTGTGACTGCAGCTCGTCGAGCACAGCGAGCGGGATTATTAGCTCGCTCCCTTCCTCCATCTTGCCGGCGTCAAGCATCTTTGTTATCTCGCCGTCGATTATTATGCTCGTGTCAAGTACAAACTTTGCCAATGCCCTTCTCTCAAATCGGACGCTTAAAAAGCATGCCAATCCAAGCCATTTATCATAAAAATTGCAAGTGTGGATAATAATAAAGAATTTAAGATTGTTCTAGCAAAGGGCGTCAGAATGAAAAAGCTCGAGGCAATCATGCGCCCTGAAAAGATGCCCGTCGTCAAGGAGAGGCTGAGGCAACATGGCATAGGTGGCATGACCATCTCCAACGTGTCAGGATGGAGCAAGCGGCGCGAACTCCACCTCCAGTGAAGAGGCCAGCCGGTGGCCTAGGACCTGCTGCCCAAGATCAAGTTCGAGATACTCGTGTCTGATGACTAGCTGACAAGATCGTCTAGGCCATAGTCGAGCCTCGAGGACCGGCTAACAGGGCGACGGAGTAATCTTTGTCTCTTCAGTTGAGCAGTCGATAAACATCACCACGCTTGACAAGGGCGACAAGAGCTTTGCCTAAAGGATAAAAACAGTGCACGGACAAGAATACTGGTGCTGAGAATAGCGCCTGCAGCAGTGCTTTTCATTTTCCAAGTATTCGCTCCGGCATACGCTGCCACATACTACGAAGATCAGACGGACTTTGACGAGTCGTCAGTCCCGGTCGCAGGCTACAAATGGGACAGGGAGAACCTGCAGACTTGCATATTCAAAGAAGAAGGTGTGTCGAACAAATATTACGTCTGGGCCAAGCTCGCTGTGCAGGACTGGCGCAACGCGCTCAAGGAATATACGGTCAACGTGCAAGGATGGAACATTAGCGCCCGGTACACGCCGGCCGAGGACATGATGGCAGGGTGCGACGTCAAGGTCTACATCTACGACACCTACCGGGACTTTCCAGCCTACCCAGAGCAGAAGGGAGCCTACACGGCCACCCGTTTTGCCGGCGGCATATCCGACGAGGCGAGTGTGTACCTGTCGCCAAAGGTGCTCCACGGCGACGGCTCGACGGACATAGACATTCCCAATTTCGCGTTCCGCAACTCGGCAGTCCACGAAATCGGGCACGCCCTCGGGTTGTCGCACAATGAGAAGACCAATGGATACCTCATGTCGCCCCAGTTCGACTTTTGGGAAGAAGACGATCAGCTGGCCATAACGACTTTGGAACTGTCGACCCTGGTTGGCATCTATGGCGCGGACGGATTCGCCGGCTAAGCTCTATATATCAACCCCCATAAGTTGTTGGGGAATGAGCATCGAGAGCTATCTCAAGGCAGGGAAGATAGCGTCGCAGGTGAGAGAGGACGCCCGGAGGAAATACCACGTGGGCTCGACGCTTCTTGAGGTCTGTGAGGCGGCAGAGGCCCAGATAAGGAGCATGGAGGCCCAGCCGGCGTTCCCGGTAAACGCAAGCCTGAACGAGATAGCGGCGCACTATACGGCAGAGCCGGGCGACGAGACGCTCGTCAAGGAAGGCGACGTGTTAAAGATAGACATCGGCGTGCACGTTGACGGCTACATCGCCGACACCGCCGTGACCGTCTGTTACGACCCCCGCCATGACCAGATGGTAAAGGCAGCAGAAGCTGCGCTTGCAGAGGCGGTTCGCATAGCAAGGACGGGGACAAAGGCGTCTGACATCGGCAAGGTCATCGAAACGATAATCGGCAGGATGGGCTACCGTCCTATACAGAACCTGAGCGGCCACTCGCTCCAACAGTATACGATCCATGCAGGCAAGTCGATACCAAACATATGGACCATCGGCTCGTCGTTCTCGCTGCAGACAGGCGAGGCCTACGCTATAGAACCTTTTGCCACCACGAAGGACGGCTCGGGCGTCGTGCACGAGGGTAAGGTGAAGAACATCTTCGGCATCACTTCAAGAAAGCCAAGTAAGGACAAAGACGCGGACGAACTGCTGACAGTTATTTGGAACCGCTACAGGTCGCTCCCATTTGCGCTCCGATGGCTCACTAACGCGTACGAGGAGCCGAGGCTGCGCAGGCTGATCGACGTACTGGTAAAGAAAAAGAACGTCCACTCCTATCCCATACTTGTCGAAGGCAGGGAAAAGACAGTTGTGCAGGCAGAGCATACGCTCATCCCTGCGGACGGCGGATCAACCATCATAACGTTCTAGGTTTTTTCGGGCGGGTACTCGCCGTACACCGCCGTTATCATCGTCGAAGAGTTGCATTTCTTGCAAGAGCCACCATGCTCGTAGACGTGGTCGCGTTCCTCAAAGGGCCGGCGCGCCCGCTCGCCGCAGGAGCTGCATGTCTCTTCCGCGTATATCGTGGGCTTGGGCTCGGGCTTTTTGCTCCAGAACATCACTGCGCCACCCCCATCGTGTTGCCGACGCCTATCACCATCACCGACTGGCCCTCCCGGGTCTTGTCCTCTATCACAGCGTGCACGGTTTCAGTGACCTTGTCAAACGAGTCTGCAATCTCTTTTCGCATGACCGTTATCGCGTCAAGGATGGACTGCTTGACTATTACCGCGTAAACTGGGATGTCGTAATCCGTGGCCACCTCTTCGATCTGGTACTTTTCGACACCGATGCCACCTATCGCCGCGCCGATGCCCTCTGCCACGTCGCCCGTGCGCTCGCCTTCCAGCTTTAGCGCGGCGTCAATCATGATTATTGCGTCAAGTTTTATGCCAAGGTCGCCTGCCAGCCGCTGTATCGCCTCGCCG
Source organism: Nitrososphaera sp. (assembly GCF_036397675.1). GTDB lineage: Archaea > Thermoproteota > Nitrososphaeria > Nitrososphaerales > Nitrososphaeraceae > Nitrososphaera. Next base: position 28,005 of record NZ_DASWIL010000037.1, on the reverse strand, counting down.
GGCCTCCCGACCGTCCCTGCCGGGCCCTCGGCCTTGAGGAAGTAAAGTGTCCTCCCTTTATGTTCGCCTTGCGCGTACACCGTCTCCTTGGCGGCGTATTTTTTCTCCCTGCCAAGCATCATCTTGCCAACAACCATCGGCCCTATTCCGTCGCCTATGGGCTGACCCTTCTGGAACGTACCTATCGCTTTTTTCAGCGCGTCGGCCTCTTCCAGCAGGATGGGCATCACCATCTGCAGCTGCACCAGGACGTAGACGCTCGTCGTGCGCTTGCCCATCAGGTAAAAGTGCCTGACCACCTTGTAGATCATGTTGAGCGCCGAGGCCGCTTCGAGCATGTTCTCTATCTTTGAAGCTTCATAGTCGCTGACGCCGGGACATATCTTGCGCACCTCCTGGCGCATGCGCTCGTCCTTGGTCCGCATGACGTGCCCCAGCTTGCGCACGAGGCCACTCGGGTCGATGTCGACAGGCATTATCGTGAAGTATTCGAGGAATTTGTCTATCTTTGCCGCGGGGTCCGTTGATTGCGGCAAGGATATCTTGACGTACTCGATGGTGGCAAGCCGCGCGTTGTCCCGCATGCCCTTCAGTTTTACGAGCGACTTGGAAATCTCGCCAAGGACTATTTTCCCCTGCATCCTCTGGCCGTACATCATGAAGAGCGGGATGGTGGCAAGCGAGATTATGTAGATGTACATCAGTGGGTTTGAAGGGTCGAACTCGCCTGACTCGCCGAGTCCCCCAAGCTGGAGAAGGTAACTGAAAAAATCTGTCATGCCGGACAGACAAGTTGGTCTCCAAAGAGCAATTAAAGGTTACTTTGCCTTGCCCTGGCACTGGCTGCAATAGCCATACAACTCGAACCTGCCGCCCAGGATGCTGTACCTGGCATTCCTTGCGACCTTTGACTCGAGCTCTCCAAGCGAAGCCTCGTCCACGTCGTCTATCCTGCCGCACCTCAAGCACACCAGGTTGACGTGCTCCTCCACGTTAGAATCATACCTGGCCCCCGTGGGAAAGTCGAGCTCGCGTACTATGCCCCTTTTCTTCAAGAGCTCAAGTGTCTTGTACACGGTGGCAAGGCTCACCATCGGGTGCTTTTTCCTGATCGCCGCGTGCAGTGCTTCGGCAGAAGGGTGCGAGTCGGTGTGCATGATATGGTCTACTATGGCTACCCTCTGGGGCGTAATCCTGAAACCCTCTTTTCGAAGCAAGTCTATCACGGACTCTAGCCGTTGCACGCATTAACTTGGAGCAGCTGTTATTTATTGCTTCCAATACTCTTTAGATAACAATCCTTATATCAGAATAGTTCCTAATAATAGTTGCAATGGAAAAGGTGAACATCGGAATCCAAGACAGCGACAGGAAAAGCGTAGTACAGATACTGAATGCACTGCTTGCAGACGAGTATGTGCTTTACACAAAGACGAGGAATTACCACTGGAACGTAGTCGGCCCGCAGTTCAACGACCTGCACAGGTTCTTCCAGGCCCAGTACGAGGCACTTGACGCAACCATAGACGAGGTCGCCGAGCGAACGAGGGCAATAGGTGACAAGTCGGTTGCGACGCTTGCAGAGTTTGTCAAGAACGCCCGGCTGAAGGAGAGCCCCGGCGACTACCCGTCGGCGCAGGCCATGCTTGCAAACCTGCTTGCGGACCACGAGGCGGTCATCAGGACGCTCAGGGTGGACGCAGAAGAGTCCGCCAAGCACAACGACATGGGCACCAACGACTTTTTGATAGGTCTCATGGAAAAGCACGAAAAGATGGCGTGGATGCTCAGGTCTTTCTCGGCCTAGAACGCAACTTTTTCCCCTTTTTTTCGTGGCACTCGCACGAACACTTGACCATCTTCATGTCAAACGAGCAGTCGTGGTTGGGTCCGCACGCGTCCCCGACGGGCCACTCGCCCGGACAGTCGCCATGCCTGTCGCGCTTGCAGAAAAAGGTCAGCATCCATAACACAAAGACTAGAAACACGATTTATGCTTTGCTTCAAAACTGGATGTTGAACAGCTGCGGCGCGTAGATAGAGCCCTCCCGGACCCGCTTGACCCTTGCCACCGACAGGTAGTGCGGCCAGATGGTCGCCATTATGCTGCCCTCAGGCACGCCTACAGGGTCTAGCAACACGACAATGTCGCTTTCGTTCACACCCCGCTCGGCCAGTTTCTCCTTTGAAAGTGTAATTAGGTCTTCCGGCATCCCGCTGCTGTACAAGTAGACCTTGCCAGTGTACTCTAGCTTGTCTTCGAACATATGCTTGGCGTTGTCTTGCGGGTCACAAAAACGTTTACTCTTGGCCGGCGTCGCCGAAAATGAGCTTCATCTCATCAAAGGTCAGTTTTTCGCCCGACGACATCTTTTTCAGAGCGGCCTCCTTGAGCTCGTTCCAGCGCTCCTGGTACTCCTTATCGCGCTTCTGGCGCTCCTGCATCGCCTCCTGCCTTGCGACGCGGCGCTCATCCACCTCCTTCTGCTTCTTTTGCCTGACCTCGTTATGGGCCATGCGGGATTTCTTGAACGCAATGGCGTTCAGCTGTGTTTCCACCATCTCCAGCTTGGCGCCAGCTTCTCTGACCTGATGGATGGTCTGCCTGCGCTCCTCGTATAGGCTTTCGCGGGTGTTGACGAGCGCCTCGATGCTTGCCTTGAGCTTGCCTATCTTGTTGCCGTACTCTTCCTTCAGCTTGAAGATCCTGTTTACCTTGCCCTTCAGGTCGTCATACTGCGACGATATCTCGCGGTACTGCCCCTCCTTCTTGTGCGCAATCTTGAGCGTATGAAGCTTCGTGGCGATTTCCTTGGAGCGGGCGACTAGCTTGCGCTCCTCGTCCTTGGATAGCTTCTTTATCTGGATGTCGCGCTCTATCTGCTCAAGTGCCTTCTGCAGCCCGTGCATCTCGCTTCTCTCCTTCCGGGACTTGGCCCCTACCTTATCGTCCAGAGACTTCATCTGGTTCTTGGCCTCCATCAGGCTGTTGCGCATCTCGACGAACTTGGGATAATCAACGTCTTTTTCCTCGTTCACCTTCTTTAATTTGGCGCGCATCTCGTCCAACTGCATCCTCTCCACGTCTATCTGCTTCTTGACTGCTTCAAGCTTGTTGTTTATCTCCTCTATCCGCTTGTCCCCAGCCTTTTGCTCGTCCTGGACGCCCTTTTTGAACTCCAGAAGAGTCTTCAGGTTCGGGTCTTCGGAACTCGATACTGAAATGTTGTTTTTTGTTGTGCTCAATGTAGAGATTGCACCATCACCATTCTCGGGTGAACCGTGTCACTTACGGGTTCTAATGAACCCAAAATATATTTTTTGTTATTCCACGCACACATAACCTTGTTTCATACATCTTTATATTGCATGGGGTCCTAACATCAATGACGCGATGGACGATTTTGAACGGAACTACCCGGATTTTGACTGGAAGAACACGCCGGCATACAAGCACCCGGGTGGCAAGGAGTGTCCGTGCCCCAAGCACGAGTACATAAGGGAGCAGATGAAGGTAGCCCAGACCCTGAGCGACGCAAACAGGGAGCTGCCTTCAGACCAGCGCCAGAAGGCCCAGATAACGCTCAAGTTCTGCCCGGACCACTACAGCGTCTACTTTAACGAGGTCATCCCCTCAATGCCGTTCAAGTACCGCTTCATGACCAAGGTGGCGTTGAAACTCGGGGCAATCGTCATTCAAAAACTTACGTACATGCAGTCCGACCAGTGCTTTTACTGCAAGTTCGGCTCTGGCGGCTTTGACAAAAAGACAGAGCTGCCGCCCATCTAGGCGGCTATCAGCTTTGCAGTGTCGACCACCATATTCTTCAGCGTGATTCTTGTGTTGGAGGCAAAACCGGCTGACAGCAAGTTGCGTATGACTATTGACAGGTAGGGAAAGTTGCGTCCTGCCTGTGAGCGGTAGCCTTCAAAGAACGCCTTCTCTGTGTCGCAGTACGTGGTCAGATCCATCACGCTTGCGAGGAACGAGCCCACGTCCATGCTCCTTGCATAGACAGAGCCACTTTTCTGGATGAACCCTAGGTCCGTGCGCAAAAGCGACTCGCCGCGCACAAGGTAATTCTGTGCCTTGTTGTCCGTAAATGCATAGCCCGCGTTGTGTAACCTGCCGGTGAGCGCGCCGGCTTTGGACGCAAGCGCGGGTGAAGCGCCAGAGGTAAGCGCCCTGTACAAGTCGCCCCCTTCGATGTATTCTTCGACCAGCTCGCCTTCTGACACCGACACAAGGCTGGGCGTGGGTATCCCGAGCCGGCCAAGTGCGGCTCTCATCCCACATCCCTCGTTTTTTGCGATGCTGCCGGCGGTAGGTGGCGCCGAGGGATGGCCGAGCAAGAACGAGATCATTGTATAGGTAGAAAGCAGTATGTACTCATGAAAGGCGGTGGTGGGTTTGTTGCGCTTGACCACCACCCTCTGGCCCCCGCGCTTTTCGACCGACACCTGCCGCTGCCAGTTTACAAAGTACACTTGTACACAGTGGCAGATACGGCATTAATTACTTGTCGTCGTCACTGCGGCTCTTAATAGCAAGTTGCGCGTACGTACCGGATTGCATGCCCATGAAGGCTACGCAAGCGCAAGAAGGTTCTTTACCTCCGGCACTGCCCCAAGCTACGACTCGGTCTCGCTTTTCGCGACCCTTGGCCGGGACAGGACGTGGAAGCGCAAGATCGTCGAAATTGCAGGCAAGCGGGGCATTGTCCTTGACCTTGCATGCGGGACGGGGATACTCTCGTCGATGGTTGCAGCGAATGGCGCGTCGGTAACCGGCCTTGACATGACGTTTGAATACCTGGCGTGGGGGCACACGAACCCCATATGCCAGGGGACCGCTGAGGTGCTGCCGTTCAGAGACGGAACGTTTGACGCCGTCGTGTCGTCATATCTTGCCAAATACGTTGACTCGCGCCTTGCGGTGGGCGAATGCTGGCGCGTTCTTCAGCCCCGGGGCGTCGCCGTGTTCCACGACTTTGCCTGTCCTACGGGCGCGATGCGCGGCATCTGGAACGCCTACTTTGCGGTCCTGCAGCTTGCGGGTGTGTTTTCAAAATCTTGGAGGCCGGTCTTTGCCGAGCTTGACTACGTGATATGCAAGTCACGCTGGGTCGAGAACATTTCTGGGACGATGAGAGAGCGCGGATTCAAAAACATCAATGTCAGCTACCACACGCTCGGAACGGCCGCCATTACGTGGGGGTACAAGCAATGAGCGGCACGCGCATAAACGAGTGGTTCGTGCCCGGCTTTGGCCCGCCGAAATTCCGCGCGTTCGTGGGCCTGTTGTTCTTGCCCTACACAGGCATGTGCGTCTGCTTTGCAATTATCGGTGCAACGCTCGTCGACGACGTGCACTGGGACAGGGTCGGCGCAATAGCTCTGATATACGCCCTTGCGCTTGGCGTCGGCGCGCACGCGGCCGACACCATCGGCTCCAAGAAGGCCAAGCCATGGGGCAGCTATTTCACAAAAAGACAGATGCTTGCACTCTTGGCACTGTCGCTTGTAGCAGCATACGCGGTAGGCATTTACTACATCGTGCTTTACGTGCCTCTGCTTGCAATAGCGGCCGTCCTGGAAGGATTTTTCCTCCTCGCCTACAACTTTGAGATCTGGGGCGGCAGGTTCCACAACGACTTTTGGTTCGCGATATCATGGGGTGCGCTGCCTGTCATGGCAGGCTACTTGATACAGACAGACAGCATAAGCCTGCTTCCCTTTGCAGTCGCTGGAGCCGCGGCGCTTACCAGTTTTGCCGAAATAAGGATGTCAAGGCCGTACAAGCAGCTGAAAAAGGTCGATGGAGACTGGGCTACTACTGCAAGCCTGGAAAAGCGTCTGAAGACACTCAGCCTCTCAACGATAGCGATCTCGCTGGCTTTTATGGTGGCGAGGTTGCTGCTGTGAGTAGGGACTTTGGCTTAAACGTCCTGCAGAGGATGCAGGAGTTGGAGAGAAAGAGATGTGTATTGAGCACGGCGCAAAAGGTGCTGCTTGCCGAGACCGGCACGGTGGAGCAGGTGCTCAGTATTTTAACAGGCTCGCCGGTGCGCGTGAACGTAACAAGACAGTCTGAAAATAAAGGCGTCATCAAAAGGGAAGTGATCCTAATGTCAGAGTTCGGAGAACCGCTCATCCGCGCACTCTCCAAAGTCTACTGCAGGAACCTGCCTCCTGCCGTCGTTGAAAAGATCAGGCACAAAAATGCAGGGATTGGCACCGCCATCTTTGCCGCCCGCCTGGAGACCTTTCGCAGGATAACTAGGATGGGCGTGAACAAGGAAGGTGTCCCATACAGGGCGTACAGGATATTCTACCGGGGAAAAGTTGCGTTTGAGATAAGGGAAGAGGTCTTGCTAAAAAGGTGAAGTATAAACGTGAGTACTTCAGGCCGGCGTCTGGCTTTGCCTTAGATAGCTACGTACTAACACGTTATGTCGCATATAAGATGCTTCTATGCAGGTATAGCCAGCCAGATATGCAGGTCTTTGAACGCGTTGCATGCGGTCGCAAGTTCAAATCTCGTTTGGAGTTTGAAGGTCACGCAAGCGAGACTGGTCACAGGGCAGTGAAGGTTTATGACAGCTTGAAACGTCGAAACCCGGCCTAGCGCGTCTAGACCGCTCTTGCGGCTTCGGCACTTGACCCACCCGGTCCCGCTCTTCAGCATACGCTTGGCCAAAAAGAACCCAAGTGGACCGGGTGGGATTTGAACCCACGACCTCAGCAATGCCAATGCCGTATCCTACCGGACTAGACGACCGGCCCAACTAGGATTTTCTGCCCCCAAGTCGTTATTAATACGTTTAAAGCGTTACCGTTATTATTGAGCGCGCATTTTTGATTACCTGTACACAAAGTGGTCAACGAACAGTCGGTCGGCGCGGTGATAAAGCACAGGTCGCCGGACAGCCGCTCCGCAGAGTTTCTGCTCCTCAGGAACAGGCGTGGATTCTGGGGCTTCGCCCAAGGGCACAAGGAGCGTGGCGAAACGGAGATCCAGACGCTGGTCAGAGAGGTGCGGGAGGAGACTGGCATCAGCGACCTTGACATCCAGTCGTACATTGGCAGGATAACGTATTCATTTTTCAAGGGCGACGGCATAAGGTCCGAAAAAGAGGTGAGGTTCTACTTTGCCACTACGCCAACAAAAGAAGTGAGAATATCGGAGGAGCACGCCGACTTTACTTGGACCACGCTCAAGGACGCGTTCTCGCTACTCGACCATGCCAAGCTACGGCAAATACTTGACAGGGGACACAGAAAGGGCTTATACTAAGTGTCAGCGTGCATAACGGAGTAATAGGTTTATTTATAGCCAAGCGAAAACGAATACGGTACACACGCAATGGTAACTTCCGGTGGCAAAAGGATAGTTCTGACTGCAGACCGCTCCCTGATGACAAACTACAGGGGCAATTTCCTTTACGGATTTATCGCCTGCGGCCCGTACGAACTTGTTCCAGAATTTGTCTTTGACAAGTTGTTCTGCCCGTCGGTCAAGACCGACCCGGCAACGGGAGGAGTCGAGGTGGCGCAGTGCGGCCTACGAAGAATAGAGGGCGCGCTACTAAAGGAGTACAGGCGCGAAGACATTTTCCTTGCCCACCCTGAGATGCTCGAAAAGTCCATCGGCCCTGACACCAAAGTGGTGGGCATTAACGTGATGGACCCGCTTGGCATGGCGCCTGTCACGACTACGATGTCGCCGGAGAAGTTGTCGTACGTCGCCATGAAGTTCAAGAAGATGTGCGCTTCCATTATCCAGCTGAGAAAGAAATACAATTTCAAGGTCGTAGTAGGCGGCAACGGCTCGTGGGAGCTTGCCAAGCCGGACAGGATGAAGATTCACGGCATAGACACGGTCGTCATCGGCGAGGCCGACGAATTGGCACTGGACCTGTTCCACGACCTTGAGGCAGGCGACGCTCCTGAGCTCCTGCACACGTTTGTCAGGAACATAGACAACGTCCCCATGATGCAGGGACCGACCGTCAATTCGCTGGTAGAGGCCATGCGCGGATGCGGCCGTGGCTGTGACTTTTGCGACGTGAACAAGAGGACCAAGAAGGACTTTTCGCTTGAGCGCCTGCGAAAGGAGGCGCAATTAAACCTCGACTATGGCTTTGACTCGATCTGGCTGCAGTCCGACGAGATGCTGCTTTACGGTTGCGACAACAAGGACTTTATCCCCAACGCCGACACCATCACTGAGCTCTGGTCAGGGTTGAAATCTACGGGAGCGCGCTTTGTCGGCACGACCCACATGACGCTTTCCGCGGTAGCCTCGTCTCCGGACCTGATAAAGAAGATGTCAGATATCAACGAGATGAACGTCGCAGGAGGCAGGTGGCTTGCGACTAACCTCGGCATCGAGACCGTCGCGCCGCGCATGGTCAAGAAGCACCTGGGCGTCAAAACCAAGCCGTTCCAGCCCGACGAATGGGGAGCAGTCGTCAGGGAGGGCTGCAAGATTCTCAACCAGAACAACTGGTTCCCGGCGCTCACTCTCATTATAGGCTGGCCCGACGAGACTCCAGATGAAACGCAGTACACCATCGATTTAATCGAGGACTTTAAGCAGACAAACATGCGCGGGCTTGTCGCCCCATTGTTGTATCAGGACTTTTCCGAGAAGAACTCGATGCACTTTGGCAACCTCAACGAGGCGCAGTTCACGTTGTTCTGGAAGTGCTGGGAGCACAACCTGCGCGTAATCGACGACATCATTCCTATAATCATCAGGAACAAGTCCTACGGGCCAATGATGAAGGTGTTCATGGCCGTGCTCATAAAGGCAGGGACGTGGGCCATCATGAAGTACTTGCGCGGCCTTTCAAAGGATCTGTTTGCCGGCCAAGTGCCAGAGGACATCATTGCAAGGTACAGCAACAATAGGTCCGTTACGGCGCCGCTGCCAAAGAAACTCTAGGAAATGGCAAGCATCCTGCCTATTGCAAGCCGCGCCCTATCGGAAGTTTTTTGCGGCACACGGACTTCAAAGACATTGTTTGCAAGCGAGTTGTAGACCTTTTCCAGCGTTATCTTTTTCATGTACCTGCAGACTGCATCGTCCTTGACCGGTATGAATTCCTTGTCTGGGTTTTCCTTCTTCATCCTGTAGAGGATGCCGGTTTCAGTGGCGACGACAAACTGCTTTGCGTGAGACGTGCGGGCGTGCTTCATCATGCCTTCCGTCGATAATACATGACCAGTCTTGGTAAGGTCTCCTTTTGCCATGTGGTACATCGTAGATGAGGTGCAGCTGCATTCCGGGTGGACCAAAAAGTCGGCGTTCTTTAGAGTCGCAAGCATCTTGTTGATGTCCTCCGCCTTTATCCCTGCGTGTACGTGGCACTCGCCGGGCCAAATGTACATGTTCTTGCGCTTTGTCACTTCAGCAACATAAGCGCCAAGGAACATATCGGGCAAAAAGAGCACCTTCCTGTCCGAAGGGATGCTGTTTACCACCTTCACGGCGTTTGACGACGTGCAGCAATAGTCGGAAAGCGCCTTGACATCGGCGGTAGTGTTGACGTAACTGACAACGACGGCATCCGGGTGCTCGGCCTTCCACGCGGCGAGCTCGTCTGCATTTATGGTCGACGCAAGAGAGCATCCAGCCTCAAGGTCGGGTATGAGCACTCTTTTTTCCGGGCAGATTATGGACGCGGTCTCGGCCATAAAGTGGACGCCACAGAACACGATGGTGTCAGCCTTTGTGGTCGCGGCGTTCCTAGAGAGCGCAAGCGAGTCGCCGATAAAGTCAGCAACATCTTGCACTTCCGGCAGCTGGTAGTTGTGCGCTAAAACGACTGCGTTTTTCTCCTTTTTCAGCCGCAGGACCTGTTCCTTGAAATCCATCGCAAGCATTGTCATGGCTGTCTATATGCAACATACAATCCATATTCTCTACATTTAAAGTAGTACAATTCAGGATATGTGTGTCCGTCATTTCAAAGATCTAGGCAATACTTGCCTCATTTACCGCACGGCGCGCGCAATACAATTATAAGCAATCGCACCGGAGCTGTGCTAGAGGATAAATGCCAACTCACGGATCACTTACAAAGGCAGGCAAGGTCAGGGGCCAGACGCCCAAGATACAGGCCAAGCCACGCTCCAGCAAGATTGCAAGGATGCGCAACAAGGACAACTTTGTCAAGCGCTTTGAGAAAAAGAGGCTTCCGGGACAGAAAAAGCCAGAGCGCCGCGGTGGCAGAAGGTAAGGGTAAAATTCCCCGCCGCCCAACCTTTTAGCGCATGGCAAAGAGGGTAGGCATCATTGGCTGCGGCACCATAGGCGGCCAGCTTGCTTCCGCAGTCGACGCAGGACAGGTGAAAAACGCCATCCTCGTCTCGCTTTTTGATATCTCAAGGGGGAGCGCCCAACAGCTGAGTTCAAAGCTGCAGAGCGCGCCCACGGCGTACGACGATTTTGAGGGTTTCATGTCGCAAGAGTGCGACATTGCCGTGGAAGCGGCGTCGCCGGACGCGGCGAGAAAATTTGCAGGCCCCGTGCTTGGCGCAGGGCGCGACCTCTTGATAATGTCGGTGGGCGCGCTTGCCGACAGGGAGCTTCTTGCATCGCTCCAGGCGTTAAAGGGAAGAATCTACGTGCCGACGGGCGCAATCGCGGGAATCGACGCCATCAGGGCGGTAAGGCACCTGCTTGAAGCAGTCACGCTCACGACTACAAAGGCGCCAAAGGCGCTCACGGGCGCGCCGTTCTTTGAGACAAGCAGCATCAAGCTAGAGGAGATAAAAGAAAAAACGCTAATCTACGATGGGCCGGCGGCCGACGCGGTGAAAAAATTCCCGGCAAACGTCAACGTTGCGGCGGTCCTGAGCCTTGCCGGCATCGGCTTTGACAAGACGATGGTGAGGATAGTCGCAGACCCCGCGTCCACCACGAACCAGCACGAAATAACGGCGACTGGAAGTTTTGGAAAATTCCAGTTCACCGTCAACAACGTGCCGAGCCCCGGCAACCCCAAGACCAGCTACCTTGCAGTCCTGTCGGCGATAGAATGCCTCCGGTCAGTCTGTGACGGCGGCATGAGAATTGGTTCGTAGCGTTTTTCCATAGTTTATATTGGGAATTTACTTGGCTTTTCTTACGTATGAGTTACGGAAGAAGAGATAACTTCGGTCCCAAGCCCGTGGAAATGGGAAAGGAGTACGATGTACAAATCACGGAAATCAGCCGCAAAGGCGACGGAATCGCAAGGATACAGGGTTTTGTCATCTTTGTGAAGGACGGAAAGATAGGTCAGAATGCAAAGATCCGCGTCACACAGATGGGACCTAGGTTTGCGACTGCCGAGGTCGTAAACGGCGCAGCAACTGCTGAGGCTCCGGCATCCGACAACAACTAAACCACTGCGTTCTGACGAATGCAGTTAGGTGTCTTTTTGTTTCCAATTCTACCAAAAGCATTTAGGTGTATTTGACAAAGCAGGCGTGGTGTATGCCAGGAACAACATCATCGCAGTAGTAGCGATATCCTTTGTCACGGTGGGCTCGCTGTGGGCCTTTGGCAACCTGACACAGGAGACCGAGAAGGCAGACGTCTCGCAAGTCGATGGCATACTGCTGCTGGCCCAGAGGAGCACATTTAACGGCACAAACCCGGACATACACGTCAAGGTCAATCAGCCAGTCAAACTCGTCGTCGTAAACAAGGATGTGGTCATACATGACCTGCAGATAAACGACAAGACAGGAGGTATACTGAATTTCGAGACCGCGCCGCTAAAGGCAGAGCAGCACTTCAACTCGGCCATAGTCGCTTACAAGCCCGGCACGTACGAGTACTTCTGCCAGTATCACCCGCAGATGCGCGGCAAAATCATAGCCGAGCCCTAGAGGGCGCCGGGGTTCTTGACTATTGTCAATACATCTTCATCTGCAAGTACATGATCGAGGCCAACCTTCTGCGCGTCGAACTTGGCGCTTTTGCCCCACACCAGCGCGTACTTGATGTTGCGCGCCATGTTGCGGTGAATCTTGTTGCAGACATCCTGCACTTTGGAGTCCCTTTGCATTATCATGGGCTCTTTGTAGTCAGTCTGGCCGCCTTTGGGGCGCATGTAAATGCGGATAAAATCGAGCCTGTTGTATATAGCTTCTCTCAGCGCGTCGATGTTGACGTTTGCGTCGGCTGATATGGGTAAGAACTTGTTACCTATCTGCGACTGGATCTCATTGATGAATCCTTGGTTGACAAGATCTATCTTGTTGAGCACGATCAATGACGGCAGGTAGACGCGGTTTTCAGAAAGCACATCGATAAACTGGTCGTCAGTCAGATTCGGCTCTCGGATAATGATCCGGCCGTTGTGTATGCCGTAGACGCGCGCGATCTCTTTGACCGCCTTCTCTGACATCTTCAGTGGAACCTGAGCGTTGACCGACAGCCCGCCAGTGGAGGTTTTTTCAATGACGACGTCCGGGGGCCGCTCGTCCAGCTTTATTCCCGCTTCTGCCAGTTCCTTTTTCAATATGCCAACGTGGTTTGGTTGGAACACGTCAAGGATGAGAAGCACTAGGTCTGCACCCCTTGAAACTGAAATGACGCGCCGGCCAAAGCCCTTCCCTGACGCCGCGCCTTCAATGATCCCGGGCAGGTCGAGGACCTGTATCTTGGCCCCCCTGTAATCCAGCATGCCGGGCACTGCAGTTAGCGTGGTAAACTGGTATGAGGCTACACGGGATTTTGCGTTTGTCAAACGGTTCAGGAGCGTCGACTTGCCGACGCTTGGAAGACCGATCAAAACGACTGTGGCGTCCCCTGCCTTTCTGACGTCAAAACCGGCGTTCTCCCCGCCTGTGTGGACCGTCCTGCCGTGGATGTTCTCATCCTGCTCGCGTTTTAGCTTTGCTATCTTGGCCTTCAGGAGCCCAACGTGGAACTCGGTCGCCTTGTTTATCTGGGTCTTGTGGATCTCGTCCTGAATGGCCTTGATCTTTTCAGGGATGCCCATCGACAGATAACGGTATACAAAAAGGCGTTAAAAGTATTGTCAGAACGCTTGCCTCCACTGGTTGCAGAACTTGGAGTCTTCGGGGTTTCCGGGCCGCACTTGCTGCATTGCAAAACGCCGAGCCTTCGGGATTGTACGACTGGCATTTTTTGCACTGCATGTCTTCCGGCTGAACCAGGAGCGCGGTTCTTGCGGCCTTCTTGGCTTCCTCGCCCGGCACATACGTGATTTTCTTGGACTGCTCCACTACAGAGCGCCCCATCTGGGCCCCCTATTCCCTCAAAAGTGACACGCGCTAGCCAAGTTTTTCAAACAGTTTGCCCAGAAAGAGCTGGTAGGGCTCCTTTGGCGAGAAGTCAAAGACTTCCACAAGCACGCCTTTAGTAGGCATTCAGAACCTCTCAAAGAAGTCCGCCTTTTGCAAAGGTACCGGAAAATTTGCGCACAAGATTCTTTCCTTTTCGCCTGTAAAGTTACATTTTTATGAAGAACGGATTTCACAGGTTCCGGGCTCCGGTGGTGTAGTCCGGTTAAGCATTTCGCCCTCTCAAGGCGGAGATCCCGGGTTCAAATCCCGGCCGGAGCACTTTTCTTACTCGCGCAGTATCGGCATTTTGAGCTGGGGGAGCTGAGAAAACTCTGCAGTAGATACACGTGCGCCAGGCGCTGTCTTTGTACCTGATCGTCAGATACATAATGTCCTTGAGGAGGTCTCCTGCCTTAGTAGGAGGTAGTTCACTCACAAGCTGCTCGCTCACGCCCAATTCCAGAAGCTTGGCACAATCCCGGATGATTGCCTTAGTATCTAAATATTGCACGTTTTGGTTTAGAAATGGCTGAGTTTTCAAGCTAGCTTCAAATCTATGTCGACCGAGGCTAGATTGAATCTACGGTCCTTCCCGCCAGGCCCGATTTTATCTTGGCCCTTACAGCCTGCTCTATCTTGTCTTGGTTATAGGGCTTTACGAGCCCGATAAGCACGGTTGTCGAGCCGTCAACGGGAAAGAACATGCCATCCACCGCTTCGTGATGCACGAGGACAAAGCACATCCGCCCGAACAGCCGCTCATTGCTCTTCACTAAGTCCATCACGGTGGCGGTCTGCTCTGAAAGCCTCTCCGCATCCTCGTCCTTTAGCACCGGCACGTTCAACTTTACATGCGAGCCCCGTATCCCCTTCGAAAACACGAAGGCTGCCATTACGGCCTCGTCGACGCCGGCAAGTTCCTCGCAGAACCTGTCATAGTTGGTGTCCGGCACAAAGACAGCATTACCTGCCGGTGATTAAAAACGTTAAAGCCGCAAGGCTCGGCAGTCCGGCAAATTCTCTTCATTTTTTCCGCCTACGCAGGCAGATAATAGGGGGACTGTACACTTCGTCATCACCCTGCAGCCTGTGCTTGTATGGCAGGAAGGGATAAAAAATCATTCGACGACGTGCACGCTGTGGAAGCTCTGCTTGCACTTGGGACAGTGCGCGTGAACGCCCATGCACTCGATGCAAAAGTCCGCAGCCGCGAGGAACTCTGATTCATCACCACGGTAAAAGCAGTGCTCGCAAAAACGCTTTGCCAACCTTAACTCGGAGGTGGCTCTCATGCATTTAACCTTTTGGAAGTTTCACTATTAAACCTTCTTCTTGGACTTTTTGTTCTGTTTTAAGAGCGCGAGCACCTTGTCTCATATTTTAACCGTGTTTGCCTTCGAACTTGTTGAGAGGCACAGGATGCCGGCGCCCAGCGGGAACGTCATCAGGTTCACTTTGCCGTGGTCGGTTATGCTATAGCGGAACTCGCCCAGCATGCCAGAGAACTGCCGGAGCGTCAGGACGTTGGAGAGCGACTGAAGGTACATCTGCTGCTCCGCGGTGCCGTTTGAGCGGCTGCGTGCCCTGCTGGAAGCCGCCTTCGACGACTTCGCCACGCGCGTCTACGATGCCGGCGAAGCGGATGTTCTTGTCAAGTTCGATGCCCCTCTCGCAGAGTGTGCCTTGCATGAAGTCGTAAGCACTTTTGGGGCTATAAATCGTTTACACGGAAAGCCGGGTCTCGACGACGTGACCTTCCTTTATGTGCAACGAGTAGTGTATCCTGACAAGCTCTGTGATGTCCGCGTCGTTGAAATACTTTATCGAGTAGCGCGCAAGCACTATCTTGCAGTTGGCGCAATAAACTTCTTTGAACCGCGTATCTTCTGGCACATCTATCACTTGCCCAAGATTGACGTGTCGTGCTTGTTCTGCGCAAAGCGCATCCTGGATGCCTTGTAGTATATCACCTCGCCCCTGCGCTCGATGACCGCGACGACCGCGTCCTTGCCCATCTTTTCTATCTGCTCGACTGCGCGTGCAAAGCTCTTGGCAGTCATTTTCGCTCCCTCGCTCACCCCGAACACGACGTACCTCGCCGGCTTTTTCTCGTACTCGCCTCTTTCGTAGACCCGAAAGTCGTCGCCAAATCCGAAGCCCTCCTTTGCGACGTAGCCGCGGCTTTTGAGGTCACGGTAGACGAGGAACCGCGTCATGATGTTCCTGTCGTGCTTTAGCAAGAGCTCAAAAAGCGAGTCAAACCTCATCTCTTTTCCCTTCACCGTAAGGCGCTTTGCTTGCATCAGGTACAGTGCCTCGTATGGTTTTAGCACGTACTCGCTTCCCTCTTTATCTCCGTAGCCCCATGAGCGTAGCTCGTCTTGCACGCGCGTGTCATCGACCAGTATTCTGCCGCCGGAAATTCGCGATTCTACTGCCTGCACCTCAACTTGCTTTTCAGCAGCAGGCGGGACTGACATAACGATTAAATCACAGCAGAATTCCACATTTAAGCATTCAATCTAGTGTATCAATATGAAGGGAGTTAATTATCGCGAGACGCGTGGCATGCCGTATGTGAGGAAGGAATACATCGCCGGCAAGCCCCAGTTAAAGATAGCAAGATTCTCGTCCGGCCAGGCAGCCGACAATTACGACTACAAGCTGGAGCTCATTGTCACCGAAAAACTGCAGATAAGGCACAACGCGCTGGAGGCTGCAAGGCTTGCGGCAAACAAAAGGATGTCAACCGCAGGCGAGATGAGCTTTTTCTCGATGCTTCGGGTCTACCCACACGTGATCCTCAGGGAGAACAAGATGATTGCGACCGCAGGAGCCGACCGTCTCCAGGAAGGCATGCGCAGGGCCTTTGGCAAGGCGACAGGCCTCGCAGCCAGGGTAAGGCCGGGTCAGCCGATCTTTGAGGCGCACGTCACTGCGACAAACCTCAACCTCGCGAAGGAAGGATTCAAGGTCGCGGCAAGCAAGCTTGGGTGCCCGACGATTACCAAGGTGACCACCCTCAGACCGCAAGTTGCAAAGGTAGAGGACTAGCCCTACAGTTTTCCAACCAGTGCTTTGACTGATTCGGAGCCGCAGGCGTCGCCTTTTCCTGCGATGCTCTTGCAGACAAGCGCGGTGATGTTGTCGATTTCTGCCCGGATTGCCTTGCCTATCGCAGAATCGAGCTTGTCAAGTTCCGCCCTGACCTGCTCATGCGACATGTTCAGTATCAGCTCGGGCGAAAAGCCTGCGCCCACCTGCATGTACTGCCCGTCAACTAAGAGGAAAGGTATCATCTGGTCAGGGTTGTACATGTCAAGGATTTCATAGTCTGAATCGTCAAGCTCCTGCAGGGGCTCAAAGTTTCGGTCTGCAGTCTCCTTTCCGGCAAACTCTACATGCGCACTAGAATAATTCGCACGCGCAAGGCTGAAGGTGGGAACGTTCAGGTATTTCTCGTCGCGGCCGGCGCTCTTGTCCTCGACAAGACCCTCCCACGTGCCAAAGCGCGCCAATGCCTTCACAATGGCCCAACGCTCTGCAGCGCAGAACGGACAAAATCCAGCGCCCATGAAATAGACAAGTGATTTCCTGCCTGCCCTATTTAGCGGCTGGTCTGTAACGTGCATGAACTTGCCAAGAACCCTTCGTGGTACGAAACTACTCACGCCCAGCTCTCGCCCCCACTATTCTATTAAGTGTTTAGAGGAATTTCACAAGATAAATTAATCCCTGTAATTTTACAGGTGCTGTTGGCCCCAAGAACGATTATGGACGTCGACGACAAGAGTCTTGAAGGCAAACGCGTCCTTGTCAGGGTCGACTTTAACGTGAGCGTGAGCAACGGCTCGGTGGGCGAGGACTACCGCATACGCATGGCAATCCCGACAATCGAGTACCTGAGCAGGAGGGGCGCAAAAGTGATTCTTGCCTCGCACCTAGGTAGGCCCGACGGTCGCGACCCCGACTACACATTGGCGCCGGTGGCGCGCAGGCTGCAGGACATAGCCGGAGGGGCAGGCATAAGGGTGAGGTTTGCAAGCGACTGTGTCGGGCCGGCGGTAGAATCAGAAATATCCCAGATGGGCAGGGGCGACATACTGCTTCTTGAAAACCTGCGCTTTTACAAGGAAGAGGAGGCAAACGACGGAGAGTTCTGCAAGAAGCTCGCAAGGCAGGCCGACATCTACGTCAACGACGCGTTCAGCACGTCGCACAGAAAGCACGCGTCCACTTTTGGCGCGGCGAGGCTGTTTGACATGAGGCTTGCTGGCTTTAACCTCAACAAGGAAGTCGAATACCTCTCGATGATGAGGGAGAAACCTCCCAAGCCGTTCAAGGTGATCGTGGGCGGCGTCAAGATAAAGGACAAGATAGGCGCGCTCGAAAACCTGCTGCCAAAGGCGGACAAGGTTATAGTCGGTGGAGCCGTAGCGTACACTTTCCTGATGGCAAAAGGGGTCAAGACGGGCAAGTCGCTCATCGATCACGAGCGCCTGCCCTGGGCAGAAAAGGCGCTTGCCAAATACGCCGACAAGATAATGCTTCCCACAGATCATGTGACGGCCCAGTCGCCGGCGGACACCTCAATTATGATGGTAAAAGGCGACATACCAGACGGCATGGCGGGCTTTGACATCGGAAGCGAGACCATAGAGCACTTTTCCGAGGAGGTGAGCAGGAGCAACGGAGCTGGCATGATATTCTGGAATGGCCCAATGGGAATGTTCGAATTGCGTGCGTTTGCAAACGGCACCATCAACATTGCGAAAAGCCTAGCACTTGCATATTGGCGGGGCGCCAAGACGCTTGTCGGAGGGGGCGACACGCTTGCGGCCTTGAAAAAGTCCGGCGTAGCAGAAAACGAGGTGAGCCATGTTTCTACCGGTGGCGGGGCAAGCCTGCGCTACCTCGCTGGCGACGAGATGCCCGGCTTGTCCGTGCTTGACATCAAGTAATCGAATTATACCAGAGAGGGCAACAAGCAGCGTTGGCAAGGACCGTCTTGCATGTCGACTTTGACTACTTTTTTGCCCAGTGCGAAGAGCTGAGAACCCCAGAGATAAAAAACCGACCTGTAGTCGTATGCGTTTTCTCTGGCAGGACCGAAGACTCAGGCGTCGTGAGCACGGCGAACTACGTCGCAAGGAAATACGGCGTAAAATCGGGCATCCCAATAAGGCTGGCCAAGTCAAGGCTCGCCGACGCAAAAGACGCGCTGTTTTTGCCGCTTGATACAGAATATTACAAGCAAGTGTCCGAAAAAGGAATGTCAGTAATCAGAAATAATGTCGACCTCTTTGAGCACGTCGGGATAGACGAGTGCTTTGCGGACGTGTCGGTAAGGACCGGGGGCGACTTTGCGGCAGCAGAAAGCCTTGCGCACAGGATAAAGGACGAGGTGAGGACACACACACAGATTTCGTGCTCTGTCGGCGTCGCGCCAAACAAGATGCTTGCCAAGGTTGCATCTGATTTCAGAAAACCCAACGGCCTCACGGCAGTTAGGCCTGAAGATGCGGAAAAGTTTGTCGCCGCGCTTGACGTCGACAAGATACCTGGCATTGGGCCCAAGACCCGCGACCGGCTTGCAAAGCTAGGCTTAAAGACCGCCGGCGATCTTGCAGCGTTCGATCTTTACAGGCTTGTAGACGAATTTGGCAAAAAGATTGCTACCTACATGCACAACGCGGCAAAGGGCGTCGACGACGAGCCGGTGGAAGGGTCGGAAGGCGAGCACAAGCAGATAATGCGTATAGTGACTCTCAAGCAGGACGCGACGGTGGCCTCTGAAATGTACGGCGACCTAGAGGAGATATGCAGGTCAGTTCACGAAAGCACAGGTAAGAAGAGCCTTGCGTTCAAGAGCGTCGGCATCATTCTCATCCTAAATAATTTGGAAACCATAACAAGATCGAGGACGCTCAAGGCCCACGCTGGAGGCCTTGATGTCCTGCACTCGACTGCAAGGGCAATTCTTGACGAGGCGGTGACCGGCGGCATGAAAATCAGGAGGCTTGGAATCAGGGTGTCAGATTTTCAAGACAGTGGGGGGCAGAACACGCTTTTTGACTTTATGCAGCGCTAGCACTGGCCCGTTTCATCCGCTGCATCCTCTTACTCTCGGCGTACATAACTATTCCAAGGTAGATGGCAAGCCAAGGCAAGAACATTATCTCGCCTGCAACCGAATGGAAGGCCTCCCACTCGCTCACTTTGGTGGTGACGACCAGCGCGTAGAGCGAAAGAGCGATTATGCGCACGACGTTGATGGCCACGGTGCCAAAGGTGCCTATGGCAAAGTAGATCAGCTTTCTTTTCAACGGGATTTCCATCTTTAGCAGGAACGCCAGCATGACCAGCGTGTAGATTATCATGCTGTGGACGCCGGCAGAGGGCCAGAACACCTGCAGCGCAAAGGGTCCCTTAAGGCCGTTCAATACAAGCAGGTTGCCCCGCGCCGATGCAGGTGGCACAGGGTTGTCGGGATTCAACGGCCCGACGTTGGTAATTGTGCTGTCGATAAAGTTGATTACTGCTTGGTCTATTTGCAGGTATATCGGGACTATGAACTGGAGCGGTCCCAGAGTGTCGTACGGGAAAAAGGCGTCAAGGGAAAGTATCACGGCACTTCCGACTAGGTAAATGGCGCCGGCAGGTGCAATCTTGTACCAGCGCCGGCCAAAGAGGACTGTGAGTGACGAGCCGACAAACAGTGCCATGACGATAAAGTCCCACATCCACACCCAGGAAAGTGCAAGCTCCACGTTGTATGCCGGCGCAGCGTCTTCGATGGACTGGCGCAGGCCAAAGGGCAGTGCCACGAAATAGACTATAGTCGCAACCGCGAGTCCGAGCACGACTGCAAACTTGGCCTTGCTGACAGGCCGATTGACGCCGATGAGCTCTGCTGCGATGAACGCCATCGCAAAGATAAAGCCGCCCCTGCCCTCGTTCCATGAAAGGCTGAATGTGTCCGGATAGGCCACCATCGTGAATATTATCGGGGTGATGAGGGCAAGTGTGACTGCTATGCTCGGGTGCACCCCGAATATGGCAGGTGGGCTTGCACCATTGGGGACTGTCGTGTCGCCGGACAAATCGCTATTTTTCGCCCTTTTGAACATAAAAACGTTCTAGGCTCTAATTGCTTCTGAAAACCACTTGGGAACCATGTCTTGGGCGCTTCTCAGGAGGTAGTCGATGCTCGAATCAAGTACGTATGTGGTGGCAAAGTCGTCGGCGCTCCGCACGCTTCTGCCGTACGACTGGGCGAGGCGCAGGACTGTATACCATGTGTACCAGCGTGGGTCGCGTGCTTTCATCGCTGCAACCTTGCGGTCTGTCAAGTCCGGATACGGCACCTTGACTATGACTTGAAAGCGCGAAAGGTCGTCCTTCAGGTCGACTCCAAGGTGGAGCGAGGGCGATATGAGCACCGTGGGTTTCTTGCTTGCTGCGTGCTTCGCTATCACTTCTTCCCTGTCAAGCGACGAGCCGGTCTCTATCAGCCGCGCGGCGTTTTCCCTGCTCAGGTTGTCGCGGATAAACTGCAGCTGCACATACGATGTTGTATGTATGATCCCCTTTTCGCTCTTGTGTGTCGACATGATGTTGTCGACTGCCTTTGATATCTTGGGCAGGCTTTCCTGCATGGTCTTGGCGGAAAGCCACGCCACGTTCATCAGCCTTATCGGCCTGTTTTTGACCGGAAAGTCAGAGTCGCGCACCTGAATGAACTTGGCGGCGTCAGGCTTTATCCCGGCCACCTTGCATAAGTGGTCCTTGCTTAGGATAGTAGCGCTCATGAAAAACGCAATCACCCCCTTGTCAAGTATCTCGCCAAAGTAGCCCGCGGTCTCAAGCGGCGTGAGCGTTGCCCGTGAAATCTTGTTTTCCCCGTCGCACTGGGTGCTTGAAACTATCCAATTCTTTTTGTTTCCCCGCATGTCGTACAGGACTGCCGAGAGGTTCTTTTCACGGGATATCGCGTCGATAAGGTTGCGCTCCGTATACGGCTCTGCGACCCTTCCGCGCTCTATTGCGTCCGTTGCCTGCTCGATGAACATGAGCAGCTTGTCCTGCAGGTTTGAAAGAAAGTCCATCCAGGTGTCCACATCCTCGACGGCCCTTTCAGGCATCTGCACTCTTTGAAGGAAGCGCAGCGCGTTTCTGTTGACCGTGAACGAGCGGAAATCGCCCACCTCGGATTCTAGCTGGTGCGCCTCGTCAAGCACCAAGAGCTTGCGCTTTTGCGTCGTGCCGGTGTAAAAGATGTCGGAGAGGAAGTAGCGGTAGTTGTAGACCGTGTGGCTTGCCTTTGCGCCCATCCACTTTTGGTGGAAGTAGTGGCACGGCCTCCACGAAAGCTCTCCCAGCTTGGACTGTTTTTTCAGGTTGTCAACGTATCCTTTTTCCGCAAGAGGGTTTATCCTGACAAGCTCTTGGACCGTCCCCTGCCTGACAACGTCGTAGTCCATAAGCCGCGTCTTGAAGGCGCAGTCATAGTCCTCGTCCTGGACGCAGGGCCCGTAGTCGCAGCTTTCGTCAAGCCCCATGTCCTCTTTGACGACGCAGGGAAAGTTGCTCCTACCTTTCACTTCAAACACGAAGGGAAAATCGCGCCGGTACTGAGCCTGCAGGTCCTTGGTCGCGGTGCAGATATGAGAGCTGCCAAGGTAGCGCGCAAACGCTATCGCAACCGGCGTCTTGCCAAAGCCGGTGGGCGCTTCAATGAAGATGTTCTTGTAGCCGGATTTTGTCGCCGACTCGATCTCCAAGAGCACGGCGCGCTGCTTGTCGCGCATCTGCTCGAATGGAAAGTAATTGAGTATTGACAACGGGCAGCGTGGTTGTCAGCTTGCCGTCTTTTTTAAGGTTGGGTCGTACAGGAAGCACCTGACGTAGCCTGTCTTTGTCGGAAACTCTGGCGGGTCACTCTTGCACACTTCCATCGCATGTGGACACCGGGCGTAAAACCTGCACCCTTTGGGCGGGTCAAGAAGCGACGGCGGGCTGCCGGGGATAAATGGGATGCTCTTTTCAGGTGAACGCAACCGCGGGACTGCAGCTATGAGCGCCTGCGTGTACGGGTGCTTGGGGGCGTTGTAGACCTCTTCGGCTGATCCGATTTCCACAAGCTGGCCGGCGTACATTATCGCTATCTTTTGGGCAATCTGCGAGACGAGCGCAAGGTCGTGCGTTATGAGGATGACTGTCAGGTTCTTTTCCTCGTGCAGCTTTTTGAGGAGTGCGATTATCTGTGCTTGCACCAGCACGTCAAGCGCAGTGGTCGGCTCGTCGGCGATGAGAAGCTCCGGCTCGAGCAAGAGCGCCATCGCAATCACCACGCGCTGCTTCATGCCGCCGGAAAGCTCGTGCGGGTACCTTGCACCCACCGACTGGTCGAGTTCCACCTGGCTCATTGACTCGGCCACTTTGTTATCAAAGTCGCCCTGGTAGCCGTGCTCTTTGAGCACCTCTTTGAGCTGGCTTGAAACTGTGTATACGGGGTCAAGCGCGTTCATGGCGCCCTGGAAGACCATCGCTATCTTTTTCCAGCGCACTCTGCTTCCGAATTCCTTGTCAGCAAGCTTAATCACGTCCTCGCCCAATAGCATGACGCTCCCGCCCACTATTTTGCCCGGCGCTTGCATCGAGCGCATCAGCGCCGAGCCGAGTGTGCTCTTGCCGCACGCAGACTCGCCGACTATGCCAAGCGACTCGTTCTTTTTGAGCACAAAGTTGACGCCGTCGACCGCCCTCACCGGCCCCCTTTCTGTGATGTAATAGGCCACAAGCGAGGACACGGCTAACTTGTCATCTTGAGGCATCAAGGGCAAAGACGCGCCGTATGTATAATATCTTGCGCTCGGCCGTAGAAAAGGTTCAAAAGATGGCAAGGGCGGTCAAAGATAGCGAGAACCGTTAGAGATGGCAGACATACACAGAACCCACTATGCGCGCGAACTTGGCGAGCACTTGGCAGGCAAGGAGGTCAGGATAGCAGGTTGGATTGAGGATGTGCGCGACATAGGCAAGCTTGCGTTTGTCATCGTGCGCGACGCAACTGGCGCGTGCCAGATTATAGTTACGGGCGACAACGTCCAGAAGGCGGTGCAAGCACAGAGGCAGAGCGCCGTCGTAATGGCCGGCATGGTGCAAAAGAGCAAGGCAAAGGACTTTTCCGTAGAAGTCAAAGTCACCGAATTCACGATACTGACGAGCGCGGTGCACCCCCTGCCCATCGACCCGACCGGCCGGGTCGAGTCCGGGTTTGACAAGCGCCTTGACGCCAGGGCGCTTGACCTGCGCAACCCAAAAGTCGCTGCCATATTCCGGTTGCGCTCTGCAGGGCTCAAAGCGGTGCGGGAGATCCTGTTCAATGAAGGCTTCATCGAGGTAAACACGCCCAAGATAATAGGCAGTGCAAGCGAGGGGGGCGCAAACCTGTTCAGGTTTGAGTATTTCAAGCACAAGGCGTACCTTGCGCAGAGCCCCCAGCTCTACAAGGAGCAATTGACGCTTGGGCTTGACAGGGTGTTTGAGATAGGCCCGTATTTCAGGGCGGAAAACTCGCATACCGTCAGGCACCTGTCCGAGTTTACGAGTATAGACGTCGAAGCGGCTTTTCTTGACTACGAAGACGTCATGGACCTCGTGGAAAAGGTGGTTGGAAGCGTCGTTAAGGAATTCAACAATAACTGCAAGAAGGACATGGAGCTTGCCGGCGTAAAGGAGACCCGGTTGCCAAAGATAGAAAGGCTTACGTACGAACAGTGCCTTGACGAGCTTGCCAAGCATGAAGAGAAGCTGCAATTTGGCGACGACCTGTCTGACGCGGCGCTCCGCAATCTGGGCGATATCCATAGTGGCTTTTACTTTATCACCGACTGGCCGCTCAAGCTAAAGCCGTTCTATATACACGAAAAGGACGATGACCCGCGGCTTTCAAAGTCGTTTGACCTGCAGCACGGCTACCTGGAGCTCGTGTCGGGCGGGCGAAGGCTTCACGACCCGGCAAAGCTGCGTGCGAGGCTTGCAGAGCAGGGACTCAACCCTGACGGGTTCGCAGATCACCTCAAGGCGTTTGAATGGGGCATGCCGCCGCACTCGGGGTGGGGCCTTGGCTTTGATAGGCTGATGATGGTGCTCACGGGCGCGCAGAACGTCAGGGAAGTGGTCCTATATCCCAGGGACACCGACAGGCTGACGCCCTAGCGCACCACGATTTCAACTTGACGCATGCTGTCTGCAAGGATCCAGGCGGCAAACTGGTTCTCGGTGGTAGAGTAGATGACCCACACTACGGGGTTTATCTCCATGAACCTTGCGTCTGTTGACGAAGGCTCTGGTCTTGCAGGGTGCGAGTGGAATATCCCGGTAACCTGCAGCTGTCTTTCTTCTGCGGTCTTGTACGCCTTTAAGAGCTCGTCGGCAGGCACCGCGAACGAGACGCGGTCGGCCTCGGCGTTTTCCACCACCATGACTTCTGATACCGTGACCTGCTCGGTTCCCCGGCCGAGCAAAAAGGCGCACGACTCGTTTGGCAGCCACTTTTTGGCATGTTTTTCAAGCTCTGCAAGCTGGCTCTGCGTAAGGATGACGCTTGAAGGTGTGCCCTGCATTTATTCGACGATTACCTTGCCGGTCATGTACAAGTGGAGTGAGCAATAATAATCATATTCGCCGGGGGACTCGAACAGGAACTGGAAGGTGGTGTCCTTTTTCATGAACGATGAGTCAAATCTGCCGTCAGGCTTTGGAGTGTTGCCCTCGACCACGCCCGAGGTAACGGTGTGAAATGTGGCGTCGTTGTTGGTCCAAGTCACCATGCTCCCTACGGTAGTCACGACAACGTCGGGGACGAAGAATTCACCGTTTGTCGGCGCAGAAGATCCAACTGCTATCGAGACAGCAGTCACGGTCGCAGGCGTCGCTGCTCCGCCAGGTGCTTGGTCTGTTGCATTAGAAGGAGTGTTTGTTTCAGAGGCAGGTGCGCTGGACTCCTCGCCCGTCGACTCGCCTGCTTCAGCCACCTGGAGCATCGCGGTCATGAAGGGGTGCAGATAGCAGTAATATTCGTAATCACCAAGGGCAATGTCCGAAGTGTCAAGCAACCACGCCTTGCCAGCGGCTATTACGCCCGAATCAAAGGTGGCACCGTCATCCGCCTTGCTTGTCACCGTGTGCGGCACGTTGTCCTCGTTTGTCCACTCGACGCCTTCACCCTGCGCAGCTACCACGGGATCGGGATCGTAGTCAGGGTTGTCCTGCGACGAGGCGCCTGCAAGGATAGTGACTTTTACAATGTTTGCCGGAGGCTGTGGAGTCTCGACGGGAGTAGGTTCTTCCTCTTCGGCCGGAGGCTTGGGGGCCACCAGTCCGAACGCATAGAACGTCGTTCCGGCGACAATAGAGCCGCCTATGAATATGATTGCCATCGCCTTGAGGTACTCGGGCTTTCTGTAGGAAATGAAGGCGAGCATCGCGCCCGGGATGCCGATTATGGCCATGAGGCCGATGTAGGCAAAGATGCTCGGGACCTGGGCGCTCACCGTAACAGCGGCAGCGACGCCAAAGGTCACCAAAAAGCCAAGCGTGATGAAGGTGCCCGACTTGGCCCTGCCCGACGACGGAAAGCCGTCTTTGAAGAGGCCGGAAGCCAGAAATATCATGCCGATGAACATGGTCAGAAGCGAGACCGCATGCATGCCGTCAATGAAGGTCTTGGCAATGCCCGAAAGCGAAACGCCGACGCCGACTATTCCGATGGTCGTGAGTCCGATGCCGGGGGTCAGCAGATCCCAGTCAGTCATGCTCCGGTTATTGGGGCAATTTTGGCATAATTAATCTTTTCTAGACCTCTAAAATAATTGACAACCCTTCTTAATGTTGAAATTCAGGAACCACAACCACCTTGTCAATTGCAGACATGTTTGACGTCGATGACGGCGACACAGTATGGGACGCCTGGCTTGTCGCAGTCAACCTGCTTGACATGATAGAGCGCACCCACAGAGTGGAATACGACTTTGAAAATGCAAGGGATAGGATCGCTGGCGTGTGCGCTATGGCCGAGCGCCACGGCATAGACAGGAAGAAATGCGGCTGCGGGCTTTCAGATGCAGAGCATACCATCCTGAAACGCAAGATACTGAAATTTTACAGGCTGCAGGTGTCAAACCTGAAGCATTTCGTTTATTGACTCCGAATAAATTAAATGCAAGCAAGAGCAGAACACCCACGAGGCACCATCTGTGACCGCACGTGACTTTATCGAAGTTTCAAAGCCAAGGATAGTTGTAGTACTCGTAATCACTGCGGTCGCGTCCTACCTTGCCGCCACGCGCTTTGACGCGACGCCTGACATTGCCTGGGACATCAACTGGTGGCACCTGGGCTTTCTGACGCTATCAGGGGCGCTAGCCTCGATGGGCGCAAGCGCGCTCAATCACTATTACGACAGGGACATTGACAAGGTGATGGAGAGGACCGCCAAGAGGCCCATACCCGCCGGCAGGCTCTCTGCAAAGAGCGTCCTTGCCTACGGTATTGCCGTGAGCGCAATCTCGATCGCAATTGCGTGGTTTACGCTCAACCCTGTTGCAACGGGCATGATAGCGCTGGGCATATTCTTTTATGTGATAATCTACACGGCGTGGCTGAAACGCAGCAACGCGTCAAACATCGTCATAGGCGGGTTTGCAGGCTCGGCCGCATCGATGGCGGGCTGGGCCACTGCGACCGGCTCGATGGACCTGCTGGGCTTTTTGGTCGGCTTGCTGGTGTTCATGTGGACGCCGCCACATTTCTGGTGCTTGGCCATTCGCGCACGCGA
The DNA here is from genome assembly GCF_036397675.1 of Nitrososphaera sp. GTDB lineage: Archaea > Thermoproteota > Nitrososphaeria > Nitrososphaerales > Nitrososphaeraceae > Nitrososphaera. Next base: position 851 of record NZ_DASWIL010000037.1, on the reverse strand, counting down.
AGAGTATGCAAGCGTCCGGGTGCCCATGCTCCCGGTAATGATAGGCAACCAGAGGACTGCAAGCTACATCCTTGTCAATACTGCGATACTTTTGCCCTATTCCGTTGCTCTGTACTTTTTCGGCCTGGGCCTTCTTTACACAGTAGTCGCAGCGGTGTCAGGCTCGCTCATGCTCGCTTACCACTACAAGTTGACCAAGAACCCGACTCCCGAGTTCGCGTGGAAGGCCTACAAAGTCACGGCGCCGTACCTCGTCGTCATTTTTGTCGCGCTTGCGCTTGACGCACTCTACTATTTCAGGTTCTAGGACTGGGCAACGAGTTCCACCCTGCGCTTTTCCTTGGTGACCCACGACACCCTGATGAGCCCGTAGATCTCCAGGTCGAGCAGGACCTTGTTGAACTCGGCATCTGCAAGCGTCACGCCGTCTTTTGACAGCGCGCTCATCAGGTCTGCGTCTGTCATGGTGCCTGCCTGGCGTACCTTTTCGTAGACTAGGTTTCTGAGAGGATACTTCATAGTGTCACCCGTAAAAGGACTTTATTACAGCATATACTAACCCGTAGACACATATACTAGGACGCTCATTTACTCGTGAGTTGCAAAATACGTTCGTTGGGCACCAATTAGCTGAATTTGGTAAGGACGGCATCTCATACATCGAAGCCTCAAAGCTCCTTAAAAAGTATGTAGAAAACACCGCGACCGCGTCCGAGATCTCGGCCCAGACATACAAGAGCAAGATTGCGCGCTTTCTATATTTCATTTTCAAGACTTACGAGAAGCCTTTTGACACATACGTCGAGCAGCTAAAGAAGAATCCCGATAGCGCGTACGACCTCCTAGCCGAT
>NZ_DASWIL010000036.1:0-15892 GCF_036397675.1 Nitrososphaera sp. | reverse complement strand
CGCTGGCGGGAAAATCTGGCCTACAATATAATGCACTCATAAGATACATAGAGTTCCTTGAGACGCTCAGATGGGTCGAATCTATTGTGGACTCTGGCACCTGGATATCCATAACTACTATCGGAAGGAGTTTTAGAAAACTGTTGGATCGCGATGATAGCCCGTCAGAAATTTCAGAAGAGATCCTTGACAAGCTATCAACACAAACTCATGGAATAGACTTGAGAAGCCAACGTGAAGAAAGAGGAGAGTACGCAAGAGATTTGACGAAGACGACTAATAGGGAAGCTTACTCTGGCAGGAGTCAATCCTGCTTGTTCTGTGGAAATATAATCAAGAAGCACGCAATAACCAAGGAAATGGATGGCGAAAAGTACTCTTTCGACAAGCGCGAATGCGCTACACTCTTTATGAAATTCAGAGACATATACGGAAGAGAATTCTTCTCCTGATCCCTGTTTTCACTAAATCATACACAAGAGTACCCGTGCGGTAAATGAGTCCTAGTTAATGGAGAAGCGTGTCGGCATTTCTATTCGGCCTCGCCGCTACATCATTCAATACTTATTCCACACTAAGTATTCCCGGATGCTTATTGTCGGCTGAGCACGCCATAAATAATTTGGAACAGTTGTAATGGTTGATGTCGATCGATAAAACAATCCACATGATATCAAATGAAAGTCAGCATAAATCATCTTTCTCGTTGGAAATTGGAAGACAGAAAACATCAGCGAGGTGTTGGCAATAGTGTCCGTCATGAATCATACCATAGATCGATTCTTAGCCTCCCAGTCCGCTGAACGGACATACTCTTTCAAGTCAGCATTTCGTTTGAAGCATCAGAGATGGGCAATCAACGAGAAGGAACAATCAGTCATTGCAGCAAGTAAAGAAGACCAGATCAACCCGCAAAGTACGGGAGTTAAGCGGGCATCAGAAAACTTTCCTTCGTGCCCCTACTGCAATGCTAGGATGGATGACGAAGGGAACTCGTTCGCTTCGAGAATCGTTATAGGTGAAGCGGTCTATTACTGCAATAACCCAATTTGTGCCGGTGGTCACCCTAGCCTCCGAATCATGCGAGATTCAACGACACAAGAATCTGGGACTGCCATGCAATGACCTTCGATAATTCGAGGGACTTACTTCATTCAAGATCAGAGGAACAACAGAACATTAGGTTGGTAAAGACAGATCTGCGACTCAAGATTGCAAGAATCTACGAGGCCGAGTCTGGCAACTCCTTCATTATCCGCTTTGATGGGATACTGAGAGACAGCGCTCGTCAAATTGCATGCATTGCAGGGATTAACTATGAATCCCTGAGCTCCAATGATAGGTTCCTGTTAACAACGTTTCGTTGTTCCCTATGTGGAGTCCTGCCATTTTACTTTCTCGACCTGAAGCATCTGAACAGGATAAGGTGCGGCAGGTGTTCCATGCTTGTCGGACTGAACAATTCCGGCAAGTACGGGAAGCTAAAAAAGCAAATTGCAATCGCCGCGTGTAATGGAATAGATGAATCCCTGGATTCAGATGAGAATGGAAACTGGCAACACTTGCCAGTGAAAAATCAGAGCTAATTGCAGCTTATCCGTCGCGGTAATGGGAGCCTAGTTTGTCATGGCATCTGATATCGCCAGCAAGCAGGCTATTCTGTTTTCTTCGGCACACTGACTGAACCGATCACTGAACTCGTCTGGAAACTCCATTCTAGTAATGAAACGTGGCGCTCGACGAAGTCTTCATGGGCTCGACTGGGGTGTCACGTGATAGAAGCGCCCTCATAACGAGTTTCCAGATAAGTTCACTAACAATCTGGTTTATAAGATAATAGCAAAATCGCCCGGATTCATTTCCGAATTGTCCGGTGTGGTGTGGGTAAACGAATAGGAACTGAAAACCAGAATGAGGGCAATGAGTCTCGAGATGAGCAAAGACAGCGTTTCTGTCCAGTATATATAAGGGGATGCCATCACCAGCACTTAATGAGTTACGGAAGAGGCGACTTTGGTGGCCCCAAACCAGTAGAAGAGGGCAAAGAGTACGACGTTGAAGTGACAGAAATCAGCCGCAAAGGCGACGGAATCGCAAGGATCCAAGGATTTGTGATATTCGTCAAGGGCGGCAGAGTGGGCGACAAATGCAAGGTCAAGATTGAAAGCGTAGGCCCACGGTTCGCCACTGGAGCAAAAGTCTAGGCAATTCACCGCATTGCCGATTTTTTAACTCTGCCTCTGGGAAGGCGCTACCTAGGCAGTTCACCGCTTTCATTTTTTCATAATATTTTGCAAAGCAGTGCAGCTTATCTTTGCTCAAACTGGCTCACCCATTCAGTCTTTGCGCGGTTTTTTCTTGCCTTTGCGAGATTTCCTTTCTCTAGTCTCCTGAGACAGTCGGGAGATTATCCGCTCGGATTCTACGGCAAGGTTCATGGCCTTTATCATGTCGCCCTTTTTCGCCCCCCTGAGCGTGAGCGAAAAGTCGAGGATCTGGTTTGCGTTAACGTTGCGCAGCCTGTTGAACTCGTTCAGGACAGAATAGTCCTCGCCTGAAAGCAGGCCTTCAGACGCAAGCATGTCTATCAGCTGCTTGAACTTTCTGTGTATCGTGTCCTGGCGGTAGGCCTGCTTGTACAGCGCGTTCAGCTTTTGCTCGAGGTACTCATGTGCGATGAGTATTGCCTCAAGCTGTAGCCCATGCTCAAAGACCTCCTTGACATGGGAAATTACGTCCTCTATCATGCCTATCCTGTGACCATCGTCGACGTACTTGTATGGCACATCCTCAGCTCTGCACAGGCGTGTATTCAGCTTTCCGAAAGCAACATTGCCCCAGTTTATATGCAGTGTTTCATATCGCTACATAATGCCTGAGCCAGATGAAATGACGCGGGCAAGAATAGTCCACATGATCCTGCGCAAGGACACGGAGAATGCGCTGCACGAGCTGAGCAAGTTTTACCACCTAAAGCCGCCGGAGATAGCGGTCGGCACGGTCAAGGGAAAGAGGAGGACCGCCTATGCAGTCTATGTCCCAAAGGAGCACAGGATATACGCGATGGACTCGGACATCTTTTACAACCCGTTTGTCATCCTACACGAGTTTTACCACCACCTGAGGTCGCAGGGAGGACCGCACAGGGGCACGGAGAGGCACGCTGACCTGTACGCGCAGAGGTTCCTCGACTCGTACAAGGCGGTGGCCGAGCGGGTGGCTAAAAAGAGTTCGTCTACATTCTAATGGCACACGAGTTGGGACCTGCTTCCAAGTCACCTATGTTGATTTCATCATACGGGGCAAATTGCTTGTTTATCTTGATTATTACCTTGTAATTGACAGGCTTTGGCGGAACTGACGAAACCATGAATTTTACAAACTCGTCCTTGGACATGGACAATAGTTTGACGTTTCTTTTCACCAAGCCTATTGTATCCATAATCAATTCTCCGTGCCTGACCGTAATTGAATTGGGATCAAAGTGCGCGGGAAGAATGACGGCGTCATCGGGATATTTTAACATCCTTGTATGGTATGTATTGTACAGCTTTGTTGCAGACTCTTCGGCTTTGTCACGCAGGTCTGGCCTGCCGACTCCGTTGACAAATAGTGTGTCTCCGGTAAAGACGTAGGTCCTCTTATCTGCTTCCGAGCCCATGTCTAAGGCAAAACACATGCTCCCCTCCGTATGGCCGGGGGTATGAATGGCGGTAAGTGACACACCATCGCCGACAGGTATCTGATAATTGTCGTCAATCGGATTCACCTTTATTCCAATTTCACCGGCTAGTTCGTAACCTTCTTTCTCACCTACGTATGCCCGCGCTCCTGTTCTCTTTGCGAGGGCCGAAAGTCCAGAGACATGGTCGGCGTGCATGTGCGTGTCAACCACGTTTACTATCCTTAGCCCGTTATCTTCTGCAAGTTTAAGGACGGAGTCATTGAGGTCGCTGGTGCAATCAATGACGGTCGCGGCATTTCCAGAAGCGATAACATACGACATGCAACCTTTAGATACGCGCCTTAGCTGCCAGATTCTCAAGGGTTTTTGATCCGCGTCACCGTTTTTCGGCAATGGCACTTCAGCAACGTCATACACATGGTTCCAGGCGACCATGCCGCCTTTGACGCTCTTTACCTTGTATCCCATTCTCGAAAGCATCTGCGCGGCCATCATAGACCTGTTTCCATGAGAACATAGCGTAACGATTTCTTTGTCTTTTGGAAGCTGCTCTGCTATCAGCTTTTGTGACGCAAATAGTCTGTCTACCGGAATCAACGGAGTTTTTTGGTACTTGTCATACGATAATCTCCACGCTTCGTATTCTTCTGGTGTGCGTACGTCTAGAATGAATACCTCTTCTCCCTTGTCCAACTTTTCTTTGAGCTTCGATGGCTCGATTTCTAGTGGGTTAGTGATCCTTGATCCGAACTTGGGACTAAATGTCACGACTCTTTGCCTAGCTTATCTTCCGCCTTGATTGTTTATTTAACTATTATTCATGCGGTCTGGGCCACGACCTCTGGAAAAACTCCCTAAAAAGTGCTTATATTGCCAGATTTGGGTCAAACGATCTGCGTTTCGAGCCTCTAGGTGACAGGCGTTTTCAAGCTTTTATCCTTCGATCACCCTATTGACATGTCCATTGGCAAGACAATTATTTTCCTGCGATTGTGGCAACGTCATGGAATGCATCGAAGAGGATGAGGTGACAAAGCCAAGATACAGGAGCATTTCTGGAAACATCAGGCTCCGGTGCGATGATTGTGGCAAAGAACATTCTGTTTTCCTGAAGCACAAGATTGCCAAATTCGTTGGGGCATCACCATCATTCAAGGAAATTGAATGAATTCCTTATCCGAGATGTACGTTCTTATGGGCGAGGTGACCGTGACAAGAGATGGCTGTTGATCCTTTCATTATTGCCGCTGTAACATTTCCACTCCATTTCATCAAACTGCAGGACAAAGATTAGCAGATGGCAAAGTCCCTAAAACTTCCCAAGCCATTCGACCCCTATCCCAAGGCGAAAAGGGCAAAATACTGTTCAACTTGCGGGAGCGTCGCAACATACGAAGCGCACTTTGATGTTGGCGACCGCGGGACCCCGCTGGAAAGATACTTCGAGCGGTGCCTCAAGCAAATTACAAAAAAGTGATCGATTGGTTCTGTGCGAGCTATGCAACAAGGGCGAAGAATACCATACATGCCTAGTTTGCGCAAAGCATCTGTGCAGCAGTTGCTTCAACACGGTCCATTTTGGCATAGGTTCTCCTCGCGCTGGCAAGTCGATGGTGTACAACACCTGCACCTTTTGCGGCAAGGTGTATGCAGACAACGCAAAAGTACTCGTATGCGACAAGTGTGAGGTTATTCTCACCTGGAAGTCCTCAATGAACTACCTTGCCGCCGTGAACAGGGTGTCAGATCTGATAAGAACGGGCAAACTGGACTCAAAACTGCAAAATGAAAACTATTGCAAAGCAAACTTTGGTGTCCGCGCCGCGCAGGTAATAATGGATGCGATAGATGGATCTAGAATTAGCCGGTAACCTGGCAGCTCTTGGAAAAAAGGCAACGTGTCCATCTAGCTGGCAAGGGTGATATCCATGAGCTTCGTTTCTCTCACAGTTTTTTCTCCACTCTTTAGGCTAATGACTGGATTGGCATTCTTGTGTGGCGGAAGCATGACACTTGCAGTCTCGCTAATAGTTAGTGTTCTTGGGCCCGTCTTATGGTCGGACCATTTGCATTCTTCATAATCGCAAAATATCCTGCACGATTCTATCGGCTTTGAGCCTGTATTGTAGATTTTCACGTGATCTCTGTCTCTTTCGAGAAAACGCGACATGTCGAACCGGTAGCCCCTTGCCGGACCAAATCTGTCCTTCAGGAAATATGCGGCGAGTCCGCCGCCTGCTGCCACTACCGTGCCAGTAATGAGCCCTGTAAGGAAGACGTCGAAACCATTTGTCATGAACAAAGGTTCAAGGAAAAGGTGCGATAAATACTAGTATGCCACGCTATTTGTGAACCCACATGTGCCAGCTCATTCTAACGGTACTCTCTCTCCCTCCTTGCCTGCTTTGACAGGCGAATTTTCAGCAAGGACGCCCAGTACTGTTTACCGCGTTCATGGCAGCTTTCAGAACAGCGGATTTCAATTTACGGCGTCTTTGTCCTGCCCTGAACCCTTTCCCTCTCATTTCAAGGAGCCGCTCAAAATCGGCATGCTCGTCGCTGCTAGCGACCCGTCACGCGGATATATGGCTTGCCAGATAGCGTTTCAGAACCAGGCTGGCTTAGCTATTATGGGAGCCGGTACTACATGAGGTATATCTAGGCACTCGTCCGTCATGACTGGCTGGCTGGCAGGCTGAATGAAAAAGTCGCGCCCTTACACTCTTTGTTGTTCCCTGCCCACATCTTGCCGCCGTGCGCCTCGACTATCGCCTTTGACAAATACAGCCCAAGGCCTGTGCCTGTGGCCCTGTCTGATTTTGTAACGAATTTCTGAAACAGTTTGTCCTGGATTGAGGCGTCTATGCCCTTTCCTGTATCGGAGACGCTGACCTGGAAACCCTGCCCATTCTTTTCGACGACGACGGTAATCTGCCCAGATTCCGTAGAATTGACGGCGTTCTCTAGCAAGTTGGTAAGCACTTGGTCTACTCTTCCCACGTCCATCAAGACATTCTCGTCAGACTTGGAGTTGAGCCTGCTGTCAAGGACTATTTTAAGGGGTCTGTCTTCCGGAATCCTTGCGCGCGCGTCTTCGATTACATCCTGTATCATCGACACGATGTTGGTGCTGGCTTTGACCACTTTGAAGGTGTTGCTCTCTATCCTGCTCACGTCAAGTATATCGTTTGCAAGTCGCGTCATCCTCCTAGCGTTTCTTAGAATTACGTTCACCCTGGTATCGTCCTTGAGTTCCTCGGCCAGCTCTTCCGCGTTTAGGATGATTGGCACTACTGGGGTCCGAAGCTCGTGCGCAGCGACGTTGATGAACTCGTCCTTTATCCTGTCTATATTCCTGAGCTCCTCGTTTGCCTGTTCCAGTATCTTTCTAGTCCTGTACTGTGCCGACTCGTCGATTATGACGGTGTTGCTCCCTATTAGCTTGCCGGTCTGCTCGTCGTAGATACTGGTTGCGCTGATGGACGAAGGAAAGATGCTGCCGTCCTTCCTCTTCATCCACACCTCCCGGTTCGCTACCGTTCCCGTGCGCTTCCATTCTTCAAACGACTTTTTCATGTCGTCTAGGCTCTGATCTGCCGTGTGCTCGAATATCGAATGGCCCAGCACGTCCTCTTTTTTCTCAAACCCCAGGCTCTTGACATAGGCCCAGTTGCACTCGATTACTGTCCCGTCGTCGTTTATAGACCGGTATGGGTCAGGCGCCTTGTCGTACATTTCTTGATACTTTTGGTTTGACACCATGAGCTGGTGAGTTGATTCCCTGAGCGACTTTACCATCGAGTTGAAGGAGTCCGCGAGGTCGTGCAGCTCGTTACTGCCTGACTGGTCTACCGCAATGTCGAGGTTTCCCTTCTTGACCTCAGCAGTCGCGTTCCTGAGCGACCTTATGGGCTTGAGGATCTTTATTATCAGGTACAGCATGAAGAGGTGGATCCCGATGTTCAGGCCTCCAAGTACTATTTGCAGTGCCATCAGGTTCTGCGATTCCCTCCGGGAAAACTCTCCAATCGCCTTGACGAGCGCGTCGGATGAGGCCACCATGTCCGTGTTTGCCGATTTCACGTCCTGCATGGCTGCGCTAGCGTCCGGGGTTCCGGAAGTTACGCTATCGACCAACGCTCTGTAGGCGAGCCAGTCGTCGTAAACTTCCTTCCAGTCATCACTGAATTCCGGCCTGAGCGGACTTAGCTGTACGCCGTCTATCTCGCCACCGTCCCTCAAGGCGAGTATGTTTGTCTCGAGGTCTCTCAATGCCGCGTCGACATCTTGCTTTTCACCATTGTTTAACAGGTAATTGCTTGTTTCAAGAAGACTGACCGCGGAAAGAAACCTGTTCTTTCCGGCGATGTTTATCGAATTACCGATGAGCAGGTTCTGGCCCTGGACGGCTGCCAGGAAACTGAAACTTCCCGCAATAAGGATAACCTCGATGCCGATCAGAATCCCTATCCTTGTAGACAGCCTTGATTTCGATATTTTCGAGCGTATCCATCCCCTTACAATCCGTGAACAGTTTCACTCATTTCAGGCACGCACTTGTTACCTCCCGGCGTTTTTTAAGATTACGGGCGCGCCATCCATCAAGATCACATTAGTGTTGGGCGGCGCGACGGCCAATATTGCGATCGGATGCAGACAGCAAGTCCGGCGCTTCTGCCCTTTTATTTTCTTTGAAAATTGAAACGGGTGGCTCCGAGTGCAAATTACATCATCTTGGTTCAGGTCCGTCTAGACTCTTCATCGCCAGATCTACTGGCGTCATTGCAGTACTTTGGTGTTTCCAGACGCGGCCGACAGGGCATACACCCTGATTTGTGGAAGATACCTATTGACTGGGCGCACGTCAAGATGCTGCTCTACCCGGTAATCCGAGTGAAGGGCATTTACGGCCATTTTCATGTCGTTTCACCGCAGCCTATGCGACGATAGTGATTGAACTGCACTACATTGGAAACCTGTGTTTTTCTGGCCCGCTAGGCCGCCTTTTCGGGAAAGGCCTACGACCTTGTTCATCCGACATCTTAACATGTCCGGAGCAAAAACCATTGTACTTGTTGGAACACAAAGAACTGTGCAGCAGGATACTTGCGCTTGACGGCTCCATCCGGTTTGTCGGCCTCGTTGACCACTTGGGCTCGCTACTTGTCACCATGTACAGGCAGGGGCTCACGCCCCTCGCGTCGACGGACGAGACTGCCAAGTACGCCAGCCAGGCCATATTCATGACCGGCACCCTTGCCGGCGGGCTCAACTCCAAGGTGGGCAGGCTGCAGTACGTGGTAGGCAAGTTCGACAACCTTGTGAGGGCGACCATCCCTGTCTTGTCTGGCAGTTACGACAAGTTCTACCTAATACTCTCGTTTGAGGTGGACTCGGACTACTTGCCTATCATCGAAGGAAAGGTACTTGGATTCCTGCAAGAGAACCGGGCATTCCTCTAGGGCTTTTTCTCGCCGGGTTTTGGCATCGAACCCGCTATAATCTGGAGCTGGGAAATTATGGAGTCGAGAGATTTCATTTCCATCAACGGTCTGAAAGTTCTCTGTGCAAGCAGCATCGACAGCAGCAGAAAAAGCACCTGTTGCAGTTCCTCATTTGAAGCGACGTCAAGCACCATGATCCCGCCGGGCTAGTCCGCAAACGCTTAGCGAATTTCAGCGTGCACTGCTCCTTCAGGTCGCAGTACGTTGCAAAGGTCTGCTGGAGCATCTTCATCTGCGCGACTGCCACCTCGGCCTCGACAAACTCGAGCCTTGCAGTATCTTGGACTAGAAACAGGCTGGCCTAATTTGTGCTTGCAATTGGATACGCCTATCGGTGCCAATGTTATTATTCTGGGTCCTGCACAAAATCCGCATGTCGTGGACGGAATCGCTGCGCAACGACCACTTTCTGATTGAAAAAATGACGCGGGCGCTCAACCTTACTGCAGAACTTCTGAAGGCCGGCAGTTCTATCACCGCGCCCATCTTGGAGCAGGCAATCGACTTTGCCAGGAATTTTACAAACGTCTGCCACCACGGCAGGGAGGAAGATTCCCTCTTCCCCGTTCTTGAAGAGCGCGGGATGCCGCGCAAGGGCGGGCCCATAAGAAGGATGCTCTCTGAGAACGGGATGACCCGGCAGCATGCAGAAAACATGGAGGCGTTTGCCAGAGAGTACCTGCGGACGGACAAGCCCGAGCAGCTGATTGCAGACATTCAGGCCTACACCGACCACGTCTCTCAGCACCTGACGAAGGAGAACTTTGGGCTATTCGTGATGGCCGACATGATGCTCAAGGCAAAAGCTGAGCAGGTGAGCAAAGAGCCGGCTGAAACAGAAGAGGCAAAACTGTCCGCGCTGGGCAAGGCCAGGGGCCACTACGAACAGCTGGCGGAAAGCCATGACACTGGCGTGCGCAAGCAGGCCCAGTGACCCGCGTGGGCAAAGTGCAGGAAATAAAGAAGGCCCTTAACGATCTTCATGCGTCGTACCTCAAGGGCAACGAGTATGACGAGGGCGACCCGATATTCTACCGCATAAACTACCGTCTTGAGGAAACGTTTGGGCTGACGCGAGAAGAGGCCGCGCGCCTGCACGAGCAATATCACAAAGAAAAGCCCCGGCACGTCTCCGAAGGCTTTTGCGAAAACTGCAACGCGGTGGTGGGAATAATCCCGATAATCTACGGGATACAGGAAAGCGACATGGAAAAAATGAAGGCAGCACAGGAGGAAGGCCGGCTGATTATAGGCGACATGAAAAACGTTAGGGAAGGAAGCAAGGTGGCCATGTTTGGTTGCAAAACTTGCAAGAGTCTACTAAGATACGGGATGCTCTGACCAAAAAGTTGTTATCCTCTTGAATCAAGTTAATGGCGTGCACACTGCCGTAAGCACCGCCCTGTCCTTTGCGATACTGTTTGGCGCGGTAGGGTACTCGTTTGCCTATGTTAGCGGCAACCCAGTGACAATTCAAATAGAAGAGGAACCCGAGGCACTGGGCATTCGCGGAGTCAACGTGACACCGGGCATTGCTCAAGCTATGAACCTTAACGAAGCCCGCGGGGTCCTGATTACCAGCATAATTAATGGTAGTCCAGCAGAGAGGGCAGGCTTGCGAGGGGGAAACGAGCTGGTGGCAGTTGACGGAAGGACGATACCTGTTGGCGGAGACATCATAATAGCAGTCGACGGCAGATCGATAAGTAACGATGTTGATGCTGCAGCAATCTTGGCAGAAAAGAAAGTTGGAGACAGCGTGAGGTTCACGGTAATAAGGGACGGCAACACACTTGATGTAAACATTCCAATACAGGCGAGGCAAACCTAGCTCGCTTAAAAGACACATGTGTCAATTATCTGTGTGGGATTTGCAAAAGTTGCAGCGAACCTTCCAGGTCCAAAGGCAGCCGAGATAATCGCCGTCCTGAAAAGAAACTGTTACGATTCAACCTTTTCGTACCCGCTTGTAATAGACGGCGGGCAGGGTTGCGTCATACGCGACTCCGACGGCAACCAGTTCCTCGATTTCACCTCAAACATCGGCGCCTGCCCGCTTGGCTATGGTCACCCAGATGTCATACACGCGCTTGCGGGGATGGCGCAGAACGGCGCGCACAAGATAGCCGGCCAGGACTTTTACTGCCGCGAGCATGCAGACCTGTCCGAAAAGTTCCTGTCCGTCTTGCCTGAGGGGTTCAAAACGTTCTTTGTAAACTCGGGGGCGGAGGCCGTAGAAAACGCGGTGAAAATCGCGTATAGGAAAAGGATGAAAGATGGCATGCCCGTCCTGCCCGGCGTTTCGTGCACCGGCGCGTTCCACGGAAGGACCCTTGGCACTTTGTCGTTCACGTTCAGCAAGCCTGTGCAAAAGGCCGGCTTTCCGGAACTACCGGTGCTGAGGATAAAGTTCTGCAAGGAAGATTCTGATCCCGAGATTGACTCAATTGGCAGGATGCTTGAGCAGAACAAAGTTGCGTTCGTCATAAGCGAGGTGATACAAGGTGAGGGCGGCTACAGCGTAGCGAGCAAGAAATTCATGCAGAACCTGAGAAAGCAGGCAGACGCGCACGGAGTCCCTTTGATACTAGACGAGGTCCAGTCCGGCATGGGCAGGACCGGGAAATGGTGGGCTTTTGAACACTATGATGTCAAGCCCGACATAATGAGCACCGCAAAGGCGCTGCAGGTAGGCGCAGCGGCGTTTCGGTCAGACCTTGACCCCGGGCAGCAGGGCGTGCTTTCAAGCACGTGGGGCGGCGGAAGTAGGATAGACATGGCGATAGGTGCCGCAATCATCGACGCGATAAAGCGCGACAAGCTCTTGTACAATGCACATGTGATGGGTGGCAGGCTGAAGAAAGGTCTCCAAGATCTCATTGGCAAGGGCGGCGTAATCGACGTCAGGGGCATAGGGCTCATGGTTGGAATCGAGTTTGACACAAAGGAAAGCCGCGACGCCGTGCTTGCTCGGATGTTCCGAAAGGGGCTCTTGCTCCTGCCTGCCGGGCAGAAGGCAATGCGTGCAATACCTCCGCTCATAATAACTGCCGAGGAAGTCGATGAAGGCTTGGAGATAGCGACAAGTGTGCTGTCCTAGTACGCCGAGTACTCATTGCCCAGAACCATCGATGCTATTTTCAGTTCCAGAACTTCGTTTGCGCCCTCGTAGATGGTAGTCGCCCTAGTGTCAAGAAAGTGCCTTGCAACCCTGGCAGTCTTGCGGTAGCCTGTGGAGCCAAACACCTGCACAGACCTGCTTGCACACTCGAACGATCTGTTGCTTGCATGGAATTTTGCTATTGCGGCAAGCGAATCTGCCTCGGCCCTCAGGGCCGCGTACTCGGTGTTGCTCCTGTTCAGCCGGTCAAGCCAGCCTTCGCGCTCTTTTTGCCCTTCAACGTAATCATGCAGTTTCTGGCGCGCAGCAGCTGCCCTGTACGCGAGCCACCTTGAGCTTTCAATGTCGATGGCTATACGCGCGATGTGCTCCTGTATTAGTTGCTTTTTCGCTAGTGCCGAACCGTGCTGCAGGCGCGACTTGGAATACTCAACTGTTTCTGCAAGGCAGTCCTCCATGACGCCGACCGCGCCGGCCGCTACTGAAAGCCTGCCGTCTATGAGCGCGCTGTACGCGACGCTGAGCCCCTTGCCTTTCTGGCCGAGCAGGTTTTTTTTGGGGACGGCACAATCTTCAAAGAGTATCTCGGCGTTTTTGACCGAGAGGAGTCCGACCTTGTTTTTCATCTCCTCCGCCCTGACACCCCTTGCGTTCTTGTCCACGATGAACGCCGAAACCTTGCCGGTCTCACGGTCCTTGGCGTAGACGGTCATGACCCCCGGTATGGTCCCGTTTCCTATCCAGTGCTTTTTACCCTTGAGCACGTACGAGTTGCCACGTTCTTCAAAGGTGGCCGTCATGGAGGCGGGGTCGCTCCCGGCGTCCGGCTCTGTCAGCGCAAACGACATGATGCTCTTGCCGTTGCAGGTGGAAGGCAGACATTCCTTCTTTTGCTCTTCGCATGCCCACCCCTGCAGCACAAGCTGGCCTATCGACGTGTGCACGGAAAAGAACGTGCGCATGCCGCTTCCCTCCCTGCCTATTCTTTCCATTGCAAGCGCGTATGTCAGCATGTCAAGGCCAAGGCCGCCGTGCTTTTTCGAGACGGGACAGCCAAGCATCCCTATTCTGCCAAAGGTAGGTATGACGCGGTCGTTCAGCTTCTCTGCAAGGTAGCACTCCTCTTCGTGCGGCCGTATTTCCCTGCACGCCGAGTCCACCTTGGACAAAAATTCCCTCTGCTCTGGTGAAAGCTCAAAGCTCATCCGGGACATGTTGTAATACAATACGATGCGATCGTCACGTAGATATAAAAGCGAGACTGATCGCTTTGCAGGCGATGGGGTTTGACGATTTTGCAGTCGGCCAGGTGTTCACCGCGTCGTTTGTCATGACTGCAGATGACTTCGAGAACTACCTTGCGTTTGCCCGCACCAGAAATGTTCTCCATGAAAACCCCGAACTTGCGGCCCGGGAAGGCATCAGGGGCGTGCTTTTACCCGGACGATCCATGATAGCAAGGGCCGAGGGTGAGATGACGCGCCTGCCAGAATTCTCGGACTGCGTTATGCTGCTTTACGGGATGGACGGCGACCCTGACTGGGCCGGAAGGCAGACGCGTTTTTTGGGAGAGGTGTACGCCGGCGACGCGCTCGATGCCACGTACACTATTGTATCGAAAAAGGAAGAAAAGGGGTATGGTATTCTGCGCGTCGACTTTGAAATAAGCAGGGGAGGCAAGCCAACCTTAGTTTCGAAGGGCAACCTGTACCGGATAAAAAAGTGATCACTGCTCTTGCCCGCACATGGCGCAGTTGGCCATGGCGGCCGCACGCGCAGGCGGTATCTGAACATTTCGCAGGCGCTACTTCCAGTACCCGGAGGCAAGCGCCCTGTCCACGTCAACTTCGTGCAGCCCGAAAAAAACGAGGGCCTCGCCTATCTTTGGCTTTGGCGCGCGTGGGACGCTCGCAGTTGCTGCCACGTAGGCGTCAGAAACCTCCACAAGGAGCGAGCGCGCGTGCTGCGTCCAGGCCGGCAGGCCGGCTTGGTCATCTCTTATCACGGGCACGAGCTTGGCAAACGCCGCGGCAATCGCTATCCTGTATTTCTGCAGCATGACCTTGACAGGCGAGTCGGCAAGTGACGGGACGAGCGTGCATATCCTAAACTGGTACTCGTCGAGGTTCTTTGCCACGCTGAACGCGTCGCCAAATGCAGGAAAGCTCTTTCTGGCGGCCCTTGCGTCAATCGAGAGGCCTTCAAAGACGCCGGGAAACGCGCTGATTGTAAATTCAGGAGTCGTTATGCCGTCGCCGGCAAGGAATTTTCTGCACCTAGTCTGCGCCATCACCGCGCCTATAAGCACATGTAAAGTGCTGCGCCTGCGGTGTATAAATCGGCCGGTCAGGCCGCTTCGTGGAAGATTGCTGGGTTGCTTTCAGGGTTTTCTTGAGCGCCCTTCTTTGACAGCATGTAGCCCAGGTTGTCGTCGAGCTCATTTTTGATGTTGCTGATGTAGCTGATGGCATCGTCTACGTTGCCCTGCACAAGTGCCACCTCGAAGCTACTAAAGTACACCTTCAGGTCGTTGGCGACCATCTCTTCCTCTCTTGCCTGCGGTAATCGTGGCTATCATGAGAGACTACCGGCTCAGAAGGGTACGGGAAACTTTTGGGATAAAAACACGGGCCCAGAGGTACCCGGGAAAATTTTGGGACAAAATCACGGGCCCAGAGGGACTGCATCTTGAGAAATAAGGGTTCTGCCAAACGAGTTCATAGACAATGAGTAAAAATACAACCCCCCTCTTTTCCTCACGGTTTTGTACGCATTATCTACGTCATAACGTAGGGTGGGATTGGACACCTTGTGGCTTTTCTGTAAACGACCACAATCCTTTTACAATTAGATTCTACAGTAGAAATTGGCCTTAATGAGTTCAGCAAAAAGGTCATGGGGCAAGTCTATTGCCATAGGAATAGGTGTTTCAGTAGTCGGCTTGATTGTGGTGTTTTTTGTTGGGTCAATGTTGACTTCCACAAATAGTGCATCTTCTTCTAATTTCATGTCATCATTAGTACCAACAGTTCACAGACAAAACTTTGCAAGCGGGACGATTGATGTGGATGCTGGAAGTGTCCGCTATTACGCTTTCTCTGCACCTGCGGGTTCCCGTGATGCAAAAGTTGAAGGGAGTTTTATTGCAAGTGGTGGTGCCCGTAATGACATAAGGGTTGTTATTGTGGATGAGACATCTTTCACTAATTGGCGAAATGGCCATGAAGTTACTACCTACTATAACAGCGGTCAACTTACTACTGCGAATATTCAGACGAACATACCGACTGGCGTTACATTGTATCTAGTTTTTGATAATACCTTCTCCATAATATCTGACAAGAGGGTAAATGTTGATGTAGATTTGGAATATACACAATAACTCGATGAGAATAGCAAATTCAAAGATTAGAAAATCTTGCCGCAATTACCGCAATACAATGAATCGTCACTCATTGTTGCTTGACAGTTGGTACACTTTTTCATTTTTACCGTACGCGAAAGCCTACTTTGACCACATTTTACGCAAAACTCACCTTGAGCTGTGGGCCCGAGGTTCCCGCAATAGCGGCAGTGTACTGT
>NZ_DASWIL010000035.1:0-26937 GCF_036397675.1 Nitrososphaera sp. | reverse complement strand
TAGTCGCAGCCGTTAGGTCTCGAAGGGTCAAGCGCGACCGTCGTGCCGTCCTTCTGGTGCACAGTTATCCCTGACTTGCCGTATGAAACTCTTACCTGCACTCCCGAGCTGTCAGGTTTAGCTGGGTGTTAGTATTTTAACTTTGTTGAAAATCCTAAAAGTTATCCGCGTGGATAGCGGTTTCAGTGCCATTAATGGTTCGAAGAATGGACTCTGACCTGTTATCAATAAAGGACAACTGAGAAGATTTTCAATGTAAGGGTTTAAGTCCCTTGCGGCCCACTCCCTAGGGTTTATAGCGTTTTTCCAGTTCTGCAGAACGACTTCAGAATATTCAGTAGAAATTACCCTCTCACGTGTTTATCTTCTGAACTGTGTCAATTATCCTTGCGTGATCAGCGCCCACCTCTGCAGTTATGTAAAGAAGATGACTATCATCCAGAGGCATGGTTATCCGCTTTATCTTTTCGTATTCTGCCAAAACATATTTCCCCTTACCAATCTTTGGGGCTAGTTCTGCCCTAGACTTCCAGGAGTTGATTGCCATCTGCAACGACTTCTTGCTTTCATCAGGTGAGAGTAGATTTTTTACTCTCTGTCTATGGTCAGAAAATAGTATTTTTCCATCCATGCCGCAAGCGGTCACCAGCCTAATTCCAGGGTCTATCTTCATTATGTCACTATGGATTTTCTCGAAAACCATTGGTGAGCATGCATGGTGCGCATCTTATAGGGTTTTGTTCATGATATAAGTAGAACTGGATAGAATGTGGATTTCCTTGAAGATTGCGTAACAAAGAACAAGATGGAATACAATTTTTTTCATGGCATGGGCAACTATTTATAGCTATAAATTGCAGAGAAGCCGTGGCGGAAAAATCTGGTCTTCCGGAGAACGTATCCACGCTTCTCGCCTCGTCTGTAGGAATCGTCATAAATAGCGACGCGATCATACTCGAAAGTGACCTGACCGTCGATGAAGCGATCAGGCGCATGATGGAAAAAAATCAGCGCAGCGTACTGGCCTCCCACAAAGGCGAGGTAGTTGGCATGGTAAGCAAGACTGATATCCTCTACAAGGTAACGTCTGAAGGCAGGAACCCTTCAAAAGTACGACTCCGCGAGATAATGACCAGCCCTGTTCTCGCTGTGGCTCCGCAAACCACCATCAGAGAGACCCTCGGCATCATGAATAAGCGAAACGTCAGGCAAGTTATGGTTCACGCCTTCTCCGCAGTTCTTGGAATCGTTTCCAGGGAGGACATTTACAAGATGATGGAAACTATTTCCCTCGCTTCAGAGGATAGTGCCCTTCATGGGACTCCCATGTGTATCATCGACCAGAAAACAATATCCTACAACAAGGACACCACCAGGGCCAAGTTCAGTTGCCCATACTGCGGATCCCCCTTTGATGATAGTGAAGTGCTGTCAAAGCACATAGACAGATTGCATATTGGGGCTGGAGCACTTGAGGGAGACGTCAGGCAAATGTTCTAGCCACATCCGTTTCAGTTTCACGATAGAACGGGTATCATGACTCAGCCTTTTTCTTGTGTCCGCATCAAGAAGCGACTATTCTTGATAATGATTCTGAACAGATGACGTGGTGTTGCAATCAGGTCTATGCTATGCCGCAGAAGGATAGTAATGCCTAGATCTGTTAAGTATTTCTCTGTCAGAGGTATTCCGGGGGTGCGTTCTCAATCTGTAGCCACAGCAGGGGCACCACAACTCCGGCCATTCCATAAAGATTGAGCACGTCTGACATCTTTTTTGCCTCAAGGAGTACCGACCATACTTTGCAGGCCTCATCGCTCCATGGCGCTCGCAGATACCTCTACATGGCATCTCGGGTCACCCACTGAGATAGACGCATGCAATAAGAAATACACTCAAGTTGAAAGTGTTTATTCCCGGTCGATGTTTATGAATAGCCAAGTCATAAGCAACCGGAGGAATCTCTGCAGCCAGAGTGGACAAAGCTTCCTGGTGTGACGGTAGCATGAATTTCGAAATTAAATAATTGAAAGCGTTAGTTCACATGTATGTATTTTAACATTTAGCTAGTGACGGGCTTTGTAAAATAATGCCGTCTTGTAAAATAAGTAGATCAGTTGTGAAAGAAGTCGGCGCGCAGTACCGCTAGTGACGTTTAAGAACGGGCAGCAAGACATCAGAACTGCTTGATAAACCTGGGCATACTCATTTCGGGCCGGGGAAGCAACATGGACGCGATTCTTGCAGGGGTAAAGTCAGGCATCATCCCAAACGTCAGGCCGTGCGTCGTCGTGTCAAACAAACCGGACGCGGCAGGTCTTGACACTGCCTCAAAGAAGTACGGCGTGCCAACAAAAGTCGTCCTGCCTGACGACCTGAAGGGCTGGGACTATGACAAAAAGCTGGCCGCCGCCCTAGAAGACTCGGGCGTCACGCCGCAAGACGGCCTCGTATGCCTTGCCGGCTTTATGCGCATAATAAGCCCCGAGTTTGTCCGCCACTACAAAATGCGCATCCTGAACATCCACCCCGCGCTCCTGCCGTCGTTTCCCGGCTTGCACGCCCAGAGGCAGGCCGTTGATTATGGCGTCAAGGTGTCAGGGTGTACTGTTCATTTCGTTGATGACGGCGTTGACTTGGGCCCCGTGATACTGCAAAAGACGGTGCATGTCATGGACGGCGACACCGAAGAGACCCTCGCCGCAAGGATACTGGAAAAGGAACACGAGGCGTACCCGGAGGCGGTGAAGCTGTTTGCGCAGGGCCGGCTGAAAGTTGAAGGCCGGAAAGTGCGGATCCTATGAGCTCTTCTTGAGAGCTATGGCGCTTGCAAGCAACGCCCCTATGATAAAGAACGCAAGGTACGGGCTTCCGGGGCCAAACGCGTCCGACGACAGGCCGACTGCCACGGGGCCGGCCGTCCACCCCGACCCAAACAGCGCGCCATATATCCCCAGTCTTGAGCCCATCTTTTCCACCGGCGCGTCCTTCGTTACCAGGTTGAAGGTGACGGGGTAGAATATGCTGGTGCCAATGCCTAGAAGCATGAGAGCGATTGCAAACGACAGAATCGACGAGAACGCAAACGAAATGGCCATGCCTGCCGCAGTCACGATGACTGCCATCGCAAGGGCAGCCCTGCCGTGCCGGGCGATCTTTTGCACCAATGGAAGAACCGCGAATCTCGCCGCGCCAAACGCGAAAAACAGAATTTCGATATTCTGATCCGATACAGACGCATCCTTCATGTACGCAGGGTAGATGGCAAGCGTCACGCCAAACGTTATTGCGTAATAAAGGATTACTGCGCTTACCACCGGCTTTGAGGCAAACTCGCGCTTTATGTCGCCAAGCGACGCCATCTGCCTGTGGCTCTCCTCGCCCCGGATCGGCCGGCCATGCCTTATCAGCAAGAGAGCGGGAACGATTGCAAATGAGATTGCGGCAGCCGAGAGCTGGAAAAGCACGCGGTGGTCGAAAAAGTCGAGTATTACCTTGCCAAGCAAAGGCCCCGTCATGAAACCGGCTATCCACGCCGCGATAAAGATGGAAATCCACTTGACCCGCTTGTCAAGCGTGGTGCTTGTCGACACCAGGACTTCAGACGAAGGCCAGAAAAGCGCGTGGGCAACGCCGGCAAGTCCCCTCAAGACCACGGTTTCGGGCACGGACTGCGCCTGCGAGAGCATGAATATGGCAAACACGTTGAGCGAGATTCCTGCTGAGAGCAGGAACGCCTTGTTGGTCCTGTCAAGCATCATCCCCACGAAAAAGGGTGCAAGCATGTAGGGCAGGAAATTTGCCATGCCGATGACGCCTACCTGCGAAAAGTCCGCGGCCAGTTGCTCCTTTGCAAACACGGGCACGATTGGCGAGTACATCCCGTACGAAAAGCCGACGATGGCAGCGCAGGCAGCTACTAGGATTATGGCTTTCATACGGGATCATTTGTAAGCGGCTACCATCACTGCGCCGCCCATCATGCCCTTGTCAAACACGACCTTGGAGAACTTTTCTTTCAGCATCGCTTCAAGCTCGGAATTTTTGGGCCAGCGCAAGAAGGTGCCGTAAAGTGTGCGGAATTTCAGGCCTGCCCTGCCCGCCACAAGGTACGCGGAAATACCAAGCAAATATTTCAGATAAACAGACACGGCCAAGCGCAAAAGCGCGCCGTCAGGCTTGCCAAGGTCGACTATAATCAGCCTGCCCCCAGTCTTGAGCACGCGGCGCATCTCCGATATGGCCTGCCTCAGGTCTATCGCGTCACGAAGCGAGTAGCCGCACATCACCGCGTCAAACGCGCCGTCCTTAAACGGCAGGTGCTCAAAGATCCCCGATGAAAGCGCAGGATGGGTATTGCCCCAGACGTTTCGCACGTTTGCAAGCATCTCCGGTATCGGATCATACATCACGATGCGGGCGTCGCCTCCTGCCGCCTCGAGCGCGAGGCGGGACATGTTGCCAAACCCCGAGCCGGCGTCAAGGACGACGTTGCCGGCCGCAACCCTCCCCTGTATCGCGTGCCTGCGGTATTCCTGGTCCTTGCCAAGCGAAATCACGCGGTTTACCTTGTCGTAAACGGGCACAACCGTCCGTAGCACTTCGATTACTTCAGGCCAGTAGCGGTCGCCAAGCCCGGACAAGACAGGAGCACCGGGGGACCCGGCCATTATTGTAGGTTCTGCTAAGCCTTGATTGAAAGTCTGACACGAGCACTCGAGCGAATAGCCAGCGATATCACAAAGGAAAAGCCACCCTGCGAGTTGCCAGCGTAGCAGAGCAGACTTCTAGTACTGGCTACCAAAAGTATTATAAAGAAAATTTCTGCTTCAGTAGCCAAATAGGCACGTCTCATTCGGGCTATTAGACGGATGTCGTGTAATGCATATGGCAAGGAACAAAACAACTACATCCAACAGAAATAGAGTGGCAGCAGGAATGGCGCTAGTTTCTGCTATTCTCTTTATCATATCAGGCTACAGCGTCAATCTCGGAATTTATCGCGCTATCGAATCAGGTCTGCAGCAATATACTGCCAGAGAAGTATGGCAAGTTGCGATAATCCCGGTTAACATACTGGGATTAATTGCACAGCTGGGAGGTTTCGCGGTATTGGCCGGTGCCATTCTATTTCTCAAGAACCACATAACAGGCGGCAAGCTCTTGGTAATGATTGGTACCGGACAGGGGATTATCACCATACTGGTAGGTCTGACAATTGAATTAATGCAAGGTGGCATTGTGGATGCTAACAACTATGTGCTGTGGCTTGCAACTTCTGCAACAGGGGTTGGAATTGTCTTTTCAATTGTCGCAAGAAGAATCGCAAAATCAGTTCCATCCAATGTAACCTAGCGGAAGTAATTTATCTCGCAAACACAAGGCGCTGTCGTGGGTAACAACTACCGCTGTCCCGCCTGCCAGTCTCCGCATTCAGTTGCAGCGGACAGGATGTTTGACGGCCGGCTTGTCTTCAGGTGCGCCAAGTGCGGGATATGCGCGATTGTGCCCCAGCAGGCCAGCGTCGACGAGGCGTACCTCGATTTTCTCGACAGGTGCGAGGACGGAGGAGCTGCCAGCGCCAACGAGCTGCGGCTCCTGATGGAGCAGGAGAAAATAATCAGACCAAAAAAAGAGATCGACGCGTTTTTAGAGTCCGCAGGCGCAGCGGGCGACCCGCTCCTTGAAAGCGTGCTGCGCTCCGATCAGGATTTCATAGTAGATTTGCGCGCGATTGAGGAGCCGCCGCCAGAGTACGGCTCTAGCGTCAACGACCTGCCAGTGGACGCGGCCATCGCTGGCGTCCTTGCGAAAAAGGGGATCGAAAGGTTGTACAAGTTTCAAGAGGACGTGGTGAAAAAGATCCTGCAGGGGCGCGACATCGTCGTGACGGCGCCGACTGCGTCCGGCAAGACCGAGGCGTTCTGCATACCGGTCATGCAAAAGATAGGCGCGGAGGTCTCGCGCTTCGGCTCCCTCAGGACCGGTGAGGGCAGGATAAGGGCGATTTTCGTGTACCCGACAAAGGCCCTGTCGCGAGATCAGCTGCCAAAGATAAAAGAGCTTGCAGAGCCCCTTGGAGTCAGGGCGGCGCTGCTTGACGGCGATACGCCTGACTCCGAGCGCACAAGGTTCCTTGAAAACCTGCCCGATATTTTGGTCACAAACTTTGACGTGCTCCACTACCACATGATGCACAGGACGGCCTTTTCGCGCTCGGTCCATACGGCAAGGTTCCTAGTAGTCGACGAGGCCCACGTCTACACCGGCGTGTTTGGCGCAAACGTCCACCACATCATTGCGAGGCTTGAGAGGCTTGCGGGCAGGATGCAGATAGTGGCCGCGTCTGCGACGCTGCCCAACGCTGGCGAGTTCTGCGAGCTTTTGTTTGGCAGAAAGATGGAAGTCGTGCAGGGCCGGGGCAGGCGGGGCAGAATACACCTTGCCATAATCTTCCCGTCGCTCAGGTCAAGGAGGTCACTTGCGCTCGACCTTGTCAGGCAGGCGGCAAAAGGAAGGCATAGGACGATAGCGTTTTCAGGCTCGCACCTTGGGGCCGAGCTGATGGCGTTTTACGCGGCAAGGCAGGGCGTCAACATCAGGGTGCACAGGGCAGGCCTCACTGCAAAGGCGCGGACAGAAGTCGAGGCGATGTTCAAGTCGGGCAAGCTGTCTGCGATTTCTGCCACGCCCACGCTAGAGCTCGGGCTGGACATCGGCGACGTTGACGCCATAGTGTCAAACATAGTCCCCGTCAACAGGCTCGTGCAAAGGATAGGGAGGGCGGCGAGGCGGGGCCAGCAGGGGTACGCGTTCCTGGCTCTTGGCCACGACCCGATTAGCCAGTATTACAAGGCGCACCCCGAAGACTATTTGTCTGACCAGGAGCACGCCTACACCGACCCGGTAAACCCGTTTGTCATGGAGTACCAGATCCTGGCGATGGCCTGCGACAGGGCTATCACGATGGCCGAGTCAAAGCCGGTGTGGGAGGTTCTGCAAAAGCTCATGTCAAAAGGATTGATAATATCAACGAACAACAGGTTTTCTGCAGACCTGAGAAAGGCGAGGGAGTTTCTGAGAGAATACAGCATACGCGGGATAGGGAACAGGGTCGACATCAAGCTTGCAGGAAGGGTAGTGGGTGACCGCTCGATGCCGCTGGCGCTTGAAGAGCTGCATAACGACGCTGTGTATTTCCTTGCCGGCAGGCGCTACCGCGTCAGGGAACTGCACTTTGAAAAGGACAGGCAGCCGTTTGCCGAATTGGAACCTTTACCAAGCGACTACCCCTACTACACAAAAGCATTGACGGACGAGTGGCCGTCGATACTGGAAGTTCATGAGGGAAAAAAGGTGCTCGGCGTTGAAGTGTCGTACTGCTCTTTGAAGATAGACAAGAAGGTGCTCGGCTACGCCAACATCGAAATAGGGCAGGAAGTCGCGCAGGGCAAAAAGGTGTTGTTTGAAAATCCGCTGGAGTTTGAGTTTACGACGAAAGGTTTCGTGTTCCGCGCACCCCACCCACTAGGCGAGTCGTCAAAAGCAGACGACGAAGAATACGTGCAGATGTCGGGATTCCACGCGTCAGAGCACGTCGTCATAGAGGGGAGCGCCATGATAACCGGCGGTGCGTCGCAGGACCTAGGCGGCATATCGCTTGGCTCGTCAGGTTTGATTTTCGTTTACGATTCAAGCGTGGGCGGAAACGGCGCAAGCAGAGCGCTCTACGACCGCTTGGACAAGGCGTTTGGCCGGGCACTCCGCATCCTTTCTGAATGCCCGTGCAAGACCGAGAGCGGCTGCCCCAGGTGCACCTACTCGTACAGGTGCGGCAACAACAACGAGTACCTGCACAAGTCCGCTGCGATCGAGGTGATGAACAGGATAATTGACGGCGAGTCGACGGAAATAGGCGAGGAGATTGCCGGCGAGCGCGCCCTCGTCTGAGGGTAAACGTTTAAGAATAGTGCAAGGCGCAATTCAATAAAATACATGGAAGAGGTTGTAGCCGCAGCCCCAAAACAAGCCAAGGTAAGGTGGCACACGCTTGAGCACAGGGGCGTCGCGTTCCCGCCCACGTACCAGCCAAGGGGCATCACAATTTCTATCAGGGGAGAAAAGCTCGCACTGAACGCTGACCAGGAAGAGCTAATCTACACCTGGGCAAAGAAAAAGGACACCCACTACGTTCAAGACCCTGTCTTCCAGTCAAACTTCTTGCTCGACCTAAAGCCTCTACTGCCCGAAAAATTCAGGAAAGTGGACATAAAGATTTCAGACTTTGACCTTTCCCAAGCCTTTCGGCTTGCAGACGAAGAAAAGGTGATGAAAGAGCGCGACAAGGAGAGGGTGAAGAACCTCCCGAGGGAAGAAAAGAAAAAGATCTCCGAGGCCAAAAAGGCCGAACGGGAGCGCCTGAAGGCGTTTTACGGCAAGGCGGTGGTTGACGGACAAGAAGTCGACATCGCCAACTGGCTGGTCGAGCCGCCCGGACTCTTCATGGGCAGGGGCCAGCACCCGCTCAGGGGAAGATGGAAGCCGCGTGTAAGTCCGCAGGACGTGACGCTCAACCTTGGCCGCGACGCGCCGGTGCCCGAAGGCGCGTGGAAGGAGATAGTCCACGATCAAACGTCGACCTGGCTTGCGACTTGGATTGAAAAATTGACCGACAAGCGCAAGTACGTGTGGCTCCATGACTCGGCTGCAATCAGGCAGGACAACGACAGGGCCAAGTACGAAAAGGCGAAAAAACTTGCCAAGCAGCTGCCCAAGATAGAGAAAGAGATCATCCGCAGGATGAAAAACTCCGGCGACAGGGCCGCGACTGCGGCTTATCTCATATTCAAGCTTGCGATGAGGGTCGGCGATGAGAAGGACCCAGATGAGGCTGACACGGTGGGCGCAAGCACTCTCAGGGTGGAGCACATCAAGTTCCCGCAAGCCAACGGCCGGCAGCAGATAGAGTTCAACTTTCTGGGCAAGGACAGCGTGCCCTGGCAGAAGACACTTGACGTGACAAGCGAAGACACGCATGCGCTGCACGACAACCTGAAAAAGTTCATGAAGGGCAAAAAGCCCGACGAGCCCATATTTGACGACATCAACTCGCGCAAAGTAAACGCGTTCTTCCAGACCATAATGCCGGGCCTCACGGCCAAGGTGTTCAGGACCTGCATAGCCACCAAGGTGGTGCAGCAGGCGTTTGTCAACTCGCCCATAAAGGTGGAGAAAAACTCGCCCGAGCCGGACAAGATTTACGTCGCCAAGTCCGCGAACCTGAAGGCCGCTATCGAGTGCAACCACAAAAAAGGTGTTGACCCCAAGAACCCTGCAGCCAAGAAGGCGACTGAAAAGTTTGAAGAGGCAGTCGCCAAGAAAAAGGGGGCAATTGCAAGCCTAGAGCGGGACCTCGCCGCCAGAAAGTGGAAGACGGAGCTCCAGGAAAGGCGCCTCAGTGAGAGGCTTGCCAAGATGAAAATGCAGCTGAAGCTGCAGCAGGAGACGCGCGACTACAACCTCGGCACGTCGCTTCGCAACTACATCGACCCACGCGTCATGAAAGCCTGGCTCAACCACGTTGAGCTTGACTGGACCAAGGTGTACACGGCAACTCTACAGCGCAAGTTCAAGTGGGTAGAGGACTACCACGACAAAAACTACGCGCGGTTTTATCTCTGATGCCAGAAGACTTAAATCGTTATTTCATTCTTTTTTACTCCGTACAATTTTTGATGACTTCTTGGAAACCTTGGAATCCTTGGACACATCGCAACAAACTTGCCGTTCCAAGGATACTGGTTGTCGCGTTCCTCTTCCTAGCACTCACAGGCTCAGAGAGCGCGTACGCGCAGCAGGGCTACACGCCTGACTCTCTTTTTATCGTGCTCTTCTCGGACGGCGACGCGTTGATAGAGTACGACGTAAAGGTGGCAGACCCGCTTGCCGACCAGGTTCCAGTCAAGCTGTTCGGGAATACGATAGGCGACCTCATTGTCACAGACTTTGAGGACAAGTTTGTGATCTCTAAGACCGGCGCAAGCCCCAACGAGCTAATGCTTACCCCGGCAGGCGCGACCGACATCAGGATCAGCTACTCGACACCCGACCTGGTTGGCAAGAGTGGGAGAGAGTGGACGTTTGCCATCGACTCCCCCGTCAGCTTTTCACTAAAGATGCCGGCTGACAGCAAGCCCCTCCAGTGGGGAGAGAACGTGCCTACCATCACGCAGATCGGGAGCCAGACTCTCCTGACATTCAGGGCGGGCAACGCCACCGTCACCTACATCATCGGGTTCCTCGGCACAGAAGAGGCGGCAGACATAGCCATTACCTTTGCCACGACTTCAATCAACCTGACAAGGAGGGACAACCCTAGCATAATTCTTACCAAAGCGCAGGAACTGCTTGCAAGCGCGATAGGGGCATATAACGCGGGTCAGTTTGTCGACGCTGAAAGTCTGGCCACGCAGGCAAGCGGCCTGGTGGAGGCCACCGTCGAAGACTTTGGCGCAGCTACAGCGGCCAGGGATGAGGCCAGAACAAGGATAGCTCAGGCAGAGGCTGAAAACCGTGACACGGCCGGGGCCAACGCGCTGTTTGAGCAATCAGATCAGCAATTTGAGGACGGCGACTACGCCAGCGCCGCGGACTCGGCAGAAGATGCCGTCAGGGCCATAGGCGAGGCGCGGCAGAACGTCTGGCCGTACGGCATCGGCGCGGCGGTTGCAGGCGCCATCGCCGGCGCGTTCTACGTGATAAAGAAAAGGCAATCGCCAAGGCAGCAGGCCACGTACGCTAACCCGGACATTGCACCACGGGATTCCTCTGAGCCCGTGCACTGGCCAGTGTCGGCCCCTACAGTCCCGGGCAAGCCAGACATCCCTGCCGCAGAACTGGTGCCCAGGCCGACAGGAGTACCCGAGTCGCAGGTCGACAAGACGCTTTTGGCAGGCATTGTGCACAGGATAATAGAAGAGAAGCCGCACCTGAGGCAGGAAGACCGCGACGTGCTCGTGTTCCTCGCGCAGAGCGAGGGCGCAGCGTTTGAGAGCGAGGTGCGCACAAGGTTTCAGCTGCCTAAAACCACGGTGTGGAGGCTTGTCAAGCGCCTAGAGCGCGAAGAACTTGTCGAAATACGAAAGGCAGGCGGCCAGAACCTGATAAAACTCAGGTTCGAGGGGAGGCAGCCCTGATAGTATCACTGCGTTTGTAGATTTTCCACGCCACGCTTAAATAAAGCGGGGAGTGAGATCTTGTTATGAGCTCTGGGACGGACATATCGTCGCTCCTTTCACGCCCGATAGAGAACTTTATCA
This sequence comes from Nitrososphaera sp., assembly GCF_036397675.1. Lineage (GTDB taxonomy): Archaea > Thermoproteota > Nitrososphaeria > Nitrososphaerales > Nitrososphaeraceae > Nitrososphaera. The sequence goes on along the minus strand of NZ_DASWIL010000035.1, from coordinate 15,619 downwards.
ACACGAACATAGCCATCGTCGAGGGCGACAGGTCCGTCGATGAGGCGCTGCAAAAGATGCAGGAGAAGAACGTAAGGAGTGTGCTTGTCTCGCACCAGGGAGAGGTCGTCGGCATCGTGAGCAAGACCGACATCCTGTTCAAGGTCATGTCGCAGGGCAAGAACCCCGGCAAGGTGCGCCTGCGCGAGATAATGACAAGCCCTGTGCTTGCAGTTGACCCGAAAACGTCGGTGCAAGACACGCTCGGGACGATGGACAAGCACATCGTCCGGCAGATGATAGTGAGCTCGCATTCCGCTGTGCTTGGCATGGTATACCGGGACGACATTTTTGAAAAGATACACATGTCGAGTGCGGCTACTGCAGAGACTGCGCTCGCTGGGACTCCGGCCTGTATCATAAACCCGAAGGCGATAGCGTACATCAAGGATATCAGTTCTGCAAAAGTGGTGTGCCCCTACTGCGAATTGCCGTATGACAGCAAAGAGGCGCTCTCAAAGCATATCGACCGGCTGCACACAGGCGCGGGCGTGCTTGAAGGCGACGTGCGGCGAACATTTGAATAGAATATATAATCTACTGCAAAGTTTCACATTGCAGTACGCTTGCTGGGCGTGCCGGGGTAGCTCAGCTTGGTTAGAGCGTACGACTCATAATCGTAAGGTCGCGGGCTCAAATCCCGCCTCCGGCACTTTTTTGTCTAACGATTATATATGATGCGAAAATCAGTCACAGCGGTGCCGTCGTAGCTCAGCCTGGGAGAGCACTCCGCTGAAGACGGAGCTGTCGTGAGCTCAAATCTCACCGACGGCACTTTTCTCTTACAAGTTTTGCGACATTGTAGATTATCTTTTCTGACGCCGCAAGGTGGTTCTTGGGCTTGAAGATTGCGGCTATCTCTTTTCTTGTCAGGCGCGTTGCAATGCTTTCGTCATTTGAAACTGCATCAAGAAAGTGCTCGCCTGATTCAAGCGCTGCAAAGGCGACGCGTTGGATATCACGATAAGCGTCGAACCTTGCGACGCCCTTTTTCACAAGCGCCTCAAGCACAAACTCGGCAAATATCAGCCCCTTTGTCATCTCCAAGTTTGCAGTCACGCGCCTTTCGTCCACCTTCAGTTCCGACACCACCTTTGTCATCGCGTTGAGCATCTCGTCAAGCAGTATTGCGGCCATCGGGAGCGTGAATCGCTCGTTTGCCGAATTCGACAAATCGCGCTCGTGCCATAATGAAATATTGTCCATCGAGACTGAGACCAGCGACTTTAACATCTTGGCAAGCGAAGACACGCGCTCGCTCTTTATCGGGTTGCGCTTTACCGGGACTGCGCTTGAGCCCATCTGCCCCTTCTTGAAGGGTTCTGCCATTTCTGCTATCTCTGTGCGCTGCAGGTTGCGGATCTCGACTGCCATCTTGTCAAGGGTCGAGCCGACAAGGGCCATCAGAAACTGCATCTCTGCGTAGCGCTCCCGTGGGACGACCTGCGTCGCCGCGTCAACAGGATAAAGGCCAAGCGACGACGCCACCGATTTTTCAACGTCAAGGGCCCTGTTGCCCATGAGCGAGCCGGTGCCGACGACGCCCCGGGTCTTGCAGAGAAGGAACCGCCTTTTGCCCTGCTCAATGCGCTCCACGTGTCGTGCCATTTCAGACGCCCAGACTGCAAACTTTAGCCCGAAAGCCATGATGCTTGCGTGCTGGCCGTGCGTCCTGCCGACTGCTGGCAGGTTCTTGTATTTCGCAGCCATTTGTGAAATGAGGACCGCAAGTTTAGCCACCTTTCTTTCAATGATTGCAAACGCGTCGCGCATCTGCATCGACGTCGACGTGTCGACGACGTCGTTGCTGGTCAACCCATAGTGAACCCACGGCTTGGCGCTCTTTGACACCTGCTCGCTCAGGGCCTCGACCATCGCCGCCGTGTCGTGCTCGCTTGCCGCTTCAAGTTTTGCGACCCGGGCAAGCGTCACCCTGCCCGACCTGGAGGCCGCCGCTATCTCGCGCGCCGCTCCTTGCGGGATCATGCCTATCCTGGTCTGCGCCTTTGCGGCCGCGGCCTCAAAGTCCAGCTGGTATCGCAGTCGGCGCCCGTCGCCAAAAATGTCGCGCATCTCCTTGCTACCGTAGCGTCCCGAGTCTATGGGCAATATTGGCACAGTAAAGAGCGCACAGTGGCGGAAATAAATCTTGCACCACCGCCAAGATTTATAACGACTCTGCAGTGATTCTGTGTAGAATTGAGCGGGTTTTCAACTAGAACGGGCCTCACGGTCAAAAAAGTGAGCGACATGGAGTTCAAGATAGACCCTGATGCCTCGCGAGGCATGAAGGTGCCAGTCACCATTTACGCTAACGAATTACTGATGTCAAAGATGGTCACGGACAGGACCATCGACCAGGCTGCAAACGTTGCGACGCTTCCGGGCGTCAGAAAGCACATCGTCGTCCTGCCGGACGGACATGAAGGTTATGGCTTTCCCGTCGGTGGCGTGGCGGCGACCGACGTCGAGGAGGGGGTCATCAGCCCCGGCGGCGTGGGTTATGACATCAACTGCGGCGTGAGGCTTGTGCGCACTAACCTGACGGAAAGCGACCTTCGGCCAAAGCTCAAGGACCTTGTCAACGAGCTTTTCAGGTCTATACCCTCAGGAGTGGGAAGCGAGGGTGCAATCAGGCTGACCAAGGCAGAGCTTGACGAGCTTCTTGTTGAAGGCGTCAGATGGGCGGTAGAGCGTGGGTACGGCACCGAGCACGACGCGGAGGTGTGCGAGGAAAACGGCACAATGCAGGGCGCCGACCCGGCAAGTGTCTCTGACACCGCAAGAAAGCGCGGCGCGCCGCAGCTCGGGTCGCTTGGCTCTGGCAACCACTTTCTGGAAGTGCAGAAGGTCGACAGGATACTTGACGAGCGGGCCGCAAAGGCAATGGGCATCGAAAAAGAGGGTCAGCTGACGGTGCTGATACACTGTGGTTCGCGGGGCTTTGGCCACCAGATATGCACGGACTATCTCCGCGTTTCAGAAGCCGCACTTCGTAGGTATAACATAACCCTGCCTGACAGAGAGCTGGCGTGCGTGCCAAACAACTCGAAAGAGGGCGAGAACTACCGCAAGGCCATGTACTCTGCGCTGAACTTTGCCTGGGCAAACCGGCAGATGATAACCCACTGGACGCGCAAGACCTTCGAGAAGGTGTTCGGGCGGGGCGGCCTTGAGATGGACCTTGTCTACGACGTGGCGCACAACATAGCCAAGGTCGAGCGCCACAGGGTGGACGGCGAGGGCACCCGCGACGTCGTCGTGCACCGCAAGGGGGCCACCAGAGCGTTCCCAGCAGGGATGGAGCAGGTCCCCGCAAAGTACCGCAACCTTGGGCAGCCCGTGATAATCCCCGGCTCGATGGGCACCGCAAGCTGGATACTGCTTGGCGGCAAGAATTCAATGGACCTCAGCTTTGGCTCGACCGCGCACGGCGCTGGCAGGACCATGTCAAGGTCCGCCGCAAAGAGGAGCTATACGGCAGAAGGCGTCAGGGGCGCGCTGGAATCGAGGGGAATATACGTAAAAGCGCTAACGCGCGAGGGCGTGGTGGAAGAGACGCCGGAAGCGTACAAGGACGTGGATGCGGTCGCAAACGTCTCGCACGAGCTCGGCATCGCCACCAAGGTCGCAAGGCTGGTTCCAATAGGAGTGATAAAGGGATGAGCGAGGACCCTGACATAGAGATAATCAAGGCGCGCAAGCTCAAGGAGATGAAGGAAAAGGCGGCAGCTATGGAGCGGGCCAAGAGCGTGCCGGAGAAAAAGCCAAAGTCTCCAAAAGAGACGATCGCTTCGTACCTGTACGACAGGGGCGACGAAGTGCTCAACGCTGCGTACACGCAGTACCCTGCGCAGACAGAAGCGATTGTTGCAAGAATAACCGAGCTAATAATTTCAGGCGAGCTGCAGGAGAGGATCTCCGGCGGCGAGCTCCTCTCGCTTTTCCGGTCAGTCGGCCTGAAGGTGAGGATAGACACGTCCATCAGGATACAGCAGGACGGTAAGCTGGTCTCCTTTTCTGAAAAGCTGAAGCAGAATGAATGACCCTCTAGGCACCTTCATACTCGATTTCCAAACGACGTCCTTTGAGCAAGATTCAGGGATAGCAAAAGACCTGATGGCAAAACTGCAAGAGTCGTACGGCTTGAAAGACCAGTACGCGCTCGACCCGCCGCTTGAGCGGGCCGGCTGGGCCTTTGCCAAACTCTTTTTGTCGGGGCAGTTCGTGGAAAGGATCTACTCTGTCAACTCGTACGAGGTTGACAGGTCAAAGGGCAGAAAGTTCGAGGACAAGTTCATCGCGTGGCTTGCCTCGCAATTGAAAAACAGAGGATGTTGTGCGCAGATAAAAGCGGCGCAAGAAATGCGCCAGTTCTAGACCCTTCTTCCCCTTCTTCCGCCCGGCTTTCTCGTCGTGTCGTGCGGTATCGGGGTGACGTCGTCTATTCTGCCTATCCTGAAACCGGCCCTCGCCAATGCTCTAATGGCTGCCTGCGCGCCCGGGCCGGGGATCCTCGGCCCGACTCCGCCTACCGCCCTGACTCGGATGTGAAGCGCGGTGATGCCCTTTGACTTGGCAACGTCTGCGGCTGCTACAGCGGACTTCATCGCAGCATAAGGCGACGACTCGTACCTGTCGGCGGTGACGTGTCTTCCGCCGGAGCTGAACGAGATTGTCTCGCTCCCGCTCGTGTCGGTGATATGGACTAACGTGTTATTGTAACTGCTAAAGATGTGGGCTACACCCCACCTAGTCTGGGTGATTTCGTCTACTTCGGACATGCAGGCAGTATCGTCTTTCTAGAGGGTTAAAAACGTTGTCAGCCTTGCGTCAGACTGTAGATTCTGCCGTCCTGAAACGACAGCATGCAGAGGTTGTCGTCGGGGCTAGGCCTTCCTTCGGCGACAATTTCCACCCTGAGCGCGTCGTCGCGAAGCGACGGCATCCCCCATTCACGGCGGGTCTTCCCGTGCTAGGGTCAGGAAAGAGCGCGGCGGCCAAGCCGGCTGCGGCCCCAGCTATTATGACAATTATTACAAGGGGCGTTCTTTTCAATATCCGTCAATGATTTGCTATTCTGGGCTAAATGACATCTGGAAGGTTCTTCTTTGTGCCAGCTCTACGCATCTTCAAAGTATTTCTTGACCAGCTTGTCCATGCTTTCCCTCGATTTGTTACCGGCCATCACTTCTGGGTGCTTGTCGTTCAGGTGCTTTAGCACAAGCCTCACGCTGTCGCCGCATATCTTGCACCTTGCCTTGCCAAACACGGTAGTTGTCTTCGGCGCAAATAGTAAAATGTTACCCAAGGTGCTGGTAGCCACGGTTTTCAAGTAAGGATTTGTTAGTGTAAACGTTCCCTGACCCTTTTTTCACGGTGCCGACTTCGTGCAGGGCAAGACCGGCCTTTTTCGCAAGCGCCTTTGCTTTTGGCAGCGACTTTTTCGGGATGGTGGCAACGATCTCGTACTCTTCGCCACCGAAACACACAACGCTGCGCGGGTCGAGATTGTTTGCGCGAGCAAACTCGTCGACGCCTGCCGCCTTGACTTTTTCATAGTCAAAATGAATGTCGACCCTGCTCTGAGCCGCTATCTCGTACACTGAAGCTGCAAGGCCGTCGCTCGAGTCGATGGACGACGAGAAAAACCGTGCAAGGACGGCAAAGTCCTGCCGCGGCCGCGGTTCCAGCACAGAATCCACGGCATGCTTGCGGAACTGCCCGGTCGCCCTTGCGCCATTCATCAGGATGGCAAGGCCGGCGGCAGGGTAGCCGAAAAGGCCAGACACTACCACGACGTCGCCCGGCTTTGCTCCGGACCTTGGTGGGATCTTGTCTGCAAGGCCTATCATGCTGCAGTCTATTACGAGGTCTCGGGCCTCGTTGGTATCGCCCCCGACTATTTTCACGCCAAACTCGTGCGACGCGGCTTTAAAGCCCCTTGCAAGCTCCTCGACGTATCCCCGCGTTATGCCCCGGGGCAGACCAAGCGATATCATCGCAGCCATTGGCCTTGCGCCTTTGGCGGCAAAGTCACTTGCACACGCTACGACGCTCTTTCTCGCTGCCTGCCGGGGCGTCATCTGCTCCGGCACGTCTGTCGCCCCAACCAGCATATCGGTCTTGAAGACAAGCATTTTCTTGCCAAGCGGGATTGCGGCCACATCGTCAAGGTCGGCAATGCCTAGCACCGACGAGAAGATGCCGATCACGTCCTTCTCACTTGGCTTCGTCATAGGCGCGCTGAACCTTCTCGCTTATCTTCTTGAACAATGATTCGACCTTGCCTGCGCGCGACTCTACGGAGACGCGGATCGCGTGCTCGGTGTTTGACGGCCTGACTAGCGCCCACGAGTCCTCGTCGATTATCGCTTTCACCCCGTCGCCCAGTATCAGCTGCGCCGACTCTGCCTTCAACATGTCAGGGAGTTTTTCTATTACTTTAACGTGCAGCGCCGAGTCGGCCGGCAGTTTTGTCCGTATCTGTGAAAACTGGGAAGCCAAGGCAAGGCAGTCTGCGATCACCTTTTTGTCAAGCGTCGCTATCGTGGCCGCCGCCAAAAGGCCGTCGCGGCACATGTTGAACTTGGACATAATAAAGCCGGCGCTGCTCCCCTCGCCGCCGGCCTCCGCGCCCGTCTCGAGCATCTTTTTCACGACGTTAACCTCGCCCACCTTTGCTTGCGCAATCTTGCCTCCGTGACTTTTGACGTACTTGTCGATTGCCACGCTAGAGTCGATGCTTGCGACAAACTTCTTGACCCCCATCTCGGCCGCCCGGGCGATGCACAGGAGCACGGTGGCGTCGGGGTTCAGTTTTTCGCCGTCCTTGACCACCACCAGCCTGTCGCCGTCCGGGTCAAGAGCAAAGCCAAAGTCGAGTCCGTTTGTTTTTACTAGCGCACGCAGGTCTGCCAGTTCGTCGACAGTCGGGTCGGGGCCCCGCGACGAGAAGCCGGCGACGCCGTTTATGCTGATGTGTTTCATGCCGAGTTTCTTGAACAACTGCTCTGCATAGCCGCAGGAAGCGCCGCCCCCGCAGTCTAGTGCAACCTGGGAGTCGCCTGCGCCGATAAGCATGGCCACGTCGTCGACATAGGTCGTGGTCGCAGCGTGTTCATTGCCGAACCGGCCGCCAGCTGACGGTTTTGATGCAAGCATCTTTGCCAGCTCGTCTTCAAAAAGCCCACGCCCCTGCACGATGAATTTCAGCCCGTTCCATTCAAGAGGGTTGTGCGAAGCAGTCACCATGACGCCGGCGCCGTATTTACGCGCTTCCCGGAACGCCGCGGGCGTGGGCGCGACGCCGAGGTCGTAAACGTCGACTCCTGCAGACGTCAATGATGCTGAAACAACCTGAGATAATATCCGGCTGGAAGGCCTGGTGTCGCGCGCAAGAATGCATTTTGCTCCTGCAATGCCGGCAAAGAGCGAGGAGAAACGTGAGACCTCGTTCAGTGTCAGGTCCTGCCCGTATACCCCCCTGACGCCGGATATGGACACCTTCATCCTTCTGAAATTTTGCTTGCGGGTATTTAACATAGCGCGAAGGAATATAATGGCCGTCCAACGAGCACTTTACGTTTTGCCTTAGTAGCTCAGCCTGGCAGAGCGAGGGTTTCGTAAACCCTAGGTCGTGGGTCCGAATCCCACCTAAGGCTCTTATCTCTCATGATCAAGTTAGTGTAGGCGTGCAAACTGGATGTCAATTTTGTGCACAGCCTGTCAATTTGCACTTGCTGTCAGTGTCTAGTTTGGCGATGCGGAGACCGACTAGAGCCAATCGCTTAGAGCTTTGGTTGATTATCATCCACGTACTTTCGAATGAGTGACCTTGTCCAATACATCATCAGATTAACATACATTGTGGCATTGCCAAATGTCAAAGGATCAGTTATGTCTGCCCATCCATGATCTACAGCCGACCTTCCGTCTACGTTGCCGTACATTCTGTCGAATTGGTCTGAGAATTTTGCTTGTTCCATAGTGGAAACTTGCTGCAACGCTCTCTTTAGGTCTTCAGTGGTGACTTTCGCAACTCCTAGAGTATCTCGAACGACCGGAGTTATGCTACTGAAATAAATTATGAGCGCAACATTCGGGTTTTCTAGACTTAATGCTTCTCTGTACAGAGCAGCGGCTTTATTGAAGACTGCTCGTTTTTCTAGGGACAGGTTTGCGATCCTTGCTAAAGTCGTATTCAAAATGTTCTCATAATCCGCGACCGCAAAGGCTTCACCTTCCATCATTGTACGATGGATTTGCCACCCCCAATCATACTTTGGAGCATCAGATTTGGGCTCCAGCTGAAGGTAATATTTTTCGTTAGTTCTAGTTACCGACCTGCCAAGGGCGAAGCTTATTTTTGCCAACACTTTATCGATCCGCTCAAAAGCCAAAATTTTTATCATCTCTGGCTCATCAGTTTCAATCTCGACAGATGCCATTGGCTTGTCTTTACCATCATCTGCCGATCGGCGAAGCTGAATCTCAATGCCATCGACTTGCAGCTTGAATGGCTTCCATGCAAAGAGAGGCATTCCTTCAAGCGCTATGGTAATCTGCCACTTCTCTTTCCCAGTCAAAGCGCACTTCCCGAATGAGGTAAGTGGCGCCCCGGCCATATAAATAAAAAATCAAAACTCATGCGTGGAAGAGAGTGGAGATGCAATCAAAAGAGATTGATGCTATTTGAACTGCCAAATGCAGCGATGAGACGACGTATCTCTCTTCCTTTCTGTTGATCAGTATCGGCATCTCTCCTATGAGTTTCTATAGATTTCCAAGCGTCAATAAAGTTATTCTGAAGGTCATCATGCGCCCGTAGCGCCTTCTCGTACTTGGATACTGCACGTTCAAAAATCTGAAAATATTCTATGCTATTGATATTAATGTGAATATATTTCGCTGTCCTATCAATCTCAATATGCGATGCCTTTGTTCTACGTTCTACGTAAAACATGAAATCCACTGTGTAGCCTGAATACTTGACGCTCTTTGGGCTGAACAGATGACTTATGCCGTTCCTAATGCTGTCCCAGATTACGTGCGGAATTAACTGTGCGTTACTGGGAAAAAAGTCTTTGATGAATTTGGCGACATCATCTTCCGCCACGGCCTTCCTTCTACCGGTCATATAGCTTGTTCGTCCAGTATAGAGGGCTGCAGCTAGCTCCATTCCAGTGTTAACAAGTATAGGAATTGCTAGATTTCCTCCCGCCGGTCCTTTAACAATCCCGTTCACAAAAAGCTGAATGTCACCGATCAGTGCCCCTTGAAGCCAAGCAAAGCGGTTCTCTCCGCCCGTCGTTCCAAAAATGTAGTCATGCTTATCAGCGGTATTCAATGTAAGAATTACTACGCTGTCAAAAATTTAAGGTACTTGCAGAAACATTCGAAGACCATGAAGCCAAACTCCGAATAATACTTAGGTACCATTTAGAAGTCTGATAGTTGCGGAACAAATATTGAAAGCATCACTGAACTTGCTAGGACTACTACAGCGACGGCGTGAAGGTCTTGACGGGCCTTGAGCAGAAGAAGATAGCTTACGACTGGTTTTTTGGCAATTCTAATATGCAAGGGCGGGTATGCAATTCTGTGCAGGCAGCAAAAAATCACGACCTCCGAGTGCTCGGAATAATGATAGGCGCTGCCCTGTTCTTTGCGACGACTCTTCTTGTCTCATTCTTTGGCATCATCGTGATGATAAAAGAGCTGAACATCCCCGGCAGCGAGGGCCCCAACTACTTAATGCTCGGGCTTGTGCCTCCGTCGGCAGCTACGTTCCTGCTCTTCACAAAAGGGCTTGGAAGGTTCCTGTAATCACGGCATCAGGTCAAGCGCCATGCGGAGCTCGGTTATCTCTTTTTCTACGGCGCACTTGTCAGACTCGTCCTGCGCGTACTTCAGCAGCCGCTCGCACGCGTCAATCTCTGCCATTATGACGTCCCTCTTGTCAATGCAGAGTGAATGGTACTGGTCTGTGAAGGTATAAGCTATCTTCTTCGAGTCCTTGCACCCGCAGGTTTTAGCGACTGCAATAGAAACGACCTCGGTCTCGGCAATGTTCATACTGCAGAGATGGCATCCATAAGATAAAAAGGGCACTTAACTGCGTTCAGCAATGCTTAACCGCCCGGCCTGCAAGTCCTATAGAATGTGCTTTTCCGGTACTTTTCATCAAAGAATCGTACCATTGCAGGCCGTGCGACAAGGAATTCATTAGAGAGGATCTGGCGCCGGCTCATAGGCAGGCCACCGGTTACGAAGTCATACGCGCAGGTTGTAAAACTAAACTAAAAAATTCAGGGAGGAAGGTCAGCAAGCTTTACCTGCTCCTTCGCTTCACGTTTGGCTGATTTGATGGCATCGATGCACGCAGACTTGATGTCTTCGTAGGCTGTGACGCTCAATATCTCTTCAAGCGATGGCAGCGCCTCTGCGCCCCGCGCTGACAGCTTTGAAATGGCGTCTTTCATTTCCTGAGGGTTGCTTGACCACTTGGCTGCTTCCTTTAGTTCCCAGAGCGACTTGTCGGACAACGGTTCACCCGCGTACATAAGCGCGCAACTCGTATTTACGCAATCCGGTGCACGCAGCCAGGAAGGGTTATAGCCACGCGCCATTCCCCCACGGCTATGCAGGAGTACGTCGCCCTTGCGGTGTTTTCGGTGGTGTACGTCCTGATAATAGGCCGCGGGCGCTTTGGCGTCCCGATATGGGTGGCGATGCTCATTGGCGCGGCCCTGATGGTGGGCCTGCAGGTGACAGACATCCAAGGCGTTTACGAGGCGGTCAACCTCGAGGTGATAGCGTTCCTCTTTGGCATGTTCAGCATAGTCTCGGCCCTCGAGAGGGCAGGCGTGCTCAGGCTGATAGCCATGAAGATGCTGTCATGGGCCAAGACCCCGTCGCAGCTCCTGATGGCATTTGTCGTCGGCATGGGCGTGCTTTCGGCTTTCTTAGTAAACGACACGATCGCGCTCCTTGGCATACCGCTTGCGATCCTTGTCGCAAAACACGCCGGCATAAAGCCAACGGTGCTGCTACTTGCGCTTGCGTTTGGCGTCACGGTCGGGAGCGTCATGACGCCGATTGGAAACCCCCAAAACCTGCTCATAGCCATCGATAGCGGCTTCGAGCTGCCGTTCAGGACTTTTCTTTTCTACTTGGCTGTCCCGACGGTCGCAAACCTCTTTGTCACGTACTACATCCTGAAGGCGTATTTCAGAAAGGACCTTCCAAGCAAGCTACAGTATGCGCCGGTCGCCGCAGAGGTAGTCGGAGGCGAGAGCATCGCAAACCCGAGGCAGGCGAGGATAGCCGTTTACATAACGATAGCAACGCTTGGTGGATTCCTCGTTTCAGAATTGTTGCACGTCTACAAGGTTGCCGATTTCAGCATCAGCATCGTGGCCATGCTGGGCGCGGCGGCGCTGTACGCCCTTTCTTCAGAGCGGACGCAGCTTCTGAGGAACGTGGACTATTCTGTGCTCGTGTTCTTTGCGGCGATGTTTGTGGTCACGTCGTCGATGTGGCAGTCAGGAGCCGTATCGATAATCACGGGCTGGCTGCCGGACCCAAGCCCCGCCGACGAGGCGCAAAGCATCAACGTGATAACGGCCGCGAGCCTTGCCCTGAGCCAGGTGCTCAGCAACGTGCCGTTTGTGGCCCTCTACAACTTTGTGATGATCGACAGCGGGTTTGGAGAGGAGCACGTCGCGCAGTGGCTGATGCTCGCGGCGGCTAGCACTGTTGCCGGCAACCTGACTATACTGGGCGCTGCCAGCAACGTCATCGTTATCGAGGCGGCCGAAGCGCGCGGGGTGCGCGCGTTTTCCTACTTTGAGTTTGCCAAGATAGGGAGCGTGATAACGGCCGCGAACATCGCGATCTATTACGCGTTCATCTACTTTGTCCTTTAGGGCACCAGCACCGCGCGCGCCTCTACCTCTGATTTTTTCAGGCGCGCAAGGACCTCGTTTGCCTCCGCCAGCTTGTGTGTCTCTATCACTACTTTCAGGTCTCCCTGCGCTGCGAGTTTCACAAGGTCTGCCATGTCTTGCCTCGAGCCGATGACCGTCCCGCGGATTGTCTTTTCATCGAAGGCGGAGAAGTTGGGGATGTTGCCGACGACACCGACTACCACAAGTCCCCCTTTCTTGACCGACTTGACCGCCGCGTCTATGGCATTTTCAGAAGGCGCAAACACTATTGCGCTGTCCAAAAGCCCTTCGTCTTTTTTGAGCGCCTTTACGAACTGCTCTGCAGAGTCCTGGTAAGCGACGGCATTGTCAGCGCCGAGTTTCTTGGCAAGGTCGAGGTGCTTCTTTGCCCTTGATATGGCGACGACCCGGGAGCCTTCCATCTTGGCAAGCTGTACCGCAAGGTGGCCCACTCCCCCCACGCCAAATATGCCGACAGACCTGCCTTTTGCCGGCTCGCTTGCCTTGACTGCCTTGTACGCGGTTATCCCCGGGCAGAACAGCGGCGCGGCGTGGGGTGAGTCGATGCTGTCAGGTATGGGCGTCACGAATTCCTCGCTTGCAACAATGTATTCCGCGTACCCGCCCTGCACGCTCTCGCCAGTTATCTCGGCATCGTCGCACAGGTGCTCCTTGCCGGCCTTGCAATAGTCGCATTTCAGGCATGAGCTGAACAATGGTTGTATCCCCACCCTGTCGCCCACCCTTACTTTCCACGCGCCTTCGCCCACCTTTTTGACGACGCCTACTATCTCGTGGCCTGGAATCACCGGCAGGGTCGAGGGCGAGCCGTAGTTCTTCCAGTCGCCCTCTATCATGTGCAGGTTGGACCTGCAGACGCCACATGCCTCTATCTCTATGAACACGTCGTTTCTCCTCCTTATTCCAGGAGTCGGAAGCGTTTTCAGTTTCAAAGGCCGCGTCTCTATGGGCGCAAGCCTGTCGAGCACCATCGCCTTCATGTCATTTCCTGCCTCTTTTGCCGCTTATTTTCATTCCGGTGCAGCACAGCAAGTAAGCTACGAGCGTCCCGGCGTTTTCCACCTTTTTCTCGAGTATCATCTTTGCCAAGTCCCGGACCTTTACAATTTCTACGTTGATGTCCTCGGTGCTGTCGTGGTCGGTCTTGCCGTCTGCAAGGCCGGTCGCCCTGAAGACATGAACTGTCTGCCTCGACTTGCTGACTGACGGGTGATAGTCATAGACGTGTTCTACCTTCTTTGCCCGATAGCCGGTCTCTTCCTGAAGCTCGCGCATGGCAGTGGCAAGGGGGCTTTCGTTTTTTTCCACGTGGCCGGCCGGAAATTCCAGCAGCACCTTGCCCAAGGGGTAGCGGTACTGCTGAATCATGACGATGCGGCTTGCGTCAAGGAACGGCACAACGACTACCACATCGGAAGAGCTGTAGTGCGTGTAACGCAGGGTCCTGCCATTTGTAGTCCTGACCGTGTCCTGGAAAAGCTCCAGGTAGACGGTCTTGCTGTCCCTTGCCTCAAACACCTTTTTCCGCGAAAGGCGCTTCCAGCCCTTTGCCAATGCCACAGCTGACGCGGTGCGCAATTATAATGTGTTCTACCGCTAGAACGGGCCTGCAGACGAGCGCCCCTTAAATCGCCGTTCTGTCTAGAAATGCCGTGGAAGACTCAGACATAGAGCGCAAGCTTTCTGGCAGGACCCTGCAAGTCTATTTGTACCTCCAGCGCAAAAAGGAGCCAAGCGGGATAAGGGCGATTCAGAGGGACCTTGGCCTGTCAAGCCCGAGCGTCGCAGATTACCAGGTCGAAAAGCTGGTGGGGATGAGGCTTGCAACAAAAGATGTGCACGGCAGGGTTTCTGTAACAAGAAAGGTCAAGGTAAAGGCGCTTGAATCGTACGTTAATTTTGGCAGGTTTTCAGTCCCGCGGCTTGCGTTCTATGCCACGGTGTTTTCGGCAGTCGCGGTGCTGTACGTGGCTTTCAACCTCTCGTCTTTGAGCGTTTACGGCGTGGTAGTGCCTGCAGCCGCTGCAGGAGTGCTCTGGCTTGAGGTGTCGAGGATGTGGAAGTTCAGCGTGATTGAAAGGGCCGAAAAGACTGAAAGCAGGGATGTGCGCAGCTTGCTTCCGCTGCTCGTCCCGGGCATGGTGGCCCTTGCAGTGTTTTCAGCCGGGGGTGCGTTCTTGTTCCAGTACGTCCAAGAGCCTTCGCACGTCCAGGTAGAGGTATTGCCTCCTTGGAGTATGGGCCAGCAGACCATAGAAGAGTCCGTAACCTTGTCCGAGCAAAAAGTGGCCGCGGCAGGCAGGGACGCGGTGGCGTCGCCAGAGCTGGCAACGGCCGCGATGTCCCTTGTAGGCGCGGTAGTCATCGGCTTTCTGGGCTACATACTGGCAAGGTACCGTTACGAGAACCGCGTTCTGGAACCAGAACACTTGCAGAAAATCGCGTCCGGAACGCAGGATTATCCAGAGCGCCTGCGATAATTCATGCATGGACAGAAAAAGAAAGCAGATAGCACTACTCGCAGCAGCCGGACTTTTCTTGGCAGTCGCCGGCCCTGCGCAGCAGGCGCATGCGCAATACGGCGTGGGAGGGAGTTCGACTAACGCCCCGTCTGAAGAACAGCTGCAGAGATGCGACGAATACGGCATCGCAAGGGCAGAATGCACAGAGAATGCCATTCTTGCAAAGGAAAGGCTGATCTACGCAAAGGATAACCCCTTTGGTTCCGGCACCCCGATGCTGTCATTTGACGGCAGCCAGACTTGGATGTTCGTGGGAGTTCTCGGTGCAATATTCGGAGGCGTCGCCGCGGCGTTCTTTGTAAAGGGCAGGGGCACAACAGCCCCCTGACCTCATTTTTTAAAACATTATAATAATCTGGGTCGCAAAAACCACCCATGCGCGCGGGCGACGTCAAGTCTGACAGCTTTTCTGGAAAGGAGGTCACCATCCGCGGCTGGGTCCACCGGCTTCGCAAGCAAAAAGAGCGCGCGTTCATACTCTTGCGCGACGACAGGGGAGGAGTCATCCAATGCGTGTTCCCTGCAGAAAAGGTCGCAAATCTGACCATTGAGTCGTCCGTTGAGATAACGGGCACCGTGAGCAGGGACGAGAGGGCACCAGAAGGCGGTTACGAGATAAAGGGCACGGAATTAAAAGTCTACAGCGTCGCAGAGGAATACCCGATAGGCGAGTACCAGAGCGACGAGCTGTTGCTTGACAAGCGCCACCTGGCGCTCAGGACACGCAGGATGATATCGATTGCCAAGGTGCGCGCTTCTGTCCTGCATTATGGCAGGCAGTGGTTTGTTGAAAACGGCTGGATTGAGGTCACCGCGCCGACCATAGTCAAGGGCGCGGTGGAAGGCGGGTCGACTCTTTTCAAGCTGCAATACTTTGACCAGGATGCTTACTTGTCGCAGTCGGCGCAGCTATATTTGGAAGCGATGATATTTTCGCTTGGGCCCGTTTGGAGCCTCACACCTTCTTTCAGGGCAGAAAAGTCAAGGACAGTAAGGCACCTGGCCGAGTTCTCGCACCTTGAGGCCGAGGCCCCCTGGGTGGCGCTTGAGGACATCCTGAAGGTAGAGGAGCAGCTTGTGTCGTAC
>NZ_DASWIL010000034.1:0-10183 GCF_036397675.1 Nitrososphaera sp. | reverse complement strand
AAAATTTGTCTGACGGCGCTATACTCGGCATGATTCTACCCCGACAACCTCACTATAAGATTTTTCTAACCGATGACCAGATGTTTGCTCGGCGGGCCTAGAGCGATGCATTACAGCGGTGCATGCAATATTAGTCATATTTTGCGATGTACGAAATTCGTGCCGTAATTTCGCGGTTTGCATGACATAGAAAGGGCTACGATAACGATTCATGTTGCTGTTGTGGTGATACCCGCAAGTCAACATGCGATATTCGTTAACATCGTTTTCATTAAACGATGTCATGCTATCTTCTTCACCAACCGTGGGTATGCCAGCATGTCGTCTTGCATCTCTACGATGTCATTCATGGGCCAAGCCTTACTTGCGGCAGACTTGTGAGACATTACGAGCCCGTAGCTGTCATAAATGTCACGCATACGTTTCGTGTCTACCTTTAACAGGTCTTTGATTTTTGCCAAGACTAGCGTTTCAGGCTTGGTTCGCCAGCGACCGATCTCTAGCTTCAAAGCCTCTTTTTCTCTCGTCGAAAGTGTGTGCTTAATGTCTTTGCGTGTATGCAATTCTGTTACAGTGCCATCGAATAGTTTGAAAAAGTCTTCTTTGAAATACTGCCAACCATGACGGCCGAACACAGCACCTTCTACTCTCTGATTATTTCGTAATTGTTCTTGTTGGTCTTCGTTCAGCAGTATGTAGCTTTTTGACCTGAAGTAAACGAGATCGCCTTTGCCTTTAACGTCGAGAGTTATTGGTATGCTATTCTCACCGTCTGTCAACTCGAAGTGTTTGCCAGACATATCAGAGGGTGAAAAAATCGAGTCTGTGTCTGTACCAAGTATAGGCGTAGCGCAGGCATCAAATAATCGAGACATGGTAAAGTGCGAATGTGCAAGTATCGTAGAGAATGCGAAAAAGTTGCTAGTAGGCGCTATGACTGGTATTGCTTGACCAAGCTTGCCGTAAGTAGAATTGAGCAGAGCTTTTGCGCCCATTTTCTCAATTTCTGTCATTTTGCCGTCTAAGCGGCTTATCAACAGGCCTACATACTTACCATGCATCTTATCGTCGTCTGTAAATGTCGGCTTGAAAGTACGTGCAATGTGTACCGGCTTCGCTTTGGCTGCGGTCAAGTCGAAGCTGTGATACAGCCCTGTGATTATGCCGGTCGCGTAAAAGTTGTTCTTGCCTCTTAGAGGCAGCCCCCACATGTCATTATTTGTCTCAAAGACCCCTTCTAGCCAGCCGAATCGTTCAGGGTCGCCTATTACCACTTCATCTTCACCGCAAGGCACGGCGCCTGTAATCTCTAGAGCGCGTGTAGCGGCTATTGAGGTCGGGTATAACGACCTGACATCATTATACACAACGTTTGGGCTGTAGCCGTTTACGAAGCATTCAGACCTGCCTGCAAAGCAAATATTTTTGACCATTCGCTCTAGTGGTGGCACGATAGCTGTCTTCTTGCGCAGTTGCAGTCGTCGGGGTAGCCTAAATTCAGTCTTTGACCATGTGCCAGAAGTGGCGTATTCGGCCGGGTCTATACCGAAGTTTTCATGCAGCCAGCCCACTATTTTCGAGGTAATTAATGCGTCTTGGCCAGAATACCTTACAAAGCCATCGTGCTCTTGTTCATTTTGCCAGTGCCTCATGCCCAGCCATGCAGGCCGGTCAAGCTTTGGTGTGCCTACAACCTCGCCACAATCTTCGAGCTTGTATAAGCCAAAGCTGTTTAGAAGTGGCCGGGTGTCATAGAACCAGCAATTAAACCCGCGATAAGTCACGTGAGCTCGCAACTGTGCGCCCAAGTATTTTGCCTCAACATGCTCTTTACCAAGCCACGAAACCAGCGAGCCTAGCTCTGGCAAAAGCACGAAAGAGTACATTCTTTTAATATGGTGATGATTGTCTAGCCAGCGCTTTAATTCGTCTGTACCTTCTATGACAAAGACTTTATCGCCATTGCTGAATTGCACCGACTGAGTATCTTCTGGCTTGTTTGCACGGCCAGACATCAGAAACTCACTATCGTAACCCCAGAATACCTTATGCTTCGTTGTCATCTACATGCATGTATTCTTGACAAGTCGGTTAGTTAGCGATTAGAACGACGAAAATAGGTTATTTTTTCATCAAGCTTCGCTCAATTAGTCGGCACGGCCAGCAGTCTTTATGTTTGCAGATATAGTTCTTTTTACCGAATTCGAGGGCACGAGCGGCCTTATTGCTCACTCTCACTAGTGCGCTTTTGGGTGGTAATTCATACCGTTCTCGCTTACTACGAAAGGTGGTGACCGCGATATTCTTTCGCTTTGCGAAGTCGTCTTCAGACTCTAACACTGAATCATAAAATTCTCTAAAGATCTCTTTGTCTTGTTCTATGCTACGTTTGTCTGGCTTGCGTTTTAGGTTAGGGTAAACGTTTTGCAAATACCTAGTAAAGTATTCTTCGATATCTAGCGCAGGCGAGAGTTTATTGTTGATGTCATGAATCTGCATCGCAAGTAATGCCTTAAGCAATAAAAGAAATTCTGCATAATTGCCAGCAAGACGTTCGCCATTTGTTTTTATTTCAAAGCATATCTCTTTGGGGTTCAGTTCAAACCTTCTTTGAAGCAGAATCTTGAATTCATCGCCTTCTGACGTAAGAATAACTCTACTCTCGTGATACGGGTCTTCTTCTTTGTAGGTGAATGACACGAGAATATCTTTAGTCTGCCAATCTTTAACTTTGGCGATGTTAGTGCCGCCTTCTCATGTTAAAAAAGACCACGGCTGATCAATCTAGAGCAGCCTAAACGCCTGTTCAAATTTCGCGTACTCTTGCTTCAGCTCGTCTGCAAGATAATGTGCCCTCACGCCCGGTAGGCTGTGACCTGCTAGCCAGTCGATTTGATCACGGTCTGCGCCAGACTTGCGAGCGTAGTTGTAAAAGAAGTCTCGGCAGTTGTTCGGCCTTATCGTAGAGTTTGCAGACTTTAATGCGTTTACGACCCTATGGTACGTAAAGTCAAAAATACGCTCGCTTGTTGCCGTCTGCTTTAGTTCTTGCAACAGCCTAGCTACGTCTTGGTGCAAAGGGTTAGGTCGGTAAACCTTTTTGCCATGTCTCTCGTTGATATTGACCCAACCGTTTGTAAAATCTATTTCGTGCCAACGTGCTTTTAGCAGTCGTTTTGGCCGTAAACCAGTAGTTGCGCACAGTGCGATATACGCCTTAACGTGCTTGTCTTTAATCTCTCGTATTACACGCTGCATTTCTTCGACTTTGGGCGCTATTATCAGGTTTTTAGGTATGCATAGTCTTTGCTTTAGTCGTAGTCTTGGCTGGCCGGTGTAATCGCACCAGTGATTCACAGCAAAAAATGCGCCGTTGTATGTGTAAGCATTTGCATACGAATTTACGAACTCTTCAGGCGATTTACCGCTTTCAATAAACTTGCCTACACTGCAAGCGTTGTTTTTTGCCGTGTCAAGTTCTTGACCTTTGCCGCCTTGTTCTTTTGGCTGTTGTAGCCATGCGATGAATTCTTGTTTGTTGAATGTCTTTGGTGCATTGCCAATCTGGTAACCCGGGTTCAAATCCCGGCCGTCGCATTTTATTGTGCACTCCCGCACGCGCAGAACCCAAACTCGTCGATGCGCTTGCCACACTTCTCGCACTTTTCGCCGTACTCTACTTCCCACGCGCGCTTGCCGTACAGCTGGTAGTGGGTGTCGTCCTCCTCAGGAATGTCCTCGTCTTTTTTATCAGTCATGCTACTTCATGGCCTTCTTGGCGTTTGACTTGATTATGACAAGCGCCCTGTCCGCCGCGTCCTTTTTTGGAAGCTGTATCATAAAGACGTTCTGCGAGTTCGTGTAGGTGTTCTCGCTTGGCGCAAGCCCGAGGAGTCCGCTTTCCGCAAGCGCCTCAAAAAATTCCAGCATGTCATTTGCGTAGAGCAAAAAGTTCTCTTCAAAGTCGGTGCCGGCAAACTTGACGTTCACGTCAACAAAAACGTCCTGCCCATCGTAAAAGATGTCAAGCATCGTTTCTGCCGCCACTTTCTTGCCGTAGACTTTTTGCAGCATCTCGTCGTATTTTTTAGCGCTCACCAGCACGCACGGAACCTTGCCCCCCGCAAACTCGACGAGGGTTGCGCCCTCTTTGTGCAGGTTGGCCTTGAACTCTTCAAGCGTCACAAAGTTCCGCTTGGGCATCTGCTATCACTGCGCAATCCCGCAAAATAACCTTTAGCAGATGCGGATGGACTTGGCCAGCATCAGCGCGCGCTGCGAGTCGTCTTCCACGAGCTCGCTGTTCTTGTACTTGTTGCTGAAGTAGATGAGGTCTATCATCTTGCACCGATCCATCGTGACCACCGCGCTGCCGTTTGTGCCTGCCGACGTGTTGGCGTTTGTCAGGATGACCAGCTTGTCCACAAAGCCCGTTGTTTTCAGCGTGTTTGATATCTGCTCAAAGCTCTTGGCGTGGTCCTGGTTGATGACTATGGCGACGGCCACTTTTGTGCCGTAGGGGTCGGAGAACATCACGTCAAATCCCGAACCGTTGGCCTTTTGCGGCTTGGCTACGGCGCCGACTTCGTGGGCGTAATTGACCAAGTTGCGCACCGCGTCGCGTACGCCGGCTTCTAGCGTGGTAATGTCGTTGCAGTTTCGGCGGATCTTGATGAAGTCCGATATTGGGACATCCATGACGCTTCCGCGTATCCTAAGGCCTGGGTAGACGTTCTTTATCGTGTCGTCAAGGGCCTGCTCGTCTATGGTCGCGCATTCGCGCTTGCCAGAGTTTTCCACTGTGTGGTACATTATGTTGAGCATCGACCTGACGTTGCGGAAGTCAGAGAACTCGTCGTAGATTACCTTCACCTTGGCCGCAAGGTCCTTTTCCTCTTCCGGCGTGAAGCACTTGCCGGCGTCGTGGTGGCGTATGTACTCCATTATTATGTCAAGTATTTCCTCGTAGGTGTTCGAGCCCGCAAGGTCGACCTTGTAGTTGGCTTTTTCCAACCTGTCAAACACGGACGCGTTTGCTTGCCTTATCTCGTTGTACGAGGACGGGGTGAATATCAGCATCAGTGCTGCGGCAGGGATGTGCGCGTTTATCACAGCTTTTACAAACTCGGTCGTTTCCCTGTCCGACTCGAACTCGTCCAGCTGGAAGACGGTTATCCGCTTTAAGAATCGCAGGTTGAGCGACGCCAGCGCTGCAAGGCTTGCGATGATGTCTTCAAGGGTCGACACGTTCTGCGCGTCTGCCCTGAAATTGCCTTCGACTACCAGTTTAAGTATCGTGACTTCAATTGGCGAGAACTCTTTTTTGAGCACCTGCGTCAGTGCCGAGTAATTGGGCACCATGCCGTTGTGAAGCACCAGCTCGGCCTTGTCCTTAAGGCTCCTGCCCGATATCGAGTCCATGAATCCGTAGTTGAACACCTTACGCGCTGTAGAGTCGCGCTCGGCCTTTTCACACACATAAGCCACGACGGCGCGCCTGATAATTGCAATGTATTCGTCGGTAAAGCCCCCCAGCATCGCGCCATAAAGGCTGTTCATGTTCCTTGGCGACACCACTGACAGGTCAACATAAGACGCAACCGTGTTGTTGGCTACTTCCTTGAGCCCCTTGATGTGGAGCGCAAGGTGGGTCTTGCCAGAGCCCACGTCCTGTATTACTGTAAGCAGGCGAAAATCTTTGTCAGTGGCGGTGCCCCCGCTCACTTTTGAATGCAGGTCTGAAAAGCATGAAAGCACTGCGGCCTTGGCCTCCTTGTGGCGCCTGCCGCCGAGGATCTGTGCGTCCATGAGAGTTGGCGTCGGGCTGCTTGGGTAAGGGTTCTCTTCCAACCTGTACGGGTACACCTAGATGCACCTCACAAAACCGTGAAGCAGGCCCCGGACCATCACGCCCTCGCCCCCGCCGGTGGAGAGCTCGTACTTGTCCTGGTACTGGCCGGTCAGTTCGCCCACCAGGCGGTAGAACTCGTCGTTTGAAAGACCACACTTGGCACAAACGTCGTTTCGGATCTTGGCTAGTTCCACCCAGCCTATCGACGACGATGAGTTTGCAAGCGCCGCATCAAACTCGCCCTTGAAATCAGAAATGCTCACTGTCCTGCTAGGAGCCGCAGACGCATGCGCGGTGGCAGTCACGCCCCGCTCTGAAACAAGCCTTGCTAGGTTGGAAACGTTGCCGGCAAGCGTTTCGATGGCGCGCGCGACTTCCTTTGACGAGCTCCTCAGAGTCTCTTCTACCGACTTTATCATGTCGTAGGTCAGTCTGAACCTCGGGTCGGTGTTCAAGAGGCTCTGTACGTAGTGGCTCTGGTGGAAGCAGTAGTAGGCGCTTCCGCGTTTGTCGATGAATACCTCGCCCTTGCTCACGAGGGCCTCAAGTGCCGAATCGATCTCTCCAAGCTCCTTGCGCAGATCAGCCTTTTTCGCTCCGGCCGACCCCGCAGAAAGGATCTTATTCATCAGTATTTCCTCTGCGGTCATGAGGTAGAGGGCCTAAATTGTTATTTAAGTCCAAGAGCAACTTTTCGCTGCACTCTTGGTGAAACAAATTACACAAGTGATGAACAACGGTTAATATCCTTGGCTCTCATGTTTTCCTTGGGATGATGATAACTCTTGTCTGCATTATGATGAAAGAACTAGGGTATCTGACCAGTCACGTATGAACGGTGGCGGTCGCTTCCTGAAAGCGCTTTGTGCCCGCGATCCTCATGGCGGCAAATATCGAGAGTATGACTGCGACCCACGCCCCGCTGATTGTGAAGTTCGTAGGACTGATGTAGATGAAAGGTATCGCCTCCTCGATGCTCTCCTGTATGATAAGCGAGGCTGCGTGCATGTCTGCCATCGCCACGCCGTAGACTTCGGTGTGGGGCTCCTGCACTGACAGCTGCGCCGAGCGCACTAGCATTGCGTCAAGCTGCAAGTGAAGCACTGCAAAGTCCGTGCGGGCGGTCGGGAAAAGCCAGACGGGGTTTCCCTTCTCTGGCATCAGCCTCTTGGCCATTCCGACGTATTCCGTGAGCTGTTCGGGAGTCTGCGCGGTCTCGGCCCTTGAAAGCAGACCCAAGGATTGCTCCAGGGGGTATATCGACGCGTAGTAGCCATAGTAGGCAAGGCCGGCCCCAAGGAGCAGGAACGCAAGCGTGCCGGGCAAGAGGATCTTCTGCCCCGCGGTTTTTTTGGGCTGCACGACGGCGGGCCTTGGCGATTCCAGGCGGTGGACCTTTTTCCTGCCAAACTGCGAGTGCACTATCGTCAGGTACGCGACGTAGATGAAGCCGATAGTGGGCATCGCTATCAGCGGAGCGTACAGGCCGTTGCCCGAAAATATCGCCACGAATATCGAGATCACGCCATAGACTGCAAAGAATATCTCAAGCAAGGTCGTCCGGGTGAATGGCAGGACGTACTCTTTTCCGCGCCAGTCATCGCCCCTCTTCACTATGCCGAACTTGGGCGTGCGCAGAAACTCGTTCTTGCGGCCGAACAGCGCGTCAAATACCCCCACCGAATTGTTGACGGTCATCCCTGCCGCAAAGAAGTTCAGGAAAAAGAACTGCTTGGCCTTGCCCTTCCACTGGCGCTGCCAGACCTTGTTTATGACAAGCAGGTATCCGCCTGGCCCTAGCGCGATGTATATTGCGCTCACTGCAAGCGGTGCCCAGTCGCCCTGGTACAGCGTAAAGTCCATCGCAAGGAGCATTGGAAATATTAGGAACTGTGCAAGGAAGAGCGGGTTGACGATGTGGCGGGTCATGTGCACCATCGCCTGCACCTTTGATTCGGCCGTCACCTTGCGGTTTATGATCACTTCCACCAGCAGCTTTTGTGCGACCTGTATCGAGCCCTTGGCCCATCTGAACTGCTGGCGCTTGGCAGCGTTCATCTGCACGGGCAGTTCTGCGTCGACGACAAAGTCGTCCAGGAATTTGCACTTCCAGCCCTTCATCTGGGCGCGGTAGCTCAGGTCCATGTCCTCCACAAGGGTGCCCGTGTGCCAGCCGCCCGCGTCCTCGATGCACGACTTCCTCCATATCCCTGCCGTGCCGTTGAAGTTGAGTATTATCTGGTTCTGGCTCTTGGCCTTTTGCTCCACCAGAAAGTGGATGTCAAGCGAGACCGCCTCGGCCCATGTCATCGTTGAGTAGTCCTCGTTGACGTGGCCCCATTTGCACTGGACAAAGCCCATCTTGGGGTCGCCAAAGTGGCCGAGAAGGTGCTTCAAAAAGTTGGCCGGCGGGATAAAGTCGGCGTCAAATATCGCAATGAATTCGCCCGTTGCGCTCTTCATCCCTTCCTTGAGCGCGCCGGCCTTGTACCCTGTCCTGTCGGCCCTGCGCACGTGCACGATGTCAAAGCCCTTGAAGCGGTATTCGTCGACAATTGCGCGGATGAGGTCAACCGTGTCATCATCCGAGTCATCCAGCAGCTGTATCTGCATCTTTTCTTTCGGGTAGTCCATGCCGCAGACCGCGCTGATGAGCCGGCGGGCCACGTACTTTTCATTGTATAATGGCAATTGTATGGTAACGGCCGGCAGCGAGGCCAGAGACGGCGCCCTTGCTATTTGGCGCGGGCCTTTCTTGGTCTTGGACTGGTATGCCAAGTAGTAAAAGTTTAGAGTATAAAGCATGATTATCCACGAGACAATGATGAACACTGTGTACAGGAATGGGCCCGGACCGTACATCACCATTGCTAGTGCAATACGCCTGACTTGCTATTTATAGATACTCGATGCTAAATACACATAGTATTTATCAACGGGCTTGTGTACAAAAATAAGCAAAAAGTGCTCGATACCAAGTGATGTGCACATGTACTATTAATCAATACTAGTACGCTGCTTTGTTGGACAAATGATTATCTACTAGGACAGCGAAGGCAGGCGCGCTGACAAGTATAGTCGAAAACACAGACATTCCAAGGATTACAACCAGTGGAATAGTTTTTAGCACTCTGGCATCTGAAGCCCCAATCATGTCAAATACCCATCTTTGCTGTTTTATTTAAGTGCGATTGTACTAATCGAGACTGATTATTGTTGTTTTGCATATACAGTACAAATCCTTTACCATAGTTGTAATTCTTTAGATTCAGCAAGATATCATTTGAGGTTTATTCTTCTCAAAGGACATTTTACTCAAGATCAATAGGCAATGACACTAGCCTTTACCTTGCACATACTCGCCTAGTATGCGTGAGTTGAGCACAATTAGCTCTGTTGATGGCTTCCGCACGTTGCATTAGTAGTGATTATGTAATAATCCCTGAGATAATGATAGTAGAGCGCAGAACTATTAGGGACCAGTCCAGTTGAATGGAATGTGCTTGCTCGAGTTCCCTTTTCTCTTCCAGCTAAAGCGCACTTCTGGAGCAGTTACTTCGTCTGCTGTCGCGACTCCCCACGTTGCGACCGTACCAGGTCCTACTTCGCTTCCCGGAGCGTTTAATGTTTGGACTCTCTTGCCCGGTGGAGTCATGGGCCCAGTCAATGCTTCAGCTGCAACAGTAACCTTTCCGGGAATTGTTGCACTCCAAGATGCTAGGTCTTCTGCTACTTCAAATTTTATGGGAACGAAATTCATTCCGCGATCCTCTCCTATGAGCTTTGCAAAGTTTGCCATGAATCCTCCTGCCTTACCTGTAAATATCATCTGAAGAGCGTGTCTCTGTTGGTGGTCAGCTCGCTCGTCAAGAAAGAATGCAACACTCGCTTTTGTTTCACCAGCCCAGATGTTGCCTTTAAAGTACGAAAGTGCAAGTACATTCAGCCCGTTAAGTGAAGTTTCGCCATACGTCCCGTTCCTGACATGATACGCCAAGACGCCTTCGCATTGTCCGTTAGTAGGAGCTTGAGCAAATATACACGGACAAGGAACACTGCAACTGCAAACATCAAACCAGTCACCTGAAGCTGTCCATTTGGGTATTTCAGAGCTCATGTGAATTAGTGGCATGTGGAACTATTTTAGTGTGTAGGACCAATGTCATCTCATGAATAACAAAATTAGCCATTATGTTAAGCCAGAATCAGTACCTTTTGGCCTCTTCCCCCAAATAACCTACGACCTTTCCGAATTCTTCCATCGATATTGCAGGCGAAATGACAGGATCGGTCTTGAAAATGAAGAAGAAAACTGCAGTCTTCCTTGTCAGC
>NZ_DASWIL010000033.1:0-37346 GCF_036397675.1 Nitrososphaera sp. | reverse complement strand
CCACGAACAGGCCAAACGCCCTTGACCCAGCGCTCAGGCGCCCCGGCAGGTTTGACCGCGAAATAGAAATCAAAGTCCCGGACAAGCGCGGCAGGCTGGAGATACTGCAGATACACACGCGCAACATGCCACTTGAAACCGACGTCGACCAAGACAAGATCGCAGGAATCACCCACGGCTTTGTCGGCGCAGACCTGGAGTACCTCTGCAAGGAGGCGGCGATGAAGTGCCTCCGCAGGCTGTTGCCAGAGCTGAATCTCGAAGATGAAAAGCTGTCGCCAGAAGTGCTCAACAAACTGATAGTGACGATGGCCGACTTTGAGAACGCGGTCAAGGAAGTCATGCCGTCTGCCATGAGGGAAGTCTACCTCGAGTCGCCGGACATACCGTGGTCTGCCATAGGCGGCCTTGACGAGGTCAAGCGCGAGCTTCAGGAGGCAGTCGAGTGGCCGTTGCGCTATCCGGACCTTTACACAAAGCTTGGGCACACGATGCCAAAGGGCATACTGATGCACGGGCCGTCGGGGACCGGCAAGACTATGCTCGCAAAGGCAGTCGCCACGGAATCTGAGGCGAACTTTATCAGCGTTCGCGGCCCCGAGCTCTTGAGCAAGTGGGTCGGCGAGTCGGAGCGCGGCATCAGGGAGATATTTAGGCGCGCTAGGCAGGCCGCGCCGTGCGTCGTGTTCTTTGACGAGATAGACTCGATAGCGCCGACGAGGGGAATAGGCGGCGACAGCATGGTGACAGAGCGTGTCGTGTCACAGCTGCTGACCGAGCTTGACGGCATACAGGCGCTGTCAGGCGTCGTCGTGATCGCTGCTACCAATAGGGCAGACATCGTCGACCCCGCGCTACTGCGCCCCGGCAGGTTCGACAAGATAGTGTTCGTGCCAATGCCTGACAAGGCCACGAGGCTCAAGATACTCGACATACACGCCAAGACCAAGCCGCTAAGCTCCGACGTGGACATCGCCAAGGTGGCCGAGCTCACCGACGGGTTCAGCGGCGCAGACACCAGTTCAGTCGTAAACACTGCAGTGTCGCTCGTGCTGCATGAATATCTTGCAAAGTACCCGACGCCGGAAGAAGCTGCAAAGCACGCGGCGGAAGCGCACGTCATGATGCGCCACTTTGAAGAGGCGGTCAAGAAGATCAAGACGCAGCGCGAAGGCAAGCCGCCAGAAAAGGCTGTGCCGTACTACCGCTAGGCACGCGCTGCAACTTTCTTTTCTCCATTTTTTTCCTGCGGCAGAATTCTTTACGCTTGCAAAACAACGCCGCGCCAATTGTTTTCATGCGTGAAACTTTCCGGTGAATCCCTGATCAAACTATCTTCATTATACGGGGCAAGATTTCCGGGGTAATGTTTTTAAAGTGATGGTTTATTGATAACATTACCTAAAAAATTGGCAGAAAACTCACAACTCCAAATTGTAAGCAAGCCGACTACTGCACAGCTGAATCGTTTTGCAACACCACTTGACGTCAAGAATCTGGCCGCAGAATACGGCACTCCACTCTATCTTGTTGACGAAGACACGCTCCACGCAAAAGCGCGCGAGCTGCACCGGGCCTACTCAAAGTTCAAAGGCCCAGTCAAGGTGGCGTACTCTATCAAGGCCAACTTTTCGCCCGCAGTCATGCGCGCCTTCATGAAGGATGGGCTCGCCTTCGACCTGACATCGCTTGGCGAGCTCCACTTTATCCTCCAGTGCAACGCCGACCCGGAGAACGTTATCTACACGAGCGTAACGGAGGAGGCGGAAGAGTACGTCGAGGTTTTGAGGAGCGGGGTGCGCAGGGTAGTCGTCAGCTCTCACCAGGGCATGATGAACTTGGCTATTGCCGCAGGCAAGGTGGGCGTGCGCCCGCTTGCAATGATCAGGATCAACCCTGAAGTTGCAACAGACGCCAAGGTGCGCGCGACCCACAAGAACGGCAAGTTCGGAGTCCCGTTCAACGGCGGAACCATCGACAGCGCGGCCAAGATGGTCAAGCACATGCTGACAAGCGACCTGCTAAAGTTTGAGGGGTTCCACTTCCACTTGGGCTCGCAAATAACCGACTTTTCCTGCTACACACACGCCTTGGACAAGATGGACGCCTTCATGACGAAGATGAAGAAGGAGAATCCTGCTTTCCAGGTAAACACGTTTGACATCGGCGGCGGGACACCGGTGTTCTACAACGACCCCGTGCCGACGCCGGCAGAGATGGCCAAGAACCACCTTGGCAGACTTAACCAGCTGGCAGAGACCCACGGCGTGTTCACGCTGATGATAGAGTCGGGGCGCTTCCTCGTGGCCGAGTCGTCGATACTCGTCTCTAGGATAGTGAATACCAAGGAGTACAACGAGCACAAGATAGTGATAGTCGATGCAGGATACCACATACTCCTCGACGCGGCGCTCCTGAAGCAGGAATACCCACAGGAAGTGATTCCTGTCGTGGACAGCAAGGACCGGACTACCGGTCTAACGGCGCCAAAGAACACGCACCTCGCCGGCAGGCTGTGTGACACGTACGACGTGTTCCCGCTTTCAAAGGTTTCGGACATGAGCGGATCAGATGTGGGTAACTACGTCTCGTTCTACAACGTGGGCGCCTACTCGGTCGTGTTCAACATGCCGTTCCATTGCCAGACCAAGCCGCCCATCGTGATGAAGGACAGTGACGGTAAGTACAGGCTGGTCAGGAAGGGCACGACGTACGAGCACCTGTTCGCCGAGGAAGGCGGACATCTAGCATAACCGGCATTTTTTGCGCCGTCATTTTCTAGGTGTTTGAAATGCCAAAAACTCGCGCCCACGTGTTTGTTGCCGGCAAGGTGCAGGGCGTGTATTTCCGCCAGAACACGATGCAGACTGCAAAACAGCACGGCCTGGCCGGCTGGGTGCGCAACCTCGACGACGGCAGAGTTGAGGCCGTCATCGAGGGCGATGAAGACAGCGTCAGAAACGTGGTCGGGTGGTGCCACCAGGGCCCGTCGGCTTCAAAGGTGGACGCTGTAGATGTCAAGTATGAAAGCTACACGGGCGAGTTTTCAGATTTTACGATAACGGGCTAGCGGATTTTTTCATACGCCTGTGCAATCTGTGTTTCTGCTTCTTCAAGGCTTGACTGCTCCGTGACTTCAAGGCGCGCGGGCGGCTCACCGCGCTCATTCCTTATCTCTATTACCAGGCGGTCACGGGCCGGCTCGATGTCTAGGAACGTCCGGAACGTGAGCGTCTTTGCGTAGACTACCCTGTGCGGCCTCACCTCTTCAATGACGTTTGCTCCAAGCGACTTAGCAAACCTGCGCAGCTCCAACATCAATTCTTTTCTTTGTGGGTCAAGATGCTCGAGATGCGCCTTAAACGTGATGCTGCTTCCTGAGGACAGGAGGCCGAATTTGTCCATGCACTTGATAATGTCAACTGATAATTATACCCTGATCTTGACGCCGCTTCTCCTCAGGTACTTCTTGACTTTGTCGACTGTCGACTTTTCATAATGGAATATCGAGGCCGCAAGTGCGGCGTCAACGTCGGTCTTCTCGAACACGTCCAGCATATGGCTTGCCCGCCCGCAGCCGCCCGACGCTATGACCGGTATGTTGACCGTCTTGCATATGGCCTGGGTCAGCTCGACGTCGTAGCCGTTCTCGGTTCCGTCGGCGTCGATGCTCGTCAAGAGTATCTCGCCGGCGCCAAGCGACTCAGCCTTTTTCGCCCAACTTATCGCGTCAAGGCCCGTGCCCTCCTTGCCGCCGTATACCATCACCTCAAACCAGTACCGGCCCTTTTTGTCAGAGAACACTGTTTTTCCCTTCTGGCTGCCCTTGCCTAGGTAAACCCTCTTTGCGTCTATTGCAACCACGACGCACTGCCTGCCGAAAATCTCCATCAGCCGGGTTATCAGCGCCTGCGTTTTGACAGCCGCGGTGTTTATCGAGACCTTGTCGGCGCCGGAAAGCAGTATGTCACGTGCGTCCTCCAGCTTTTTTATGCCGCCGCCGACCGTGAACGGGATGTCAATGACGCTTGCCACCTTTCTCACCACATTCTTCATCGTGTCGCGCCCCTGCTGCGACGCCGTGATGTCCAAGAACACGAGCTCGTCTGCGCCCTGCTCGCCGTACTTTTTTGCAAGTTCCACCGGGTCGCCGGCATCCTTGATGTCGGAGAAGTGGACGCCCTTTACCACGCGGCCGTTGTCCACGTCAAGGCACGGGATTATCCTCTTTGCGAGCGTCATGCTACTGCCTTCACTCTCTCTATGCTCACCTTTCCGTCGTACATCGCCTTGCCAAGTATCACTGCCGCGCACCCGGCGCTCTTGACGCGTACGGCGTCCGCGACGCTTGAAATGCCGCCGCTTGCGATTACCCTAACCCTGCCGTCGACGCCTGCAGCCTGCGCAAGCGTCTCAACGTCGGGGCCAGCAAGCATGCCGTCGCGCTCTATGCTAGTGAGCAAAAAGTTCTCGATGCCCATTCCTAGGAACTGAACTATGGCGTCCTTTACGCTGACGCCGGCAGACTCCTTCCATCCACTGACCATCACCTTGCCGCCTGACTGATCAATGGAGACAACAATCCTGCCTGGATATTTTTTTGCCAGCTTTCTGACGGCCTCAGGGTCGCTGTAGGCCATCGTGCCGATGACAACCCTCGCGGCTTTTTCAAGCGCGTCCTTCGCAGCGTCGGCGGTCCTTACGCCGCCTGCGACTTGCACCGGTACTTTCACCGACGACACCAGCTTGGCAACAGCCTCTTTGTTGTTCCCAGTGCCAAAAGCCGCGTCAAGGTCCACGACGTGAAGCATGTCTGCGCGGGCGGCCTCCCATTTTTTCGCCGTCTCGGAAGGGTCGCTTCCGTAGACAACCTTGTTTGCCGGGTCGCCCTTGACAAGCCTCACGACCTGGCCGCCCATGATGTCCACAGCCGGGATCACCTCCATTTCTTTTCTGCCTTGGCCCTTTCACACATTGAGATAAAGTTCTTTATCATCCTGCCGCCCACGTCGCCTGACTTTTCCGGGTGGAACTGCACGCCCACCAGGTTGCCCTTCTCGACTACGGCCGGTACCGTCGCGCCGTATTCTGACGTCGCCACTACGAGTTTCCTGCTCGTAGGCACCGTGTGGTACGAGTGCACGAAATATACCCACGCGTCGTCCTTTACGCCCTCCAAGAACTTACTCTTGCCTCTTATCTTCAGGTTGTTCCATCCCATGTGCGGCACCTTGACCTTGCTCTTTGGCAGCATAACGACCTCACCGTCGAGTATCTTCAAGCCTTCAAGCCTGCCCTCCTCGCTTCTGTTGAACAACATCTCCATGCCAAGGCAGATGCCCATCACCGGCATGCCTTTGTCAATGGCTTTTTCGAGTCGGCTGGCGTCCTTTTCTATCGACTCGATTGCGGGGTCAAAGTTGCCGACTCCCGGTAGCACGAGGCCGTCATATTCGTCAAGGTCCTTCATGTCGCGGATTATCGTAACCTCGGCGCCGTTGCGCTCAAGCGCCGCCTGCAGGCTGAAAAGGTTCCCTGCGCCGTAATCAAATATCGCTATCCTCATCACATCGCGCCCTTGGTGCTTGGGGCTCCCTTCCTCTTGCCGTCTGCGCCGCACGCTGCCCTCAGGGCAAGCGCGAGCGCCTTGAGCGCGGCTTCGACCTTGTGGTGGTCGTTTTCTCCGTACTCGACCACCATATGCGTGCACGCGTTCAGGTTCTGCAAAAGCGATCGCACAAAGTGCTCGAGGTCCTCCCTCGGCATGCCCTCTATGCTTGCCCGCTCCAGCTTCAATTCGACCTTCTGGTACTGGCGCTTGACCAGGTCGATTGCGACGTAGGCAAGGGCTTCGTCCATCGGCACCATCGCGCTGCCAAACCTCACTATACCTGACCTTGCGCCAAGTGCCTTATCTATTGCCTGCGCAAGCGCAATCGCGACGTCCTCTGCAATGTGGTGCACAATCCCGTCGTTTGACTTGCCCGTCAGCGAGATGTCTATCATCGAGTGCTTACCAATAGATGTGATGAGGTGGTCGACGAAGGGCAGACCAGTCTTGATTTTTGTGTTTCCGGCGCCGTCGATGTTTACCTGCACGGTGACTGCAGTCTCTTTCGTGACCCGCCCAAGTTTTGCCTTTCTTGCAGAGGCCAAGTACCATTCAAGCCTCCAGTACTTTATTTAACAGTAATGGGAGCGAGTTGACGCTCTTTGCCACCGCGTCGGCTTCCTGCTCCCTGAACTGCTTCAGCGTATTGGCAGGCTGGGGGCTCAGGCCGTAGACGCCCACGAACGCTATCTCAAAACCTGCCTCTTTCTGTGCCCTCCTTGCCATCATCATGTCTTCTGCCGAGTCGCCGGCGTAGACAGCGCTTTTTGCGTCCATGACCTGCATCGCCTTCTTGATGGCATACGGGTTTGGCTTGGCGTGCTCCCTTGCCTCGTCCTCCAAGAAAACACAGGCGTCGAGGTTAAAGTACTTCAGGACGGGGGCAAGCGAGTACTCAGCCGCTAGCCGGCTTCTGCCCGACACTATTGCCAGGTTGCCTGAAAACCACTCGTGCAAAAGCTTCATGGTCTCCTTCCTGACTGCAATCCGGTCGTTTGCTATGAACGGCCTTTTGACCTTGCAGTATTTGGGCACGAGCCCATTCTGCTTTTTGAAAAGCGCCGGCCCGTAAAACAACTCGTCAAACACCCTCCCTATGTAGCTGTCCTTTACAGGCGCAGGGTAGACCAAGACTTGCTTGTGCTTTTCTATACCATATCTCGAGAGAAACTTTTCCACGGACACTATCCCCGTGTCGTCGGCGTTCTCTGCAACTTCAAAGAGGAACTTGCGCGTCCTGGGTGTGCTCTGCCGGTTTGCCATGGCCGCAAGCGCGATGGCGTAGCTGGTATCCGTGTCGTTGTTAAAGCCGCCGCCTTGGCGAAAGCGCAGGATCAGCCGGTCCGTTACTAGCCCCTTGTACTTTCTGCCAGTCGTCTGCTCCAGGACAAACTCGACCGTCTTTTTTATCGCATCATTGTACGACCTGCGGATGTCCACGAGCACGCCGTCGATATCAAACAGCGCGCAGTCCATCATGCCACTACCTCTTCTACGCATTCCACGAACTTGCTGTTTGTCCTGCGTGTGCCGATGGTGACGCGCATGCAGCCTGGGTGGCCGGCGACGTTTCCGAGAAGCTTGACCACTATCCCGCGCTTTTCAAGCGTGTCGGCGATCGTGCGGTATTTCCTGCCGGCTTCGATAAGCAAAAAGTTGGCGTCAGACCTGAAAACCCTGATGCCTGCAATCCTTGCCAGCCTCTTTGCCACGCGCTCGCGCTCACTCTTGACAGCCTCCACAGTTTTTGCCACGTGGACTGATCTTTCAAGCACGCTTGAGGCTATGGCAAGCGAAAGTGTGCTGACGGGGTAGGGCGTCTGTATGGTCGAATTAAAGACACTTGCCAGTTTCTCGTTTGTCACCATGTAGCCGACGCGCGCGCCGGCAAGCCCAAACGCCTTTGAAAGCGTGCGGAGCACTATGACGTTTTCGCGCTTTGTTGCGAGCTTGGCAAGCGAGTAGCCGGCAAAGTCGGCATACGCCTCGTCCACGAGAATAAGCTTGTCGTCAAGCTCGTCGATTATGCCGGCGGCAATTTTCCTCGGGATCTGGCCGCCGGTCGGGTTGTTTGGTGAGCATAGGTATACGAGGTCTGCTTTCTTGGCGCGCAAGGCAAACATGGCCGCGTCAAGCTCGAAATCGCCGTCAAGCGGGACCCTGTCAACCAATATGCCGTGAAGCTCGCACCTGTTTATGAAATAAGAGAACGTCGGCACGAAAACGGTAGCCCTAGCTCCATTTACCGCAAGCGTCGTGAGCAAAAGCTCGATTATCTGGTCCGAGCCGCTGCCAACACCCACATATTTTTCGCTGACGCCGGCATACTCCGCAAGTTTCGCATAAAGCTCCTCAAGCTCGTCGATGGGGTATTCGCGAAGGTCGACGCGTTTTGCAGCATCCTTGGCCACCGCCGCGATAAAGCCCCTGTCAAGCGCAAAGTTCTCGTTTGAATCGAGCTTTATGGCGCCCTGCACTTTATCCGGGCGAACGTACCTGTCCAGTTTTGATATCCTTGATAGTTCTTTTGAGAACCTCAATTGCGCTTTCCCCTCGCCCTTACGGCCTCGTAGTGATTGGGCAGCCCTTCAGCAGTCGCTATCTCCTTTACCACCTTTTCCACCCTTGCAAGCCCTGCCTTTGAGACCCGTACCCTGTTCACCACTTTGAGAAAGTCAAGAACGGAAAGCGACGCGCGGGATCTGGCAAAGCCAAGCGTCGGGAGCACGTGGTTTGAGCCAAGAGCATAGTCGCTGGCAGAAGAGGGCGAATCCTGGCCTATCAGGACCAAGCCGGCAGACTTGAACTTCTTGGCTACTGCCTCCGGCCTCTTGCAGATCACCTCCAGGTGCTCCGGCGCAAACTCATCGGCAAAATCTACGCACGCCTTTTCGTCGTTGCAGACTGCGATAAAGCCGTTTTCGTCAAGGCTTTTCCTGACAATATCAGAGCGCGCGATTCCGGGCACCATTCTTTCAACTTCATTTTGCACGCTTGCAGCGAGTTTCTGGGAAGCAGTCACGAGGCCGCAGATCGTGTCGGGGCCGTGCTCTGCCTGAGAGATGAGGTCGGCCGCAACGAGCCTCGGGTCCGCTGAAGCATCCGCGTAAACCAGCAGTTCGGTCGGGCCCGCGACCATGTCTGTAGATGCCACACTTGACGCGGCCAGTTTTGCCGCGGTGACAAACATGCCGCCCGGGCCCACTATCTTGCTGACGGATTTGATGGACTGCGTGCCGTAGGCAAGCGCCGCTATTCCCTGCGCGCCGCCTGCCTTGTAGAATTCGTCGACGCCGCAAATGTCGGCCGCAACCAGAGTCAATGGATCGATATTGCCGTCATTTGTCGGGGGCGAAACAGCGACAATCCTCAACACGCCGGCTGCCTTGGCTGGCACCGCGCACATGACCAGCGTGCTTGGGTAGCGCGCTTTTCCGCCAGGTATGTAGCAGCCGACACTTGAGACGGGGACAAGCGCTCTCTCTATCGAGACGCCCTCTGACCTTACTCTAATGTCGCGCAACCGCCTAGTTACTGCAAGCTCGCTCTTTTCAAGGCGCGCCTTCATCAGCCTTATCGCGCTGACCTGCTCCTTTGTCACCCTGCCGTACGCGTCCTTTATCTCCTGTCTTGTCACGGCAAGCGAGCCGAGCCTGACCCCGTCAAACTTTGCCGAATAGTCGATGACAGCTGCGTCGCCATGCTCCTGCACGTCGCGCATTATCGCCATTACCTGCGCCATTAACTCGCTAGAAACGCTGACTGACTTGCGCAGGCGCGCCGCCACTGACGCCGGCTCGGCGACATTCAGCACTTTCATTACGAATAGCCGTCCAGGTTTACCTCTTCAAGGGGCAATATCTGCCTAGGCTCAAGGACGACGATCCCTTGCGCCAGCTTTCTCATCTTGGGGACTATTTTGATGAACTCGTCCTTGTCGATAACCGTGTTGACTCCGAACCAGCCGTCCTCGGAAAGTGGGCTTATGGTCGGCCTTTTCAGCGCCGGCAGCGACTTTAGCAGCATGTCGAGGTTCTCCTTTTTCACGTTTACAAACAGATGCAGCTTTTTCCTGCCTTCCACAACTCCTTTCAAAAGCGCCACCATGTCGGCTATTTTCTCGCGCTTGGCCGCGTTCTTCAGAGACTTTCTGTTCGCTACCAACACTGCAGTGGAAGTCGCGACGGTGTCGATTATCTTCAGGTTGTTCTGCGCCAATGTTGTTCCAGTTTCAGTGATGTCGAAAATCGCGTCGACGTCCTCCGGCGGCTTAGCCTCCGTCGCGCCAAAGGACAGGAATATCTCGACCTTCCTGTTGTCGCCCACGCGCAGCCACGGTGTTATTATAGTGGGGTCGGAGTTGCCGTAGTGCTTCTTGTACGCCTTGGTCGCCTTGATGCAAGCCGAAGTGGTCGTCAGGTATTCGGCTGAGAACCTGAGCGTCTTTTTCTTTTTAGCAAAATCGTCTACCAAGGCGTCGAGGCTCTCGTAAGGAAAGCTGGTCGGGATGGCGATGACCTGGTTGACCCTGCCTATCTCAAGGTCAAGGAGCACTACAACGTCGGCCCTTGCCTCCTTTATCCAGTCCCTGCCAGTTATGCCCACGTCGTAAAACCCCTCTTGAACATAGGTGGGGATCTCTTGCGGCCTCAGGATCTTGGTCTCTATCTCGGGGTCTGAAAGCTTTACTCTGTAGGTGCGCCCCCGGCCGCTTACCGTTTGGTACGCCTGCTCGAGGAGCTTGAACGTGACTTCCTCTATGCTACCCTTTGGAACCGCAAATTTCACAGTGGGCATTGGTAGATGATAAAATCTCCTTATCGGATATATATCTTGTAGCCGGTTCCTTAAGACCTGCATGCCGCTGCCTTAAAGGCGGATCAGCGCCGGAGCGACTCGAGCACTTCTCTTGCTTTTTCCGCATTGACCGCTCCATCGCCGGCTATTCTTTTTGCGACGACGTCAACCTCGTCGCCCCTTGCTCCGGCAATGACAGCGATGTTGCGGGCATGGAGCCGCATGTGGCCATTCTGTATGCCCTCTGACGCAAGCGCGCGTATCGCGGCGAGGTTCTGCGCAAGGCCAACCGCCGCCACTGCCATCGCCAGCTCCTGCGAGCTCTTTACTTTCATTATCTTCAGTGCCACCTTTGCCGTCGGGTGGACGTTTGTGATGCCGCCAACTATACCTACTGCAAGCGGCAATTCAATCTCGCCGGCAAGGTCTCCGGTCTTCGTGCGCCACCACTTCGTCAAAGATCTATAAGTGCCGTCCCTCGCCGCGTAGGCGTGAGCTCCTGCCTCTATTGCACGAAAGTCTTGGCCGGTGGCAAGCGCGACGGCGTCGATGCCGTTCATGATGCCCTTGTTGTGCGTGACTGCGCGGTAGACATCGGAATGCGCAAGCGCGTGCGCGTACAGGATACGCTTTACAACTTCGCTGCCGCCAAGCTCGTTCTTATCAAAGACTGCCTTGCACCGCACCATCCTTTCAGTCGCGTAGTTGGAAAGTATCTTTAACACCACTTCACCCCCGGTTAACTCGGCCACCCTCGGCGCTATCGCCTCGCACATCGTGTTTACCGCGTTTGCGCCCATCGCGTCCTTCGTGTCTATAACCAACTCCACTACAAGCATCCTGCCCATCTTGTTCTTGCTTGCGTCGCGCACTTCGCGTGCTCCAAGGCCAACCGCCGCGACCGCCCTGCTTTTTGCGTTTGCAATCGCAAGTATCTCCTTTTTCTTCGCAAGCACCCTGCGCCTTGCGGCGGCAATGTTTTTGAGCGAAACTACCTGCACCTGCCCTATCATGCGCGACTTGTCGGCCCTAGCTGTAAACCCGCTCCTTGCCTTTGCGATCTTGGCCGCCTTGCTCGCTGCGGCTATCACGGATGGCTCCTCGATTGCCATCGGCACCAGGCGCTCGACGCCGTTTATCACAAAGTTGGTCGCGATCCCGAGGGGCACGGACATTATGCCGACCGCGCTCTCGACCATTCTGTCTGCAGTATCGAACGCGAGCGGTGCGCCAAACGCCGCCACTTCGTCGTTGGAAAGCCCCGCCGCGCCCTTGATGAAATCGAGGCGCTCCTCCCTGCCCATCTCGTAGAACCTTTTCATCCCGAGACGCTAGGGGGAAGTCACCCTTAAAATCTTGTCATTGCTCGGCCCAGCAATGGCCCTGCCGTCCCGGTTTGACGTGAGCACGTAAAGCGAGCCGTCCGGCGCTTCGACCACGTCGCGTATCCTGCCAAAGCCGGTCAGCACGTTGTTGCTGTCGCCCGTTTCAAGGTCGATGTGGCGCACGTGCATCCCCTTGAGCGACGCCAACAGAATGTCACCCCTGTATCCAAGGGCGTCAGATTGCGCAATCGCGATGCCGCCGGGCGCAATGGCAGGGTTGAAGCAGAAGATCGGCTTTTCGAACCACGTTGCGTCGCACTCTTCGACTGGCCAGCCATAGTTCTTGCCCGGCTTTATCAAATTGATCTCGTCGTTGCCTGTCTCGCCGTGTTCGCTTGCGTACAGCTCGCCAGTCTCTTGGTGCCACGCAAGGCCCTGGATGTTGCGGTGGCCGTAGCTGTAGATAGGCAAGCCGGGGAACGGGTTGTCGTTCGGTATTGTGCCGTCGGGGTTTACCCGCAGTATCTTTCCTGCCAGCGAATTTGCGTTCTGTGCAAGCTCAGGCTGCCTTGCGTCGCCGGTCGCTACGTATAACTTGCCATCGGGCCCGAATTTTATGCGCCCGCCGTCGTTCCTGTCAGACGCTGGAATGCCATCTATTATCGTCGTTGAATCAATTATCTTGTTGTCGCGCTCTGTCAGCATCACAACTTTGTTGAACACGCCGGTGCCGTTGGTGTAGGTGTGGTAGACGTATAGCAGATGATTACTTGCAAAGTCAGGGTGGAGCGCAATGCCCATGAGGCCGGCCTCGTTCCTCTGTTCGACGTTGATGTAGGCCGCAGGTTCGGCAATGAGCTCGCCGTTTTCGATTATTCGTATCCTGCCGACCCTCTCTGTGAAAAAGATCCGCCCGTCCTCTGCTATTTCAACCGCCCACGGGACTTCAAGGTCGTCGGCAATTATCTCGATGCCTGAGACGACACCGGTCCCGTTGCCCCGGCCGGCGTTCGGCTCGGGCAGGGGAACGATCGTGCCTGCCGGCGTGTACAATATGGTCGCAACTGTCGCGATTATCACCGCTACGCCGGCGACAAGCGCAAGCCGGCGGTCTTTCTCCATGAGAAGAGTTGCAGAAAAGAAGGCTTAAAATGTAATCCCCGGCCTCGCTAAAGACAATGAAGGTATCTGAAATCATGGTAACAGACGTTGCAAGCCTCACTGCCGAAGACACCGTCTCCAGGGCACTCACTCTGATGGTGAACCGCTCAATCCACCAGGTGCCGGTCGTGGACGGAAACGGCGCCTATTCGGGCATGATATTTGCCAAGCAGTTTCTGGCGTCAAGCGCCCAGCCGACTTCAAAACTGAAAAGCTTTGTGACAAACACGTCGTCTCTTTCCCCCGACGACGAGGTGGAACATGCGGCCAAGATGATACTTGGCACCGGCAACAGGGCTCTCCCGGTCGTTCACAACGACAAGCTTGCCGGGATCCTGAGCGAGACTGACATCGCCCAGACTGCAGACTTTGGGCACGCCATCGTGGATGAGGTCATGTCTGGCGCCATTGTAATTGAAGAAGATACATCGCTTGCAGATGCTGTCTCAAAGATGAGGCGCTACAACATCTCGCGCCTACCGGTGATAAACACCGTGGGCGTGCTCCGGGGCATCCTGAGCATTCTCGACGCGGCATCGATAATCGCCATGCCGATGGATCGCGCCAGCAAATCGGCCGGCATCTCCGGGGCGAGGTCTAAGGTGAAAGGCGACGTGAAAGTCAAGGACATCATGCGCCGCGCAGTAGCAGTCGAGCGGGGCACAAAGCTGAACGACCTGTCCGAGCACTTCAAGAAGAATGAAGAATTGGTAGTGGTGGGTGACAGCAGGCCGATGGGCGTCGTAACTCCAAAGGACGCGCTTGAGCTTGTGCTTCCAAAGAAGGGCGAGCCTGCCATCCACATGGCCCACCTCGAGAACGAAGAGGAGAGCAGAAGGGTAGAGGGCGAGATTGCAAGGTTCGTGAAAAAGATACAGGGAAGGATACGCGACGTGCAGAACGTTGTCGTGTATGCGGACAAGCACAAGACGAGAAAGTATTCTTTAAGGTGCAGGCTGATAACCGGCAAGGGAGTGATAAACGCGCACGCAGTGGGGTATGACCCTATAAGCGCCGTCAAGGAGCTCATACGCAAGCTGGACAGGCAGGTCAAGGCCGAGCACACGCAAAAGGTAAACAAGAGAAAGCAGCGCGGCACAGGCAGAAGAGTGTAGGCGCGGACGAGGAGATTTGAACTCCTGATCGCCCGAAGGCGAATCGGCTCTCCGGCCGTGACCGACTCAAGGCCGACGCATTACTGTGTCTCACGGGAGGGACCACTCTGCCACGTCCGCGCAAGCAGTTTTCTCGCCGCCCTACTATTATACGTTAATAAGTTTTAATGCAGGCCCGAAACCTGAGCCTGTGTAGTCCAATTTTTATATTCGTAAAGCGATCAAAATATCGTTGGGCAAGAGAGCCGAGCAGAAACTCAAGTCAATTTCGGTGCTTGTTCCGCTGGAAATGGTGCAAGCCAGCCTTTCCGAGATAGGCTTTCTGATGCAGGACACCGCGACCGTCGTCGCCGACGGCAAATTCTGGAAAAAGATGCTCTACGCCCACGGCGACGAGACAATAAGCGTGTCGGAGGAAATAGGCGAAGTTTACCCAAAAGACCCGATAATCACAATCTGCGGCTCTAACAAGACGATATTGCACGTTGTAAGGGGCATAGGTGGATAAGATGCCTCTCTACGAATGCAACGAGCACCAGTTCGTCGAAAACGTTCGGCGGCTTTTGGAGGCCGGCGACAAGTTCATCGTGAACCGCCGAATAACGATCCACGACGACGCCAGGTACGGGCCGGCTACATTGCCGGACGAAGAGTTCAAGCGATATGAATCGCTGGTCGCAAGAAAGTCGGTCAACTCGACAGTCACCACGAAAATCCCGTTTGTCGACGCGTTCCACAACAGCCGGTTCTACGACGCAGACGGGACCGTGCACTCGACCTCGGCATTGATGTTCCCGAGGATGTCGGTGCCCTACTACCGCGTCGAGTATTCTGTCAACGTTTGGGGCGGGACCTACTTTTTCGCCTTTGACGCCCTCTTTGATCCAGAGATAGCGATAGAGAAGAGGAGCGGCAGGCGGCTCGGCAGGGGCGCACTCGTCCACGTTTTGCGCTACAACCCGCCTAAGGAGCGCGTGCTTGCCATAAACATGCCCAAGGGCGTTGTCGTTCTTGATGTCAAGCACATGGTCCGCGTCATCGACCATTCATCCAACTTTTAACAGCCAGTCGAAAAACGGTTCTAGCGGATTTGTAAACGGCAGCTCATTCATGTTCTTGGCGTTATAGCCCAAGAGGATCATGCGCCCTTTCAGCTTTTTCTGAAACAGAGCGGGCACCAGACTTTTATCAAGCGGACCGAATATCTTGAAACAAAAGTCGTGGCCAAAATGTGCGACGTGTTGCGCAAAGCAGTCCAGCAATATCGCGGGGTCGCCTGCGACGCGCCTGTTCATTTCCTCCTGACCCATACCCTGCGTATCTACTGCAATCTGCAGCATTCTTTTCGTATAATTTTCACGGGTAAACGCGGGATCGAGCCGGCCCGGATTTGACAGGTACATCCTGACTTCTTTTGCAGCTTGTTCAACAGTGCGTCTTGCGAGGTCCTTTGCCTCGCCTATTTCCGCGTCGCCGTGCACTCCAAACTCCCTGCCGAACATGAAGAACGCACCCATCGGCTCATCCTTTCGTATATAGGGAAAACCCGAGTCGCCGGCCAGAAAGCGTGTTATCCTCTTCTGCATGTCGGCGGGCAAAAACATGCCCATGTACGAGTCGAGTGCCACCGGCACAACTTTCGAAAGAGTACAGTAGGATTTAATCTTAAAGAAAAGAAAGAGAAAAAGAGGAAGCTAGTGGGCGTGCGGCGGTGGAGCGCTTCCCTTTGAGAGAGCCTCGTTGAAGGTGCCCGCAGCTTTTTCGTGGAACTCCAGGTTGCTCTGGTCGACCTTGACTGCCTGCGGCGGGCACACTGAAACGCAGGCCATGCACCAGATGCAGTCGTGCTCCCTAATTGGGTCTGCCTTGTCGGTGTAGTCCTTGCGCTCTTCCTTGACAGAGCTGCCTGTGCCTACGAACTCCATGTTTATAGCGTCCTTTGCCGGCACGTCGTGCTCGGTCCTGTACCACTGGAAAACCTGCACGGGGCAAGCCTCGATGCAGGCGCCATCGGCCACACACGAGTCCCAGTCAATGGCGACCATTGTGCCGCTTACGCCAAGCGGGATGACCTCTTCGCCGTGCGACTCGTAGGCGTGCTTGACATCCTCATTCTCTGCAGCCTCTGCAATCTTGCCCGGGCCCCAAACGAAGTGGAAGTGCTCGCCATCTGAGTGCTTTATCTTGCCTATTACTTGGTGATTCCTCGGAAAGTCTGGATCGATCGGCATGTTGACTCCTCAATACTGGGTTTCAGATATTATATAAAGTATACTCGTCTTAACCCACATAGTCTGGTCAAAATCTTATCCAATATAATTGAGCTGCCAATTGGCAGCTGACATTTCAGTGGAAAAAGTCAGTTCACAATCATTGCATATGGATGCCTTGGTCTGACTGGCTTCTTCGTGAGCCTTTAATGCATTTCTAGGATAATTATCCCATAGTTAAGAATTCGCATGTGAATTGACGATATCACTACCTGAGATGTCAGATAATTCTAAACTTCACTTCAGCTGTGGCACTTGGAGAGCTTCCCCCCGCAGTATTGATGCTTGCAACATAGTTCCCAGCTTCCGCATCGTTGGCCTCCTGCCATGTTACTTGCCTAGATAGACCTGCATCTATTGGGGTCAGGACTTGAGCAGCAATTACGCCGTAACTCTTGCCAGTGTCAAGATTTCTTATTGATAGCCCCAATGCAGAATCGGGAAATACCAGTGTCTCAAAGCCAAGATTCTTTGCCGTAAATGTCACCGTCTCGCCTCTGTTGTATTCAGGCTTGTCAGTTGTTAGTTGCAGCACCTTACCCTCACCATTCTTTGTTGTGCTATCGTATGAAGCTGCATAACCGAGCAAAAGACCTAGAACTGCAAAGGTCAGCCCAAAGATGACAATGGTTGAACGCAAATTCCGTATCAATCACTTTACAGAAAAAGAGGATAATAAAGACTACACTTGCTCTAATTATCGACCTTTGCCGCAGTTTCTCAATCCGTTAAATTCTGTATCCACTCGCCCCATTCGTATGCTGCGTAGGAATGCTGGTCAATCTCGCTCAGTTCTCCTGCAATCTTCAATGCCTCTTTAGTTCTTTTTCAATCCGCCTGATTCTTTTTTTATAGTCACCCAACGACTCTTTAAGAATCCGCTTCAAAACATCTTGGACTTCTGATGCTTCCTGCTTTGCCTGCAGATAATCAAGGTTATCATTTAGCTCGCGTCTTATATCTTTGAGGTATCTTATCGAATCATCGATGTTGCTTTTGTTGAGCGCTACTTCAAATCCTCTGAAATAAAGCTTGAGATCATTTGCCACAAGTTGGATGTCCTTTACCATAACTTATAACA
Organism: Nitrososphaera sp.; assembly: GCF_036397675.1. Classification (GTDB taxonomy): domain Archaea; phylum Thermoproteota; class Nitrososphaeria; order Nitrososphaerales; family Nitrososphaeraceae; genus Nitrososphaera. Next base: position 19,986 of record NZ_DASWIL010000033.1, on the reverse strand, counting down.
AAAACTAAAGAATTTCGAATAAAGACGTTTGTATGTCCTTTACCATAACTTGTAATAAAGGCTAGAGGTTTGCGATATGGATTTTGCACTCTGTTTTCAGGGTTCCAACAGTCGCAGCTATCAAAGTAGCGTAAACTGTTTGCGAGTACGAAACGGGGTTTTACTTCTCAAAAAGCACGTCCAACATCCGCTCTTCCAGCTTGGCCTTTGCAAGTTTCATGGTTGCGGTTGCGACCGGCAATGGAATGATGTTCACCACCTTGCCTGCCGCAGTCCTGACGCTGACTGTTAGCTGGTTGCCGTACCGTTCTATCGAAAAGTCGTCCTTCTCCGAAAAGGGTACCTGCACAGTCATATGGATGGACGCGCCCTCGCTCTTGAACTGGTACGGCTGGCCCCGGTAAAAAACACCTGCCGGGTCCTCGTCGCCAAATATACGGTCGCCGTGCGCCGAGATCATCTCGATACCCCTCAGTTCTGTCTCGTAAAGTTGCACCTCCTTGACAGGCAGCGGGTAAAAGTTGGCTTTGGCATCCTCAACCTTACCGTGCTGGAACCTGGCCCACCTGTCGTAATAGGCATCGGAAGACCCTGCCATTATCTTGTTCACGACTGCAAGGTCAACGTTTATCCCGTACAGCGACGCCGACATCAATGCACGCTTGGCGTTCTCTATGCTGAACGTGTCCGGGTTTGCGACAAGCCTTATGCTGGTTGCCTCGTTGTCCTTGATGATGCCGGCAAGTGAATCTAGGCGGTCGAGTAGGTCCATCTCGCTCTGGATGACGTCTCTTGAAGGCGCCGGTATTTTTGCAAGCGGCTGGAACACCTTGGCTAACCCGGAGAACATACCTGCAAGGCCGGTCAGCTTGCGCCCGATGCTTCCCACAAGCTTGGGGAAATAGAGGTACCTCAGTGCCTCGCCGGACGCTGGCATGTCAAGGACCACCGCGTCATACGCCTTGGTCTGCCAAGTCTCCTCTATTTTTAGCAATGATAATAATTGCGTCATGCCCGGCAGCATGGCTATCTCGTATGCCAGCGTCTCGTCGATGCCCTTTGCGGAAAACACGGACGCCATGTAGGACAGTATGGAATTGTACTTTCGGCCCATTTCAATAACAGGGTCTATCTGCTGCGCGTGGAACCCTGGCACCACCTCCACCGGCTCGTTGCCAACTTCGGGCTTCATCAGGGCGTCGCCAAGCGTGTGCGCAGGGTCGGCAGAAAGCACAAGCGTCCTGTAGCCACGCCGTGCGAGCTTGATAGCTGTGGCGCACGACGTCACAGTCTTCCCGGTACCGCCCTTCCCGGTGTAGATGATGAGCCTCAATCCGGAAAATGCGGTGAGAACGGGATAAAAGAGTTTGGAGAGGGAGGGGTAGTAGACGTAGGCCCTTTCCGCATGCTGGCTTATATCCAGCCCGACATCCTACTCCTCTTTCTTCACCTTCAGGCCCATGGTCCTGTCGATTATCTTCATGATTGTAACCGTCCCCCCAAATCCTAAGACAGCAGCAACCGCTATGCCCATAGCCTGCACCGGGAGCTGCGACGGGTTGCCGTACAGCAGGCCGTCGGCGCCGGCAGGGTTGACAAACGAGCTTGCGACCAGCCCCACACCCAGTGCGCAAGTGGGTAGTAAACAAATATTCTCCATGCGATTATGAACACAAAGAACGCGGGCCTGATCCAAAAGGATGTGATCAGAGCCTTGCAAGTGCTGCCGCTGAACGTTCTAGGTCAGATGTCGCGACGCCGGGGTGGACAGGGAGGGAGAGCACGTGTTTTGCACACCAATCTGTTGTGGCAAGTTTCGTGCCGGGTGCGAGCCTGCGGTAAAGGTGCATCTTGTGAACTGGTGGGTCGTAGTACACGGCAGTGCCAATGCCTGCCTTCTCCAGTGCGACCCGGGCATCGCCCCTTGCCTTTGCGCTGGCAAAGGCGACGGTATACAGGTACCAGTTGAACTTTTTGTCTTCGGTCTCTTTCGGTAGCGAGATCCCTTTGATCTCTGATAAAAGCTGGGAAAGGAGCTCTGCGTTGCGTCTCCTTGCCTCCAGCATGGAACCAAGCTTGCCCATCTGCACGCCGGCGACAGCGGCGCTCATTTCAGGCAGCCTCAGGTTCAGCCCGAGCACTCTGGTATCGTAGTCGTGCGCCCTGCCGTGGTTCCTTATCATTCTAAGTTTCTCGGCTAGCCTGTCGTCGTCTGTGGTTACAGCGCCGCCCTCGCCGGCTGTGAGTACCTTGCTTGCATAGAGGCTAAAACAGCCCATAAGGCCAAGAGTGCCTGTCTGCCTCTTGCAGTAGGTAGAGCCAAGTGACTGACAGGCATCCTCTATGACTGCAAGCGAGCGCTTTTCTGCAATCTCTATTGCCTCAATATCGCACGGGTGTCCATACAGGTGCACAGGAATCACGGCCCTTGTGCGACTCGTGATCCTAGCCTTCATGTCTGCTGGGTCGATTGTGAAATCACTCTTCTTGATGTCGATGAACACGGGCGTTGCGCCTGCCGCCACAACCGCGTTTGCCGTCGCCACAAAAGTGAATGATGGCAGCAGGACCTCGTCGCCCTTGCCTATGCCGGCTGCCAACAGCGCTGCATGCAATGCCGCCGTTCCAGAATTGACTGCAACGACGTGCTTTGACCCGAGATAGCCCCTGAGTGCGCCTTCAAAGTCGCGGACGCGCTTGCCACCGTCGCTTGCCGCGCTTGTCAGAGTGCTTTCCTCAAGCACACTCATCACCTCACACTTCTCCTCCTCACCAAGCCAGGGCCGGTTTATCGGGATCACACCGGCCGTACTTGCAAACTGCAATAAAAACAGATGGATGAGTAGTACATGAAAATGCTACCACTTTGAGTCTGGAGATTAAAACAGAAGTGTTAGTAGCGACGGGGACAGAAAAGTCATTGCAACACATTCTTGGATCTTTCAGGCAAGAGGAATGCATCCAATACGGGCTACTAGCGTTTCGTATCCTGTGGCGAGATTTCCTACAGTAGTTTGGACCAGTGTTGCGCCACACAGCGCTTTAATGCTTCGAGCCCGCCCATTTTCAGGATGGATGGTAAGAGAGTTGTAGTAATAGGTCATGATGGGATAGGGTAGAGCAACGCGGAATACATGAAGATGAAGGGGTTGCCAGTGGATGGCTACGAGGTCAACGAAAAGGCTGTCAGGCGTGCCCTCACCCACAACACACATTAAACAGACCAGTCACAAATTCGGCGTGAGCGCCCAAAAGGCCGCCGACTATGAAGCGCTGTTAAAGCGCCTGCAGGACAAGATGGGGACTGCTGCAAAGAAGTCCACCTCGAGGCTCGAAATTCCCGAACCGCAGATAATCTGGGTCGGCCAGAAAACGATATTCCGCAACTTCATGGACTTTCCAAAGGCCCTGAGGCGCGACCCCGAGAAAATACTACTCTACCTTAACAAGGAGCTGGCATCAGCAGGCTACATACAGGGAGAGCGCGTTATCTTTTTGGGCCGCAAGACTCCGTCATCGTTCAACGCGCTCATCGAACGCTACGTCAAGGACTATGTCCAGTGCCCGGTATGTGGAAGCCCCGATACAAGGACGGAGAAGAACAAGAAACTCGGATTCTTGATCTGCGAGGCATGCGGAGCCAAGTCGTCGATAAAGGGAAACTACGCCTGACCAGATGATAGGAAATCATGAGCATGCAAATTCCTTATCCAAGCGCTGGCCACTGACACATCGTTGTCGTATCTCCTCCCGACAAGCGCGTTCATTTCGTTAAACTCTGCCACCTTTTTCTTGACGGCGTGAGTCCTACTGGCGACGTGCCCCGGCACTTCACTAGCGTCTATCAGCTCGTCACACATGTTGCATCGCAATCTCTCCATGCCTGCATGACACCGGCACGCGGATTTCTATGGTAAAACCAACCATGCTTGCTACATTCGTCAGCTATTTTTGATCATTGTGCATGCGGAGCACGTCCAGCACATGTGCAAGCTCGGGATTGTTTGTCAGCCTGTTCAAAAATCCACGGACAATCTGCCTTGTCGTGCGTTCTGCCGCGCCCTCACCCCTGTGCTGCTTATTGACGACGTGATCATATACGAACGGGCTGATGTATATCGAACAAACAATTGCAATCCAGCTGAACAAAGTCACAGTTGTCTTGTCGTCAAGCATCTGCTGGCGCTTTTCCTCAAACATCCTGCCGATGATGCGCACGTTATAGAGATACATCTTTTTCCCGGCCTTGCTGTCCTGCCCGGTAAAAAGCACACCATCGCGTTCGTCGTAAATTAAACCGAACAACACGTTGCTGGGCATCTTGACATGCCGCGACTTGGCTGCGTACTCGAACAGTTCGTCCATGAGCGCCTTGAGGAGGGCGTAAAACCGCTGCGCGGCCTTTTGGCGCTCTTCCTTGTCTCCCGTCAAATTGCCCCCCTTCTCATTGCAAGCTGCCGGCGGATTAAAATGTTGGCTACAAAAATGGTTGTTGAGGTGGAAAGAAACTTTGCAAAATATATGAGATGTGCCTTCTCAATCGATAAAAATTCCAAAAATTTGCCTCGATAGACGCGTTCGTGTCAACCTTGTTAACTACTAAATTGGATAATATTGACTATTGGTTCTAAGTATGAACCAGGCAGTATCTCACCATGACAGCCATAATGTCGCTTCACACCGAAGCAACCAACAACAGCAACTTTACGACGGGCCAGAGCTGGGGCGCACTGAGAAAGGCATGGAAGGGATACCGCATTGCCAAGGTACAGGGCGATGCTGCAAGGATGAGGGAATACGCAGGCAAGATCCGCAAGATCCAGGGCGAGCTCGGCGTAAGCGTTGCCTCCTTTCCGCACCTAGGGATAAACTAGGCGCGGAAACTTCTCTTTTTTCTATCCGTATATTGAACCGCTTGAAAGCTGCTGCTTTAGTTTTGCCTCAATCGCTCCTTTTGGCATCGCGCCCACAATGATATCGACTGCTTTGCTGTTCTTGAAGACCATCATCGTTGGTATGCTCTGTATGCCAAACGAGCCTGCGATGCGGGGGTTCTCGTCGACGTTGAGTTTGCCGAACACCACCTTTCCTGCATACTCTTTTGCAAGCTGGTCAATGACGGGCGCGACGATCCTGCACGGCCCACACCACGGAGCCCAGAAATCCACGAGAATGACCGGATACCTCGCAACCTCGCCTGCAAAATTGGAATCGGTGAGGTGCACCGGCGCCGATATCGCGGACAGCGCGGCCCTTGCCTCAGCCGCCCTTTGGAGCGCGGCCATTTTCTTTTGCTTTTTCGCCTCAAGCTCGTCGTCGGACATGGCGTGAGGTTGGCGCAAAGTGCTATTATTCTTTTGGGCGATATGTAATTATCCGGCGTGGAATAATTCCCTGCGATCCCGGCATGGCTGACGATGAAAAAGACATCCAGGTGGAGGACAAGGACGTCGAGATAGAGAAGCTGCGAGGCGAGCTTCAGGCCGCCGAAGACGAGGCCGAAGGCTACCTGATCAAGCTCAAGTACCTCATGGCGGATTTCGACAACTACCGCAAGCAGGCCGACAGGCAGGTCATGGCAAGGGTCCAGGCGGGCAAGGCAGAGCTCTTGCTGAAATTCCTTGGCATACGCGACGACTACGAGAGGGCGCTAGACACCGCGAAAAAGAGCAGCACGCCAGAGGTGGCAGCCGGCCTTGAAGGGATACTGAAGAACATCGACTCGATGCTTGCAGGCGAGGGAGTGAGGCCGATTGAGGCGGTTGGCACTCCCTTTGACCCAAGCGTTCATGACGCGATCGCGTTTCTGGCAAGGGACGACGTTCCAGAGAACAGTGTGACTGCCGAGATAAGGCGCGGCTACATGTTGAGTGGCAAGGTGCTCCGGCCAAGCATGGTCGAAGTCGCAAGAAAGATAGTTAAAAATAGCGATGGCGCCAATAAGGCTACCGCGTAGTCAGAAGGCAAAAAATATGGGCAAAATAATTGGCATTGATCTTGGTACGAGCAACTCAGCAGCGGCTGCCATGATTGGCGGCAAGCCAACGATAATTCAGGCGGCAGAGGGCACTTCAGTGGGTGGCAAGGCCTTTCCCTCGGTAGTCGCCTTCACGAGGGACGGACAGCTTATCGTCGGTGAGCCGGCCCGCAGGCAGATGGTCTCAAACCCGGAAGGCACAGTCATCGCTGCAAAGCGCAAGATGGGGACCGATTTTAAGTTTAGGGTTTGGGGCAAGGACTACACACCCCAGCAGATATCGTCTTTCATACTGCAAAAAATAAAGAGGGACGCCGAGGCGTTTCTCGGCGAGCTTGTCGACAGAGCGGTCATCACCGTCCCGGCTTACTTTAACGACAACCAGCGCCAGGCTACAAAGGACGCGGGCGAGATTGCTGGCTTGCAGGTGGTTAGGATAATAAACGAGCCCACAGCCGCATCTCTGGCATACGGCCTCGACAAGTCAGACAGGGACCTGAAGATAATGGTCTTTGACTTTGGCGGGGGCACACTCGATGTCACAATAATGGAGATGGGCGGAGGCGTGTTCCAGGTCAAGAGCACTTCGGGCGACACCCAGCTTGGCGGGACGGACATGGACAACTTCCTCGTCGAGTATGTCGTCAACGAGTTCCGCAAGCAGTCGGGAGTGGACGTGAGAAACGACAAGGCCGCCATGATGAGGGTACGCGAGTCGGCGGAAAAGGCCAAGATAGAACTCTCTAACGTTGTCACAACTGAAATCAACCTGCCATTTTTGGCATACGACCCGGCGGGTCCCAAAAACCTGATACTCCCGCTGGCAAGGGCCAAGCTCGAGGATCTGCTGAGGCCGATTGTCGAGCGCTGCCGCCAGCCGATGCTACAGGCGCTCCAGGACGCCAAGATGACACCGCAGAACGTCGACAAGATCATCCTCATCGGCGGGCCCACGAGGATGCCTATGGTGAGGCAGCTTGTCGCGACCGTCATGGGCAAAGAGCCCGAGAGAGGTATCGACCCGATGGAGGCAGTTGCGATGGGCGCGGCTGTGCAGGGGGCAATCATCGCCGGCGATGTCTCGACGGACATACTGCTCGTTGACGTTACTCCGTTGACGCTTGGCGTCGAAGTGCTTGGCGGGCTGAAAGAGCCGCTGATAGAGCGCAACACCACGATACCGACCAAAAAGAGCAAGGTGTTCACAACAGCAGCAGACTACCAGACTGCAGTCACGATACACGTTGTGCAGGGCGAGCGCCCGATGGCTTCTGACTGTGTCTCGCTTGGCATGTTCAACCTCTCTGGCATCCCGCCGGCGCCAAGGGGCGTGCCACAGATCGAAGTCACGTTTGACATCGACGCAAACGGCATCCTCAACGTGGCAGCAAAGGACATTGCCACGCAGAAGGAGGCGAAAATAACCATCACCGCAAACAACAAGCTCTCCAAGGATGAGATTGAAAAACTAAAGAAGGACTCGGAGCAGTTTGCCGACGCTGACAGGAGGAAAAAGGAAGAGGCCGAGACGAGGAACGAGGCCGACAATCTTGTCTATGCAGCTGAAAAGCTAAAGCTGGACCTCAAGGACAAGATGAGCCCTGAGCAGCAGGACAGGATGGCCAAGGCAGCCCAGGAATTGCGCGACGCCATGGCAAGCAACAACATGGAAAGCGTCAAGGCCAAGGTTCAAGAGCTGAAAAACGTCCTTGCGGAGGTGAGCGCAGAGGCCTACAGGAGTGCAGGCGCGGCTTCGGCCGGCGCCGCAGCAGGGAACCCTGCGGGCGAGCCGAGTGCGCAGGCCGGACCGCAAGGCGCACAACCGTGATGACATTGGCAGTCCAAGGTGAGCTCTTGTGAGCAAGCGTGACTATTACGAGGTCTTGGGGGTCCAAAAGAACGCAAGCAAGGAGGACATCAAGGGTTCTTATCGCAAGCTGGCCCTGAAGTACCACCCAGACCGCAACAAGGAGCCCGGAGCCGAGGAAAAGTTCAAGGAGATCTCAGAGGCCTACGCTGTCCTTTCTGACGATGACAAGCGCAAGCGCTACGACACGTACGGCCGCGTGGGCGCAGACGAGGTTTTCCGCGGCTCGGAAGCAAACTTTGAAGAGGTCTTCCGTGACATGGGCTTTGGCGGCTTTCGGGATATTTTTGAGCAGTTCTTTGGCCGGAGCGGCTCTGCAGGCTTTGGCGGCGGGGACTTTTTTGGCTTCGGCCGCCGCAAGGGCCGCGACCTTGTCTACAACATGGAGTTGACGCTTGAAGACGTGCTCAGGGGCAAGAAGGAAGAGGTGGAGGTCCCACGCCTGGAAAAGTGCGACAGCTGCAGCGGGACCGGGGCCGCCGAAGGGACAAAGCCGCGCCGGTGTAGCGTGTGCAACGGACGGGGGCAGACCCAGCGCGTCTACAACCAGAGTCGGTTTTCCACCTTTGTGTCCGTAGAGCCGTGCAGGACGTGCCAGGGCAGGGGCGAAATAATCGACAGGCCATGTGGCACCTGCCAGGGCTCGGGTAAGGCGCGAAAGATGAACAAGCTGAAGATAGAGGTGCCGGCAGGTGTTGAGGACGGGATGGCGATGCAGGTGAGGGGCGGGGGTGAGGAATCGGAATCGGGCATTTCCGGTGACATGGTGGTGCAGATACACGTAAAACCACACCAGCATTTCGAGCGGCTAGACAGCGGCAACTTGCTGTACAAGCTGGACGTGAAGTTCACCGACCTTGCCCTTGGCTCCGAGTTCAGGATTCCTATGCTTGACGGCTCTGAAAAGCTGAAAATACAGCAGGGCACGCAGCCAGACTCCCTTATCCGCCTCAAGGGCAAGGGGCTTCCGCGCTACGGCTCCTCGGGCAGGGGCGACATGCTCGTGAAACTGAACGTCAGGGTTCCCGGAAGGCTGACTGACAGGCAAAAATCGCTCCTTAAAGAGCTTGAGCGGGAGTTTGAAGGGCACGAAAAACGCTAAAATAGAATGTTGGTAATCCTATCTACATGTCTTCACCTTTTGACGAATGGTTTGGAAAAAGACGCCGTTCATGGTTCCCGGATGTCGACGACATGATGAAGGAAATGGAGCGCATGATGCAGGAGGCGTTCAAGAACTTGGAGCAGCAGGTCCCAAAGAACCTTGTCAGGGAGCGCAAGCTAGAAGACGGCAGCACCGTCAGAGAGATGGGCCCCATAGTCTACGGCTATTCCGTCAAGATAGGCCCTGACGGCAAGCCCGAGGTCCGCAAGTTCGGCAACATCGACACGATGCCCCATTTGCTTGGCGGCGGACTGTCCGTGAAGGAGGAGCGCGAACCACTGGTGGATGTCATAAAGGGTTCCGAGGACGTTCGCGTCGTCGCCGAAGTGCCGGGCGTCAACAAGGAGGACCTCAGGGTGTCGGCCGACGAGGGCGCTGTCACTATCGAATCGGCGACGGGCTCGCCGCGCTACTACAAAAAAATAAACCTGCCTGACGCTGTCGACCCGAAGACAGCCAAGTCGACGTATAAGAACGGCATTCTGGAGGTATCTATCAAGCTGAAAAAGAAAGGCGACGGCGGCGTTTCCATCAAGATAGAGTAGTGCAAAACGATATTATTCTAGTCGCTAGATAGCACCCCCAAAGCGGGGGTCGCCCAGCCTGGTCAAAGGCGTGAGACCAGATTATCTGGCATGATGCTCAGATGTTCGACCGACTGGGACACCTCATTCCTTAGGGATTCGTGGGTTCAAATCCCACCCCCCGCACCTTCCTGACTATTTCATGTATTGGCATAAGATAACTTTCGCTTACGTTCACTGGCAAATTTCAGCGGATGCGCGAGGTAAAGGGTCTTCTATTAGACAATGAAATAGTGAACTTTTTATCACACCCGGCGGAACTAGTGGCGTGCCTATTCCCAACAAATCATCCAACTTCGCCATAATCTTGGGCTTGGTCGCGGCATTTGCTCTAATCACACAGACCGCAACGCATGTTTCTGCAACTCACCCTACTCAGGCCAATCAGGGCCAAACGGCGAATGAACGAATACCCAACCAATACATAGTTGTGCTAAAAGAGGGGAACCGAGTTGCACCACAGAATATAGCCGACGAAGCCCGAGAAAGGGGAGCAGAGGCAATCCATGTTTACGAGCATGCGATAAAGGGATTCACCATAAGAGGTCCTGACTCGGCCGTGCAGCACTTTAGAAACGATCCAAGAGTAGATTATGTTGAACAGGACCAGTCAGTGAAGAATTTTGCAAGGGATAATTTAGTACAGACGTTTGCGCAGATTCTTCCAACGGGTATAGATCGCGTTGATGCAGAACTCTCTTCTATAGCCGCAGGTGACGGAAACGTGGCTGTTGCTGTAGATATTGCAATCATCGACACGGGAATAGACCTCAAGCACCCAGACCTTAACGTGTTCATGCAAAAGACGTTTGTAAAGGGAACAAGGTCTGCAGATGACGACAATGGCCACGGCACCCACGTAGCGGGCACTGCAGCAGCCAAAGACAATAACGACGGCGTAGCAGGTGTTGCTCCCGGCGCAAAGCTATGGGCGGTCAAGGTCCTTAATAGAAGTGGATCTGGCTACATGTCGGATGTTATCGCGGGGGTTGATTATGTGACGCAAAAGGCTGACATGATAGAGGTTGCAAACATGAGTCTTGGATGCGAATGCACGTCGAGTGCCCTTAACACCGCCATTCACAACTCTGTTGCCGCAGGTGTAACATATGTAGTTGCGGCTGGAAACAGCGCCAAGGACGCTTCCACATTCTCACCTGCCAACCATCCAGATGTAATAACGGTATCAGCTATTGCTGACAGCGACGGCAAGTGCGGAGGCTTGGGACAGGCGACAACCTATGGAAATGACGACAGTTTTGCCGCCTTTAGCAACTTTGGTTCGACAATTGAAATTGCGGCACCCGGTGTGAACATCAAGTCAACATACAAGGACGACTCGTATGCATCAATGAGCGGAACGAGCATGGCATCGCCGCACGTAGCAGGTGCTGCAGGATTGTACAAGTCGGTAAATCCTGATGCATCACCTGCTGATGTGCGAAACGCACTTCTCTCTCAGGGAATACATAGCGGTACTGACTGCGACGGGAATGGTCACGGCTACTTTACTGGAGACCCTGACCAAATACCAGAGCCTTTGCTTTACGTAAGGACTCTCTAGTATGCAAGGGTGGCGACGGCTGCCCATTTTTTACGACGCACCTGTCTTGTTCAGACTGGATTCTGTAATTCCATCGTTGTAGGCGCACTCGAGTCGTCCATACTAGCAAAAACAAGCATAAGCCCTCACCTGCGCCCGCAATCCTATCATACACCATTTATATAGCAATAAAACAACAGCCAATGTAACGAATGTCATATGAAAGACGTGGAAGTGGCGGCTTCGGCAGCTATGGTCCAAAACCTGTGGAAACAGGCAAAGAATACGACGTGCAGATAACTGAAACAAGCAGACAAGGTGACGGCATCGCCAGAGTTCAGGGCTTTGTAATCTTTGTCAAGAACGGCAAAGTCGGCCAGAACACGAAGGTACGTGTCACAAACGTAGGTAGCAGGTTCGCTACCGCAGAACTGGTTCAGTAGGACGCAAATTACAAACCCAAAGTGGCAACTGCCTTCATCTGAAAGGAAAGTACCACGCTTTTTCTAATTCAACGTACAAGCTCATCTTTTGCGAAACTGCCGGCCGCCTTTTCCGTGCTGACGCGACTTTTTCTCCCAAAAGCCGCCCTGGCTGTGCGGGCCTGCTCCGGGCCCTGCCCCGGGCCCTGCCGGCCTGCTGCGCGCAAACGGCGTCTGCTTTTTCCATTTCCTGCTGCTGGCGCCCCTGCTATGAAAACCGTGCCCACCCTGCCTGATGGCCGGGACCGCAAGGCCCATCGACTCGTTCAGCATCTTTACCGGGAGCTTTGTCCTGCGCAGTATCCTTTCAAAGTCTGAAAACCTGTCAGGGGTGACAAGCGTCACGGCGCTTCCTTTCCCGCCGGCCCTCGCCGTCCTGCCGATACGGTGGAAATAGGTGTCCTGCTCTCCCGGGACGTCGTAGTTTATGACGTGGCTGACTGCCGGGACATCTATCCCCCTTGACGCGACATCGGTAGCCACAAGTACCGCGTCGGCGCCTTTCCTAAACCTGCCCATCACCATGTCCCTTTCCTTCTGGGTCAGGTCGCCGTGTATCGCAGAGGCCCGAAATCCCGAGCCCTTCAGGCTCGACGCAAGCTTGTCCGCCCTCCTCTTCGTCGCGGCAAAGACTATGACCTGCTGCTCCCTGTGCGGGCTGATGATCGCCACAAGCTGGTTCAGCTTTTGCCGCTCTTCGACCATCAGGTAGGACTGGTCGATGCTGCTAAGCGAGGCTTCCTGCATGTTGAGCCTGACCTCGCGAACGTCACCTTTCATGTGCTCCCTTGCAAGCTTTAAAATCTCGGCCGGCATCGTGGCACAAAACAGCATCGTCTGCCTGCCGCCCTTACCCGCCTTTGACAGGATGAACCTGATGTCGTCGATGAAGCCCATGTCAAGCATCCTGTCCGCCTCGTCGAGCACCACGAACCTGACTCCATCAAGCCTCGCCGTGCCCTGCTTCAGGTGGTCTATGAGCCTCCCCGGCGTCGCCACCAGAACCTGCGCGCCCTTTCTCATCAGGCCGGCCTGCAGGCCAAAGCTCTGGCCGCCGTAAACCGAGACCGCGCTAATGTTGGAATACCTAGCGAACTTTTGGACCTCCTTTGTAACCTGCATCGCAAGCTCCCTGGTGGGCACGAGTACGAGGGCCTGCGCCAGCCTGCTATCCGGCTTTATCTTAGTCAGCAAGGGGAGGACAAATGCCGCCGTCTTACCGGTCCCTGTGTGTGCCTGACCTATGACGTCCTTGCCTTCAAGTATTAGAGGTATCGTCGCCTCCTGTATCGGAAAGGGCTTTTCAAACCCGTTTTCTGCAAGCGCTCTCTGGACCTTCTCATCAAGTCCCATTTCCCTGAACGTTTTTCCTTCTGTCATCTATGATTTTCTCGCAATACAAAAGATACGGAAGTGCCACAGCCGCCTAACAAACCTGCCGCAAGTCTTGTTGTATGTAGCCATGACGGGCCGCTGGGGATATAAACCGTAAGCCTTCTAAGGTACGCGATGTCGACCTACCAACATGGTTGAAGACACAGAAGAGGAAAAAGTCTTCCGGGCTTTCTATGCCAGCGAGCTCAGGAAGATGAAGCAGGATTCAGGAATGGATCAGCTGGGAGAAGAAAGGAGAAGGGTGAACCAGCAAGCTATGAAGACTCCAGGCAGGAGGGGCGAGCAGATAAAGCACGAAGAGATAGACCGGGAAATAGTCCGGCGATACAGGCTGGTGCGCAAGGGTACGTTTTAGGGGCGCTCTTCGGAAGAATCGAGCATCTGTTTGCTTCTCTGCTCCTTCACCTTTGTTTGCGTCATTTTCTGGTGGGCATAAAAGATGCCGTGGTCACGCTTCAGGTGGCTCAGAAAAGCTACCCCATCGTTCATGTTATCCCTGACTATGAGGTCGCGCCCGCAATAGCTGCACTTTATGAGATGCTCGTCCAGCGCTATGCCCAACAGCATTTCTCCGCAAGGCGGGTATAAAGTCATGCCGCCGGGACGACATTAAGTTATTATTTGATGAAATTCAACTGAAACCTATGTTTGAGCCTTCGGTTTTTCTGGCAGCCTTCCCGTACCTCTTTATCGCCGCCTTTCCGCTCCTTGGCATCGCCATCGTCACAAAATGGGTCTACAACGACAGAAAGTCAGAAAGAGTCAGCGCCCGACGCGGTCGTTCTTTGACAACGCCTAGCTCTTGACGACCAGTTGACCTTTCATCCCCTCTTCTGAATGGATGGTGCAGTGATAGTCAAACACGCCCTCTTCAGGGAGCAATCCTGACTGCATGAGGGCGGTCCCGCCGGCCACGAAAATGGCAACGACGACGGCAAGGGCGAGGAACTCCCTCTTCAACAGCCATGCAAGCGCTAAAACTTGCTATATACCATGTGGGGTACGGGCCGAAACTGCCAGGAGGAGAACAAGCCGGCGAACACCATTTTAATATTGAGTGGTGGCATAAAATGCGATGAGCTCAATTGCAGTCGAATATTATGACAGAAAGTTTGGCGATAATGTGTCTGCCGCTTTCATCCACCTCGTGAGGGAAATGGGAGAGATAGCCTTTGCAATGGAAAATAACAATGCCGAACATGCCAAGTTGGAGATGACAGAATCAGTCGCGCTCTTGTACTTCCTTGCGTCAAAGTACGGCTTTGACGTCGGGGTAAACATGCAGTCAGTGTATTCCAAAAAGCTGGACGCGCTCAAGGCCAAATGACAGGGCTCCGGCAGGACCTTGACGCCATCTCTGGCATACTGCACGACACGTTTGAGATAGAGGCGTTCAAACGCAACTACGACATGGCGTTTGCGCAAATAGCAGGCATCCTGGGCCGCTACGGCATCGAGGAAAACCCGCGGAACCTGCGGTTTCGGTTCATCCTGTGCATGCAAGAGTTCTTTGACGGCATACCGCAGGACCAGTGGCACGTCAAGGACCCTGCGTTTGTCAGGCAGTCCGAGGGGTTCGCAATTTCCAAGTTCCGCGAGTGGATCACCGAGCAGGTGACCTAGACTTTGCCACCCATGCTTCATACATCTTTATCAGTTCGTCCACGTCACCCTCGCTCTCAGAGTACGTGACGATTACCGCAAAGTTGCCCTTGCTGTCGTGGCCCCTTGCGTAATATCCCCAGTACTTGTCCGGGAGTCTTGCAAAGTTGTCCTTGGACATGGCAACGCCGGCGAGGTTCTTTGCCAGAGCGTCAGCAACCCTTACCGCATCTTGCGCTTCAATCATGGCAATTTTCTCCACGCAGGCGATTTAAACTACTTGGCTGCCTGGAGGTCAACCTCTGGGTTGGATACGCCTGCTGCGCGACGCAACACAATCGCAACCGCGACCGTGGCAAGGGCCATGGCAGCCGCGGCGAGGAATATCAAGCTGTACGAATCTGGCGAAGGGAACATGTCTCCACCCACAGCTATCTGGTTTGTCTACATGAACATGCAAGCCACCGCTGGTCCGATGGACGCGCCTGCAAGCCTGAATAGCGTGTTCATGCCAAACGAGACGCCGGCAAATTGCGCAGGCGTGTCATACACTTTGACGAATTTGCCAATGATTGCGACAAGCGTGAGCGCGATTGGCGCTATCGGGTAAAAGGTGGCGCGCCAGCCAAACTCGTTGATTATTGTGCCTCCTGCCAGGAGCCCTATAACCCCTCCAAACGCGAACATGGAGATGAGCATGCCCTGTGCTATCGGGAGCTTTTCCTTCGGGAATTGCTCGCGCACTATGCCAAACACTATGGGAAAGAACGCGATGCCTATTCCCTGCACGGCCCTGGCCGCGACCATTGTGTAGATGTCAGCACCCTCCACGGCGACCCTGACTTTCCCCTCGGTTCTATCTAACGCACCACCTTGCGCACATTACATAACTAATCCAGGTAGTATGCCAGAACTTGATTGGAAGCAAGAAGGCTATTTGGTAAGGAAACGGCTATCGTCACCGGACGCGCTCGATGAGCTCGAAGACCTTGTTCATCGTGGGGGGCTCGCCGGACGCCTCGCGCACGAAGAGAGACGCGGCGGCGTTTGAAAACATCAGGCGCTCCAGGGGTTCTAGGCCCGCGAGATAGCCAATGATGTCAGCTGCGTCCCAAACATCGCCGGCGCCGGTCAGTATCTTGGGTTCCACCCTGACTGCGTGCACAAATTCTACTTCCCTGCCGTTTGACCACGCCGAGCCTATGCGTGTGTGCAGGTCGGTGGTGACGCCAACGCTTTCGGCAATCTTCCTTGCCGCCGCCTTTACGTCGTCCGAGCCGTAAGTGCTGCCGAGCGGCGCTTCTAGGCCCAAAGCTTGGGCAAGCTGGCCGCACTCGTTCTCGTTCATACTGAGGCAGTCAGTCATTTCCGCCAGTTTGAACAGCGCGTCGCGAAACTCCTCCTTTCTCGTGGCGATGTCTGCCGGGTCGATAAAGTGCATGGCGCTTGGCGAGCTCTTGAACACGTGCTCGGCAAGCTCCGTTCCTTTCTTGTTGCTAGCCCAGTTGACGACCATCACCGCGTCTGCGTTCTTCAATATCGACAGGTCCTCCTGCGAGCTCAGCCTGTTTGGGCCGAACTGCTCGTTGTCGCCGACGTCGCTCACCATCACGTTGACCTTGTAATCATTATGGGGGAACTCGAAAGAAGTGGTGCAGCCGTGCCTACCCGGCAGTATCCTCAGCGTTGTAGATTCGCCAAACTGCGAGAACGACTGCCTTATCATGGCGGCTCCTATCTCGTTTGCCGCCGTAAAGAGCGAAACCTTTGCGCCGAACTTGGCAAGCGCGTAGGCGACGTTTACGGCGTTCCCGCCCCTGATGTCAGTCGTGGGCACGCCCCGGATGCTCCCGCCGCCGTTCCTAGCCTTTTCGTCAAGAGCCGCAAGCAGCTTTTCCGCGGACTCGATCCTGATTATGCGGTCGACGAAAAAGTCGGGCATCACCGCAATCGAGCCCAGAGCCTGAAACTGCTTCAGCTTTTCGATCATCAAAACGTGTGCAATCGCGCGGTATTTGTACTTTGCAAAAAGTAAGGGGGATGGTTACTCCATGCCCATACCGCCCATTCCACCCATGCCTCCCATACCGCCGCCCGGCGGGCCGGCAGGCATCCTGGACTTGTTGGCGGCGATCACGTCGTCAATCCTCAGGATCATGCACACAACCTCGGTCGCAGACTTGATTATTTGCTGCTTTACAACGAGTGGCTCGAGCACGTTCTGCTTGTACATGTCCGTTACGTGGGTGTTTCTTGCGTCAACTCCCGTCCATTTTGCGCCCTTGCTTTGCTTTGCGCGAAGCTCCGTCATGGTATCTATAGGGTCCATGCCGGCGTTCTCGGCCAGGTTGAGCGGGATCGCGTCAAGGGCCTCTGCAAATTTCTGGACTGCAAGCTGCGCGCGGCCTTCCTGGCTTGACGACCAGTGGCGCAGCTCGTTTGCGATGTAGGCTTCTGGCGCGCCTCCGCCTGCAACTATGGCCGGCTTTTCGAGCACGTCTTTTATGACCATGAGCGCGTCGTGCAGCGACCTGTCGGCCTCGTCTACCACCCGCTGGGAGCCTCCGCGCACTAGTATCGTGACTGCCTTGGGGTTCCTGCAGCCCTCAATAAAGACCCACTTGTCAGTCTCTACCTTGCGCTCTTCTACGAGTTCGGCAGATCCTAGGTCCTTTGCCGTCAGGTCGTCTAGGTTGTTAACAATCCTTGCGCCGGTTGCGCGGGACATCTTGGTCATGTCGCTCTCCTTCACCCTGCGCACCGCAATCACGCCTGCCTTTGCGAGGTAGTGCTGGGCAATGTCGTCGATGCCCTTCTGGCAGAGGAGCACGTTTGCTCCCGAGCCTTTCACCTTTTCGACCATGGCTTTCAGCATCCTGTTCTCTTCTTCTAGGAACATCTGCATCTGGTGCGGGTCGGTTATGCGGATTTCTGCGCTCATCTCCGTTTTTTCGATTTCAAGCGCGGAGTTGATGAGAGCTATCTTGGCTTTCTCTATGCGCTTTGGCATGCCTGCGTGGACGACCTCTTTGTCAAGCACGATGCCCTTGATGAGCTTGGTGTCGTGCATAGAACCTCCTGCCTTCTTTTCAACCTTGATGTTGTCAAGGTCGACCTTCAGGCCGTCGTCGGCCTTTTCGGCTACCTGCTTTGTCGCGTCGACCACTATCTGCCCCAAAAGCGGGCTGTCGTCTGACACGAGCTTTGAGTCCATGCTGGTCCTTGCTATCTTCATGAGCAGATCCTTGTCGGAAACGTCCACGTTGACAGCTATCTTCTCGAGCAGCTTCAGCGCCTGCTCTGCAGCCGCGTTGTAGCCGTCGACAATGACCGACGGGTGGACGTCCTTATTTATCAGCTCCTCAGCCTTTTCAAGCAGCGCGCCGGCAAAAACTACCGACGACGTCGTGCCATCGCCGACCTCGTTGTCCACTGATTTCGCGACCTCGACCATCATCTTGGCCGCCGGATGCTGCACGTCCATCTCTTTGAGGATGGTTGCGCCGTCGTTAGTTATCGTGACATCGCCGAGGTTGTCCACGAGCATCTTGTCCATGCCCCTGGGCCCAAGCGACGTCTTCACTATCTCGGCTATCAGCTTTGCTGCTGTGATGTTGTTCCTTTGCGCCTCCCTTCCCTTGCTCTCTTTTGTCCCTTCTCTCAGGATTAATACTGGCATTCCGCCAGCTGTGGTTTGAATCGATGCCATACTATCAGTTCACCTTAGAACAATTGGGGATTTCCTTGATTCTCATATATGTTTTTCACATTTCAAGCCTGCGCGCCTTCTCGTCGAACTTGGCCCTGAACTTGGGCACGTTTATGATGAACCTCTCGTGCCTGCCCTTGCCCACCTTCTCGAGCCTGTCGCTTGCCTCGACCTCGAACGTGACCCGCCTACCGTCCACCGAGACTAGGGTGGCCTTGAGGAATACCTGCGCGCCCACCGGCGTGGCCGCCAGGTGTTTGACGTCGACTATGGTGCCGACCGAGTCCCACTCTTGCTCTGGTATCACCTGCTCCTTGAGCAAAAGCCGGCATGTCTCTTCCATCTCCATTATCATGGCCGGCGTCGATAATACATTTTCACCTTCCCAGAGAAAGCTTGTCGTCATGTTCGAGCCGACTGTTATCTCTCTCTCCTTTGTGGATCCGACCCTTAGCTTGGACACAAAATCTGCGCACATCTGGGATTTCTCGGGCAATCTTCCTTAAAACCTGTGCCGGCGCTCGTCCACTTTGTGCTCCTTCTCTTCCTTTACGTGATGCAACCTGTCTTTTTCATGGAGGAAAAGCTTGCCGCAGCCCGAGCATTTCACGACGCGGTGCTTGTGGGCGTCCTGGGCGTGGGTCACAAGCTCGCCGTAGCTCTTGAACCTGGTGTGGCATTCCTCGCATTCGTGCTTGCTAAAGAGGCCCATGCAAGGCTATACGCAAAGTGTGCTAAAAAGGTGACTGAAAAAGAAAGGGTAGCGACCCCGCCTTACCTGCTGCGCTTCATGCTTGAGGCGATGGCATAGGCCAGGCCGACGATTAGGCCAAAAGCCAGCGGAATCCATACCGGGAAAGCAGCCGGATCGATCTGTCTGAACAGAGCTTCGAACATGCCACATGGTTGATAGCACAAGTATATTAGATTTTCTAAAGCAGGTACCGTCACGTTGGCGGGTGATACATCTCCCTGTAACATGGCGGGTGACGCAGCTCAAGTTTCGGAGTGATTTTCAGCCGCTCTAGCCAATCCTGCCAGGTACGGCTCCCAGTCAAGAATGATATGAGGTGAGAGTGTTGAAATATGCTGAATACGAACGAGCATGCGGAAGAGCATAAGACCCCCGAAATATGGATTATTCTTTTCCCACCGGCGAACTTGATTTCTAATGATTTCTCCTGTTATTAAGGGAACACCCCGCTGGCCAATCACTTCGATATAGTGCGAGTTGTTCACAATGACGAGCCCCGGCAATTGAATGTCTGCAAGCTTTCTTTCCTTTGCGTATTCGCGCATGTGGTCGTAGATGGTCTTGGATCCAAGACCACGATATGCAAAGATTATCCTCTGTGGCAATTGTTGTACCATTTCTTTCGGATTTTCAACTTGGCCCGACATAGCAAGATTTTTGAGGGGAGGCAATGATGCCAAGTTATCCATGCAATCGATCAAGGCGTCTTTGTCCAAGAAGGATTTGACAGTAATTACTGCTGCGCAACCATCTATAGAGTTGAATGACTTGCCGGATGTAATTTCATTCTGAAATTGCAATGTTCCATCGTTTGTGATGATTATGTCGATCTGCTTAGACTCGTTGCCCTCGGAATCAAATACAAAGCCGCCTTTCACGACACCACACCTAAGTGGTATGTGCCGACT
>NZ_DASWIL010000032.1:0-42331 GCF_036397675.1 Nitrososphaera sp. | reverse complement strand
CGTGGTCTTTTCCTTGTCGCGTACCACGTCGTTCAGCCTCTCAATCTTGTTATTGTTTTTGTCCCCTGAGATGTGTATGTGCCTAATGTGCTTGGTTTTTGGCATGGCCATAGTGTAGTATTCTCGCCTACAAACTTCCTCGAAATTCCGCGCTCCATCGCTTATCAATGTCATTGGCCTTTTACCAGCGACTTCACGCGCTTCTTTAAACAATGGCCTGACATCTTCCGTGTATTTGGTGTGCGCTACCTGCTGAGCAATCCAGAAACGTGTTTCACCATCCATTATAGCATACAAATACTTCAGGTTGCCACTGACTTTCAAGTACATTTCATCAGTCCGCCAAACGTCAGACACTTGTGGCTTTATCTTTTCGAGATAGTTTTCCATCAGCTTTACGTACTTCTTTATCCACCTGTACACGGTCATGTGGTTGCCTTGATAGCCCTGCAACCTCAGGAACTTCTGCACGTTTCTGAGGGATTCGCCAGTAAAGTAAAGCTGCATTGCCGCAGTGATAACCTGCGCCGGTGCCTTCATTCCTGCAAATCCCAGATTGACTGTAAAGTACCTTTCACAGTCTTTGCAGTACAGCCTTTGAATGTCGCCGCTGTGCTTGTTGTGCCTTATGCCGCTTTTGATGATATTCTTTGAAGTGCAGAAAAGGCATGCTGACAGATTGAGCACAGCGATTACAGTGTTGGCCTTTACCTGCTCTCTTAATTTCAGACTATATTCAACAGCAAAGATGTGCTTGCATTTCACGCTCCTATACGTGTGGTCGGGGCATGAGCAAGCAAAGCCGAATATCCCGCAAATGACCTCATAATCGCCGCTGCCAGATTGCGACTTGACCGAGTAGGTGTTTTCGTTTATCCTAGTCACCGCGCCCTGCATCTGGGCGATTTGTTCAGCCTTTTGTTCGCGGGTCAGTCGGCTCATCATATCTACGTAGATATAGAATAGCCCAAGCTATAAACCTTTTGGTGTCTACGTAGATATGTTTATATACGTAGATATTAATAAATACCACGGTGACAAAGTTTAGCCATGCCAAAATGGAAAAAAGATGCCACTGAGTTCAAAGTAGGCGTTAATTTTGTCGATAAAAGAGGTTATTCCAGTACTATTCCAAAACCCGTTATGGAGGCTCTAGGCGAGCCTGAAAATATCAAATTTATTGTCAAAGGAAAAAAAGTGGAAGTGATGGCGGCGCAGTCTCCATAAGACCTTACTTTGCAGTTTTGGCCTGAATGAGTCGATCGACGTTTTGGTTTATTGCAGTCCTGATGCAATCTCGAAGTGCTAGAGCCATTGGTGATTTCAAATTGAGAATATACATTGTGGTATTGCCGATCGGTCGATTTTCTTTGATCAAATCCTTGCTTACCAAATGCGCGACAGCTCTTTGTACGGTTCGTAGAGGTATTCCTGTGATACGGCTCATCTCTGCTGGCGAATAGTCGAAATCCTGATTCAGGATAAGGAAATCTAGGATTCTAGCTACAGAATTTCGGAATATTCCTTCCAGCGGTGTATCTCTGTTGTATTCCACCTCTTGTCTATCCGAAGATTCCATGTGGATACATAGCTGCAGCTTGTAGCTATATAAACTTATGCCATATACGGCACATATAAATACTACATAGTGGCATCTGAATGCCGTATATGGCATAGCTTAATATATACGACAGTCAGCTTACTGGCAGCATGGTTTCGGTCGAGAAATGGATGCAATGGATTGCTATTCAAATTTTGTCGGTAATGGGTTCCCCATGCATGTTAGAATCGACGTTGAAGGCGCGTGCAGGGCATCACGCTGATGGAAATCTCGACTTGGCGTTGCGCAGACTGATGGACATGGGCGTGCTTAAGTTGGACGAAACGGAACGGCAGAGGACTTACAGCATACCAGAGACTTCTGAAAAACTTGCGCAGGCAAGGGACATCGCGAACAATGTACCAATCATCAATACGCCAAGCACGCCGGAAGTAGTCCAAAATTATCTCCCTGACCCTGAGGGTTTTGAATATTGGTTCACGCCGCCTGACAATCCAAGTCGTGTTAAGAAGAAAAGCATCTATGATTATTTTCGCGGCAGCATAGACTTACAGGATTACGCTGCGAGAATAAGGTCTCAATCCAGCCCTGACCCAGAATTGTATTATACTGGCTCAATACATGACCCTGATTCTTGGGCTGCCAAGGCTTGGAAGATCATCAATGAGCTGGCGCGTGCTAGCGCAGACGGAACTTTCTCACTGATGCAGCTGCTAAAGAGAGACAACCGTGTATTTGAAGGCGGAACCAAGAGACGAGGTAAAATCTTGCTCGCGATTTTTGAAAGAGAAGGGTGGATCGTCAAAGTAGAGAAGCGCGGGAACAGCGTCCTTTACCGTCTTTCGGACGCTCCTCCGCCAGAGCCAAAGCACACAAACATGTCGATAGAGGATTACGTAAACAAAGAGCAGAAGCCAAAGTCTGAACCGTCAGACTTTAACGAAGGGTTGGACGAGATGGACGAGTCAATACAGGCAAAAGGCAAGAAGGATAGTAATCCTGCCAACGATAGCAAGAGCGGATTATGATGGAGTGGTTGCTCGTTGGTGAGAGGTATGAAGTGCACCTTTCCGATGAGGAATATGAGGATACCCAACTAGCTAGCTATTAATGAATTACGCAATAGCTGAATACCTGCTGCTTTGTTACATCCCTATAGAACCCCCTCAACTGCCGCAGATGCTACAGAACCGTGGTTAGCTAGCCTTATATCCTTGTAAAATCTACAAAGGTACAGACAAAGGTTTTACGGCAGGAAACGATGACGTCAGACTTTTGTGACAAAACAAACAGAAAAAGTGAGAAATATGACAAAGACGTTTGAAGAATTGGGTCTGAGCGCAGAATTAACCAAGGCGCTCAGCGAGAATGGATTTGAAGTGCCTTTCCCCATCCAAGAAGCAGCTATCCCGCTCGTCTTGGAAGGCAAGGACGTGATTGGGCAGGCCCACACAGGGACCGGCAAGACGGCAGCATTTGGACTGCCCATTTTGGCCCGAGTAAGCAACGAGGGCCCCGTCCAGGCACTGGTGCTTGTGCCGACAAGGGAACTTGCGGTGCAGGTGACAAACGAAATCAGCCGGTTTGCAAAGTACACAGGCATAAGGACGGTCGCCATATACGGCGGCCAGGGCATTAACATCCAGATGGAGAAGATTAGGCGGGGCGTGCAGATAATAGTCGCTACGCCTGGCAGGCTCATAGACCACATTAAGCAGGGGTCGATAATACTTGACGACGTCAAGTTCGTAGTCTTGGATGAGGCAGACAGGATGCTTGACATGGGATTCATTGACGACATCAAGTTCATCTTGTTCTACGTCAGCGATGAACGGCAGACGTGCCTGTTCTCCGCCACCATGCCGCCCGAGATTTTGAGGCTGGCAGAGGAGTACATGAAGGAGATAGAGCACATCAGGCTCAACCAGAAGGAAGTGACGCTTGACACAATAGAGCAGTCGTACCTCATAGTCGAGGAGCGAGAAAAGTTCAAGCACCTGTGCAACTTTATCAAGCAGAACAAGGACGCCAAGGCGCAAACCATAGTATTTGCCGCAACGAAATCGCGGGCAGACAGGGTCGCGTACCAGCTCAGACGCGAAAACTTTTCCGCAATCGCAATACACGGTGACCTGACGCAGCGCCAGCGCGACAACGCCATGTTCAAGTTCAGGAAGGGCACGGAAGACATCCTGGTAGCAACAGACATTGCGGCAAGGGGCATCGACGTGCCGGCAGTGGGCAACGTCATCAACTATGACGTCCCGGACGAGCCCGACGTGTACTTCCACAGGATAGGAAGGACTGCGAGGGCTGGCGGTGCAGGCAAGGCCGTATCGCTTGTCTCAGCTGAAAGGACGGCCGACTTTGAGCGGATACTCGAGCGGACTACGCTCCCGATACGCAGGCTGAACGACGAGCTTGGCATCGCAGTTCCTGCAGCGCAACCACGCATCGCCACCGTCGGAGGCTACCGCAGGTCGTACGGTGGCGGCTATGGCGGAGGGGGCTATGGCGGCGAAAGGCGCGGTGGTTACGGGGGCAACAGGAGCTATGGCGGCCAGAGAAGGGGCGGCTATGGCGGCGAAAGGCGCAGTGGTTACGGGGGCAACAGGAGCTATGGCGGCCAGAGAAGGGGCGGCTATGGCGGCAACCGCGGCCACTACTAGCGGGAATCATTTTTAAGTCCCACACGACTCTTTTTTGTCATGTCCTTTGGCGTCGACACGTTTGGCGGCCTTTCAGAGAAGTTAAAGCAGCTGTCAGATGACACGCAGAACATGTACGAGGCATTCCTAGACGTCACCCAGCTTTACAAACAGGGCAAGATGAACGAGAAAGAGTATTTCGCCAAGATAGGCGATTACCTCGTCGCGACCTCGGCGATGAACTTTCTTGCCATTAGGGTGATTTTCGAGATAAAAGGGGTGCTTGACAAGGGAACGCCGATAAAGAGCCCGACCGGGGGCTTTGCAGCAGGCCCGCCGCAGCAGGCCGGCTTTGGAATAGGTGGATTTGTAGGCGCAGGTGGCACAGCAGGTCCGTCTGCAGGCTACACTCTGCCGTCGCCCCAAGTCGAGCCCACGTTCAAGCCGGTGGACATCGAGCTCCCCAAGAAATCGACCAAGAACTGCATAATATGCGGGGCAGCCATACCGGCGCAGGCCAAGTTCTGCAGCAAGTGCGGCAGGTCGCAATAATTAATAGCGACTTTCTGCACCGGATAGTATGGCCAAGGTTTTCAACGGCAGGGCAGCAACTGATGATTACATGTCCACACATACTCTCACGTTCTCGACGCCCGAGATGACACTCCGCAAGTTCGCGCTCTGGCTTGGCGAGCAGGTCAGTGCGCAGGGCGGAAAGGAGCAGGTGCCCCGGCTGATTATGTACATACAGGAAAAGGGTGCAAAGAGCAATTCCGAGTTTGTGCCAGACACCGACGACACGTTCAGGCCCACCGGTGCAGTAACTGACATGTACGGTGGCGCGTCTTCGGGTCCAACCAAACAGATGGCGCCCCCCAAGCTGACGCCCCTTGACAGGGAGACGCTGGAGCCGGAAGGCAGGTTCTGTGTCAGCTGCGGCCAAAAGCTAAAGGCAAATGCGCGGTTTTGCACAAAGTGCGGAAACCAGCAAGGCTAGCGCTCCTCTCTCTCTTTTAAGCTCAGATAGCATTCGTTGCAGATCGTTTTTGAAAAGATAAAGTTGAGAGAGTAGAACCAGACCCTGCCGCACGACTCGCACGTCTTCACAGTGTATTTTCAAGGACCGTGTGGATAAACCTATAGCGAAAAATAGCGGGCGAGCGGAGGGGTTCCTGATTGAAGATAGTGATAACGGGCAACCCGGGCACGGGCAAGCATACGAGTGCCCGCCTCGTCGCAGGGCGATTGAAGGCAGAGGTGGTGGACATAAACAAGCTAGCAATTGACAACGAAGCGATCGCTGCCAAGACTGCCAAGGGGTTAGAGGTTGATTTGAAAAAGCTTGGCAGATTGCTTGCGGGCATTTTGAAAAAGAAAGGCAAGTTTGTGGTAGTGGGCCACCTTGCGCCCTATGTCTTGAAGACTGCGGGTATCGACGTGGTCGTAGTCCTAAGGCGCTCGCCGGCTAGGCTCGAGGAGACCCTGAAAGAGCGCGGCTATGCGCGGGAAAAGATAAATGAGAATGTCTCTGCCGAGATCCTCGGGATATCACTGTACGATTCGGTAAAGGCGTTTGGCAAGCGCAAAGTTGCCGAGTTTGACACGACGGGCAAGGAGCCTGAGCAGACTGCCGACGACATTGTTGCAACGGTGCAAAAGAAAAAGCCCAAGCGCGCGGGCACGGTTGACTGGCTTGCAGTCGTTTCTGAAGAGGAAGTGCAGCGGTTTTTTGCATATTAGGCCAAAAATTCGTATATATACAACCGAGCGGTTGAGAGTGTCATGGCAGCAGTTGTAGCAAGAAAATTTGGTGAAGAGACGCTTCAGTTCGTTGGCAAGAAAGTCGCGGTAGAGACATCTGATAACAAGGTTTACAACGGCACGCTTGCAGGTGTGGACGACAAACTTGACGTGGTGCTGGACAACGTGGAAGGTCACGGCATCCGGAAGATGATCCTGAACGGCGCGTTCGTGAAGGAGATACGCCTGATGGAAAAGCCGTTCGACTTCAAGGCACTTGCGGACAGGCTTGCGCGGGTGTTCCCCGGGCTTGTCAGGATCCGCGAGGACGTGGGTGCCATCATCGTGATGGACAAGATAAAGGTGACGCAGGCGGGCGTCGAGGAGGGAACCGGCCTCTCTGCTGACAGGGTCAGGTCGGTCTTTGACGAGTTCATGAGGGAGACAAAGAAGTAGTGTTCGAGGTCCGGTACACGGATCTTGCGGCCCGCATAGGCAGGCTCGAAACGCCCCACGGCGTCGTGGAGACGCCCGCATTCGTACCCGTGGTGCACCCTGTAAGACAGACAATAAGCCCGCAGTTTCTGAAAGATATGGGCTTTGGCCTTGTCATCACCAATGCGTACATCACGCTCAAGCAGTACGGCGACGAGGCCCGTAGGCGTGGCATACACGACATCATCGGATTTGACGGGGTGGTGATGACGGACTCGGGCGGCTACCAGGTGTTGGAATATGGATCCGTAGAAGTCGAGCCGGCCACGATGGCCCAGTTTGAGAAGGACATCAAAAGCGACATACCGATTCCGCTGGACAAGCCTACCGGCTACGGCTTGCCCTACGAGCGCGCCAAGGAGTATGTGGACATTACGCTTGAAAATAGCAAAGAAACATTGCGTGTAGTGGGCGACACGGACGCGGTGTGGGTCGGGCCGGTGCAGGGCGCCGAGCATTTCGACTTGGTGGAAAAGTCCGCAATGGCACTTGACGGCATGGGGTTCCAGTTCATGGCTCTTGGTAGTCCTGTCGAGCTGATGGAGGCGTACGAGTTTGCGACACTTGCACGCATGATAGCAAGGGCAAAGAAGGCCGTACCGTCAAAGCCCATCCATCTATTTGGCGCGGGCCACCCCCTCACGATACCGGTTGCAATAGCTTTGGGCTGCGACACGTTTGACTCGGCGTCCTACATGCTCTACGCCAAGGATGATAGGTACATGCATCCTGGGGGGACCGTGAGGCTCGGCGAACTCGCGTATCTTCCCTGCCAGTGCGCCGTGTGCGTCTCGTACACTGCAGATGAGCTGCGCGCCCTTCCTAAGGAGCGCAGGATGTTAGAGGTGGCAAAGCACAACCTGCACGTGCTGAAAGCCGAGGTGGACGCGACGAAGCAGGCGATAATGGACGGCCGGTTGTGGGAGTATGTCATGCAGAAGGCCCGCGCGCATCCCAAGCTGATGGAGGCAGTACAGCTTTTTGCAAGCGACGAATTCGGGTACCTTGCAGAAGGCACGGCGGCTTTCAAGGAAAAAGCGATATTCTTTTTCGATGCAATTGACCAGCACAGGCCCGAGGCGCGAAGGTACAGGCGGCTTACTTCAGAGTTTAGGTCGCAGAAAAAAACCCTGATGCTGTTCCCGGAGGGCGAGGTCCATCCATTTTACTCGACGCGGGGTTTTCGAGAGCTTGTAAAGAAATTCCCTGGAGCGCAGCTTGCGACTTACAACCCATTCCTCGGCGTTATCCCGGCAGAGATATCCGACGTTTTCCCGGCGTCCCACAACGTGACTGCAAGGGTAGAAAGAGACTCCAGCAATTACCCCACGTTCGTTGAGTCGCTGAAGAGCTTTACTGCAAATAACAACTTTGACGAGATTATTACAGTCGCCGACGCCTTCATGAAACAGGCTATGGCGGAAGCAAAGCTAAATGCCCGCGTCGAAGATTATTCTGACCACGTCATTGAAAGGCTTTAGGCTCCCATCCACCCCGCAATCTGCGACAACGCAGCAGTTAAAGGTTGCAGGAAAGGTGGTCGCGCATGACGATTTTGAGGAAATAGATCTTGTGTGCGGCGTCGACGTCTCGTATGGTAGCGGCGTGGCGCAGTGCGCCGCAGTAGTAGTCGATCGCGAGCTGAACGTCGTCGAGCGCGCAACCACTAAAAGCGCAATAAGGCACCCGTACATCCCCGGGCTCTTCATGCTGCGCGAGGCAGGTCCGGCCTTGCGCACGCTAAAAAAGCTCAAGCGCTACGACCTGCTGCTGGTTGACGGTCACGGCCGGCTACACCCTCGCAGGTGCGGCCTTGCGTGCTATCTGGGTGTTGCCTTGGACAAGCCGGCAATCGGCGTCGCCAAGAGCATGCTCTGCGGAACGGAAAGCAATGGTCAGATAAAGCTCGGGGGCGAGATTCTGGGCTGCGTCGTCACGGGCAGGAAAAAGCTGTACGTGAGTGTCGGCCACAGGATATCCCTCGAATCGGCGGTAGCCATAATCAGAAGCATGACAAAGAAAGGAGAGTGGCTGCCCGAGCCTCTCAGGCTGGCAGACACCTATTCTAGGCTTTGATCAGTATCGGTTTTTCCTCTACCTGTTCCAATTCAGGTTCCGGTTCGACCTGTTTTCTGGCCCTGTATTTTCGCGGCAAATCATAGTGCATGTAGTCGCACATTACGATAATTATCGACATACGACTAGATAAGGTTTGAAAAAGGAAAAAGGAAAAGAGTGGATGGGACGCTTAGCCTTCTTCCCAGCCCTTGCTGAACACACCGTTCTTGTGCAGCGCGACTGGTTGTCCGGGGGTGTATTCCATTGGCCTCATCCAGAAAATAGAGTGTGTTGGGCACACGCCGATGCAAGCTCCGTCAGAAATGCATCTTTCTGGATAGAACACGAATGCCTTACCCCTCTTCCATCCTTCCACCGGCTTGACTCTGAGTACGTCTGGACCGAGTGCGGTGCAGATTTCTACACAAAGTGCGCAACCGATGCATCTTTGCTCATCTACGTCTGGAAGTATAGCAATTGGCATCTGTTAAATCACTAATCGAAGAACAATGCTCGAAACTATTTAAACCCTATGCATTTCTCAAAACGCTGTTATAACAATCGTTGAGCTTGGAAGAATTGAAAGGATGAAAAAGAAAGAGAAAAGAGAAAAGAGTTACTTTCCGCCAGTTTTAACTGCTGCTCTCAGGACGTCGACCTGACCACTGTGCAGCCAGTCTTTCAGTTCTTCATGGCTCGGCTTGGCGTCGTGCTTGCCGGCCAGATGCAGGTGCAGAAGAACATAGTTAATCTGGTTGAGCAATGGCTTGTTCGCCTCGTCGCCCTTGCGAGCTTTTGCTTTTAAGTCAGCTGGAACAGTCTTCCACCAGTCGTCGAATTTCCTAACCATAGGACAAGTTTTATGTTCGCAACTTAATAAGCGTTTTGGGGTTCTGTAAACGGTGTTATGTGGTGCACATCGACGTTTGCTGCGCGCCAAGTAAAATATAGGGATCGCATGGTGTGCATGGTGTGCCCTTCAAGCTTCAGGAACTAAGACAGGCGTACACCGCCTACCAGGAGTTTCTGGGCAAGAATCCTCCTGCCCGTCACGCGCGTTACATTTTCCCGTTCTTTGTGGGGTCGTATTTCACGTACCGCAAAGTGGACGTGAGACGCGTCGTCGCCATTGCAGGGGCAATCGATGAAATCCCGAGCTACCTTGACGTGGGCTGCGGCTATGGCGACTTTCTTGAAAAAGTGCGCGGATACCTGCCGCAGGCAACAGGGATCGAAAAGGAGGGAGGCATATTCGAGTTTGCGCGCAAGCCCGATTATGTGGAGATTGCCGGCGCCGAGCAGTGCCCGGCAGTCGACGTGGCGTTTGTCGGGTGGATGGAGCCCGGCACGGACTTTAGAAGCCGAATCGCTAAGGCCGCGAAATGCGTGATAACGACCTTTGACGCGGGCGGCCAATGCGGGATAAACGGCGGCTGTGAGTACGACGAGTTTGATTTTGAGCAAGTCGCGTGGTGGCGCACGCCGTCATGGATCGACGTCAACGCGGAGCTCATGAACAGGTACTACACTCCTTCGCTCACTGTAGAGAGAAATGAACAACTAACAAAGCTCAGAAGCGCCCACAACTTTTGGTACGTCTACGCAAGGCCCGATCTTGCAGAGCGCGTCAGGGCGGGACTGAAGGCGCATCTTGCAGCTGAAAACGCAAATGACTGCTATGACTTTGAATCGGTGCTTGATGAGTGTGGGTTTGGCTACATGGAAGAGCTATCCACGCTCACCAAGGCAAGAAAGCTCTGGGAAGTGATGTTTGACTAGTGCCGTTTTTTACACAAGATCTGCGCAATGCGATAAAGTCCCTCGAGCAGTACAGGGCACGCGCAATCTCGCCTCACCATGAGAGGTACAGCTTTCCTTTCTTTTCCGGAACCTATTTTTCCTACAGGAAGATTGATGTCAGGCGCGTCGTCTCAATCGCCACCGCGGTGAACAAGAGCCCGAGCTACCTTGACGTGGGCTGCGGCTATGGCGATTTCTTGAAGCGCGTTAGAGAACTTCTGCCGGGAGCAGAGGGCATGGAGAGGGACGCTAGCATCTTTTACAGCCTTGGCATCGAAAAACAAGACTATATCGTAATATCGGACGCGCACTGGATCGATAAACGTTATGACGTAATATTCGTGGCCTGGATGGAGCCGGGGCAGGACTACCGCGACCCTATTGCAAAAAGCACGGATGTCATAATTACGACACTAGATCAGGGCATAAGCCTCTCCGCCGAGTTTGATGGCCACGGCTTTGACTGCGTGGCACACTGGCGCACGCCTTCGTGGGAGGACGTCAACATCGAGATAATGAACAAATTCTACACGAAGATGAGCGGGGACAAGCGCGCCGAACTGGCAAGAATGCGCGGAGCCCACAACCTCTGGTACGCGTATGCAAGGCCCCATGTGGCTGTCAGGGTGAAAAATGCCCTGCAAGCCCAGCTTGCGCAGGAAGACCCGCGGGACCGCTATGACTTTGAGTCGGTGCTTGATGAGTGTGGGTTTGGCTACCTGCAAAAGCTGGAAAACCCTGCGGCGTCTGAACCACTCTGGCAGGTAAATTTTGATTAGCAAGATTTAAAGCGCCTTGCATAGAAATCGCAGCTGCAATAAATTGAAAGTAAAGGTTATGGGGGCCGCAAAAGAGGTCGGCCGCTCTGCTTTTCTCGCAAGCTGTAATGGAACGAACATACTGATGGACTACGGCGTGCTTCTCAGGCGCGAGCCTGTGTTCCCGATGCACATCAAGCCAAAAGAGGTTGACGCGGTCGTGATAACGCACGCGCACCTCGACCACTCGGGTTTCGTGCCGGCGCTCTACCTCTCGGGCTCGACGGACATACCTACTCTTGCCACGCTGCCAACGTTCGAACTGTCAGAACTGCTGATTGAAGATATGATAAAGCTGTCAGGCTTTTACCTGCCTTTTGAGTACGTTGACGTCATGACGATGCTGAAAAGCTCCAAGAAACTGCAGTACAGGGAGCCGTACATGGTCAAGGACGCCAAGGTGACGCTCCATGAATCCGGCCACGTCGTGGGCGGCTCGACCGTAGTCGTGGAGCACGAAGGCAAAAAGTTGTTCTACACGGGCGACATCAACACGCGCGGGTCAAAGCTCTTGCGCCCGGCGGACCTCGATATCGGTCCCGTTGACATGATGATAATCGAGAGCACGTATTCCCAGGCCGAGCAGACGCCCCGCGAGCAGTCAGAGCGCGAGCTTGTGGAATCTTGCTACGAAGTGATAGGACGCGGCGGCACGATGTTCATCCCGTCGTTCTCTGTCGAGCGCGCGCAGGAGATTGCATGCGTGCTTGAAGCCTACGATTTCAAGCACAAGGTGGTCATGGACGGCATGGCACTAAAAGCCAACGAGATAATGGGCCGGCACCCTGCGTACCTCCGCGATCCCGAAATGTTCAAGCGCGCAATAGGCGGCGCAGAGTGGATAACCGGCTGGAGCAGGCGCAAAAAGGTGGCAAGCGAGCCTTGCGTCATAATATCGCCGGCAGGGATGCTCGTCGGCGGTTCTGCTATATTCTACACGCAGGCGGTAATGAATAGCGAAAAGAACGGCATCGCGCTTGTTTCTTACCAGGGCGAAGGGACGCCGGGCAGGATGCTTCTTGAGAAGCGCGTGGCCAGTTTTGACGGCAAGATGCACAAGTGCTACGCTGACGTGAAGCGATTTGAGTTTTCGGGTCACAACAGCAGGAGCGAGCTTTTCGAGATCCTGGACGGCGTGCAGGGCAACCCCAAGGTTCTCTGCGTCCACGGCGATGGGCCTTCGTGCGAAAAGTTTGCGGTTGAGATAAAGGAAAAGTACGGCTACGACGCGCGTGCACCTGAGCAGGGCGAAGTGATCGAGGTCTGATAGTAAAGAACACCGACCCCTACAAGCTAAAAAAGTGCGTCAAGTGCAAGAAGGACATCACGCTCAACGAGCGATATTTCGCCTACCCGCTTTCGCTGCAGCAAATGTGCCTTGCCTGCGCAGAGCAGGAGATCCCGAAAACCATCGAGTCGCTGCAGAAAGACCTCGAGAAGATAAAGTCGGGCTAGGCGCTCATTTCCCTCTTTAGTGGCGCGTTCTCGAGCCCGCCCACCTTGCTTCCTGGGTTGATGTACGTGTATCCCGTTTTCGTGATTACCTTGCCGTGCACTGTGCCGAATACTTCGAGGTCGCCCTTCTCGTTCACGACGTTGCCCCTCACGATGCCGGTAAGCCTGCACGAGCCGCCCCTGACAAGCACGTTGCCAAGAACGCTGCCCTTCAACTCCAGATAGCCTGCATTGACAATGACGTCGCCGGCCACCTCGCCAATAAGCATCCCCTCCTCGTCAAACGTGACCGATCCTACACGCTTACCGTCCAGTATCTTCATTGTCTATACTCATTCGTTCCAGCGAGAAGCGACATTAACACGCAAGTGCATGGAAATGCACAAAGAGGTGAAAAACCTGCTACTCGGGCTTTTCAACCTTCTTCCAGACCGTCCTGCCCTTGTGGTCCATGAGTTCTATTGAGCGCTCTGCTAGCTTTTTGCGTATGTCGTCGGCCTCCTTGAACTTTTTCTCCGCCCGCAGCCGGTTCCGCTCTTCAATGAGCTTTTCGATCTCTTTTCGCTCATGCTCGCTTGCCTCTACTACCCTCAGCC
The DNA here is from genome assembly GCF_036397675.1 of Nitrososphaera sp. Classification (GTDB taxonomy): domain Archaea; phylum Thermoproteota; class Nitrososphaeria; order Nitrososphaerales; family Nitrososphaeraceae; genus Nitrososphaera. The sequence goes on along the minus strand of NZ_DASWIL010000032.1, from coordinate 29,160 downwards.
CCAGAATGCCCATCATCCTGTCAAACGGCATCATCGCGGCCTTAGCCATCCCGGCTGTCAACTTGTCAGACGCCGCAAGCTGGTTCAACCTTGTCACGAACTTTAGAAACGCAGTCAGCGCAAGCGACGTATTCATGTCGTCGTCCATGGCAGCTTCGAACGCCTGGAACTCCTCTGCAGGCATCATGGTAGAATCACCTGCCGGTCCTGCGGCAGCGCGCAGCTCGTACGCGCAGGTCTCTATCTGCCTCCACCGCTGCGCAGACTCTTTCAAGAGATCATCCGTATAGTCGAGAGGCTTTGCATAGTGCACAGAGAGGCAGTACAGCCTCAGCGTGTTCATGCCCCAGTCAGAAAGTGCCTTTTCTATTGTCACAATGTTGCCGAGCGACTTGCTCATCTTTTGCGAGTCTATCGTGACCATGCCAGAATGCATCCAGATTTTGGCAAACTGCTTGCACGTGAACGCCTCTGACTGGGCTATCTCGTTTTCGTGATGGGGGAATACCAGGTCGTGGCCGCCGCCGTGTATTTCAAAGCCGCTGCCAAGGTACTTTAGCGCCATAGCCGAGCATTCTATGTGCCAGCCGGGGCGCCCCTTGCCCCACGGGCTATCCCACGTCGGAGGCTCGGATGAAAACTTCCAGAGCGCAAAGTCCATCGGGTCATCCTTTGTATCATCCACTTCTATCCTTGCGCCGGCTTCAAGCTCCTCGACCGGCTTTCTTGAAAGCTTGCCGTAGCCGGGAAACGACTTGACCCGGAAATACACGCCATTTAGTGTGAGATAGGCATGGCCCTTCTCAAACAGCCCCTTGATGAGGTCTATCATCTCTGAAATATGCTCCGTGGCCTTGGGGTGCACATCGGCGGCAAGCACGTTCAGGCCCGCAAAGTCGTGAAAATAAGCATCGATGTATTTTGCGGATATCTCCTCCGCCGTTTTGCCCTCCGCCTTGGCGCGGTTGATTATCTTGTCGTCCACGTCGGTAAAGTTCTGCACGAACGTTACCTTGTGGCCCTTGGACACAAGGTAGCGCCTGAAAACATCAAAAACGATAACGGTGCGGGCGTGGCCTATGTGCGAGCTGTCGTAGACAGTCACGCCGCAGACGTACATCCTTACCGCATTGTCGCGGGGCACAATCTCCTCGAGCTGGCGGGTAAGGGTGTTGTATAGCTTCACTGGACTTTCAACCAAGAATGGCGCTATTTACCTTTTTAGACGTCGACGTATATGTCGCCGCCCTTGACATCCACTTTGTAGGTGGTCATCTTGACGCCCGAGAGGTAGTCCAAAAGCTCTCCCGTGCGGATGTTGTAGTGCCACGAATGCCATGGGCACTCGACGACCTCGCCGTCGACCTTACCAGGCGCGATGGGCTTGTCCTGGTGGCGGCAGAGCGCCTCCATCGCGTAGTACTTGCCGCTAGCGTAATATAGCGCGATTCTGGTTCCGTTGACATTTATCTCCTTGCCGGTGTTTTCCCCGATTTCTCCCTGCCGGGCGACCTTGACCAGTGTCAATTTAGATGCACTATACTTTTTGGTTATAAAATGGCATCGGAAGGAATCAGGCTCCGCCACACCTAAATACGGCGTTTGATGCCTTGATACCAAATGTCGGCGTTAAAGGCGGCGACGGTGGGGATTATCGGGCTTTTCGTGCTCGCTGCAGGCCTGTCATACTATGGCTATGCGAACACCGTCTACCCTGTAGACAGGGCGCTTGGCAACCTTGCGAGGGCGGCATCGACGCAGACGCCCTACGAGCTGGCAGACTATATTCGTGCAGCAAAGACAGACCTGCCAAAAAGCGGCAACCCAGTCTGGGCGTTCCCGACGGCAAGGACGGACTTTGGGCTAATTCAGCTTGAGCTTGACCGCGTGCTTTCGCGGGCAAACTCGATAGCCTCTTTAGAGCCGCACAGCAGCGCCTACAGCACCGGCATGAGCGACATCCACGTGACGCTTTTCGCAATGCAGAAAGACATCATAGATGCGATACCTTACATGTACGTCAGCACCACCAACATGGCCATAAGTGCAGTGTGGATTGCAATCATTCTGGGCCTCTTTACAGTCATGCGACGCGGCAAGTCCCGGTTCCAAGAATTGGATAGTCAGTAACTCTTATACACGCTCTTCCATTTCACTGCAGTGCCGGGAAAGATAGCTAACGCCACGCTTGTTGAAAGTGGAAAACTGTCGTACGGGTGGGCGCGCACCAGGATGTCAATTATCGAGAGAATAGCGAAGGGTAAGCGGAAGCCGCTTGAGGGTTTCAGGGTTGGTTTTTGCCTCCACGTGACCAAGGAGACGTCGGTGCTTGTGATGGCCGCAAAGGAGTTGGGCGCAGAGGTCGCGCTGTGCTCGGCAAACCCGCTTTCCGTGCAGGACGACATTGCCGCGTTCCTGCACGGCGAGGGTGTTGCAGTATACGCGTGGCGCAATGAAACGCAGGCAGAATACAAAAAATGCATACGCGACGTGATTGCATTCAAGCCGGACATTGTCACAGACGATGGGGGCGATTTGCACTATGCAGCGCATGGGGCAAAGGCCCGTGGCATAATGGGCGGGACTGAAGAGACCACGTCAGGCGTCAGAAGGCTGTCGGCGCTTGAAAAATCAAAAAAGCTGCGCTACCCAGTCATTGCGGTAAACAACGCGCGCACGAAATACCTCTTTGACAACCGGTATGGCACGGGCCAGAGCACGCTTGACGGCATCCTCAGGGCAACGGGGATGTTCCTTGCCGGTTCTCGCGTCGTGGTTTGCGGCTACGGCTGGGTGGGCAAAGGCGTGGCCGCAATGGCGCATGGAATGGGCGCGGCGGTGACCGTTACGGAGGTTGATCCTATAAAAGCGCTGGAGGCCAAGATGGACGGCTTTGCGGTCGCGCCACTTGAAAAGGCCGCAGAGCAGGGCGACGTCTTTATCACGTGCACCGGGCAGACGGGCGTCATCAGAAAGGAGCATTTTGCGAAAATGAAGGATGGCGCGATCTTGGCAAACACCGGCCACTTTGACGTAGAGATAGACGCGTCGTTCCTCTACAGAAACGGCAGGTCGGTCGAGGTCAAGCCAAACGTCGAGTGCTTTAAGTTTGGAGGCAAAAAGCTGTATCTGCTGTCGAAGGGCAGGGTCGTCAATCTGGTTGCTGCAGAAGGCCACCCTCCTGAGGTGATGGCGCTCTCGTTTGCAAACCAACTCGCCTCCATTTTGCACGTGGCCAAGAACCACGCAAGTATGGAGAAAAAGGTGCATCCCGTTCCAGAGAGCATCGACGACGCTGTTGCACGCCTCGCGCTTGTGGCGATGAGCGTCGAGATCGACAAGCCGACTGCGAAGCAGAAAAAATACCAGCGCGGGTAATACCTTAAAATCTGGTGCGCTGTTTGGAAAGCCGATGCCGGCAAGCGCGATAGTAACAAGCGCCCTCCCGTACGCAAACGGCGAGATACACTTGGGCCACATCGCCTCGACATATCTGCCGGCAGACATATTCACGCGCTTTCTGCGGCTGAAAGGGCGTGATGCGTATCACATCTGTGCAAGCGACGACTTTGGCACGCCCATCCTGATAAAGGCGGAAAAGGAAGGCAAGACGCCGCAGGATTACGTCGCCCACTGGAACACGCGCGACGCGGAAGATTTTGCGTCGCTTGGGATCTCGTTTGACCTCTTTTACCGCACGAGCTCGCCTGAAAACGTCAGGTTCGTGCAGCACGTTTTCAAAAAGCTCAGGGAAAACGGCCACATATACGAACAGGACATCGTCCAGTTCTACTGCGTGTTTGACGACAAGTTTCTGCCCGACAGGTACGTCGTCGGCAAGTGCCCATTCTGCGGCACAGAGAACCAGTATTCCGACCTGTGCGAAAAGTGCGGTAGGGTGCCCGACGAGATACTGGAGCCCAAGTGCGCCATATGCAACAGGCCGCCGGTGAAAAAGCAAAGCACGCACTATTTCTTCAAGCTATCCAACTTTTCACAGCAACTGAAAGAGTGGCTCCTGCGGAATGAGAACCTGCAGGCTGATGTCAGGAACTATGTTGTCAACTGGATAAACGAGGGGCTGCGGGACTGGGACATCACCCGCGACCTTGCGTGGGGCGTGCCCATACCGCTCGACGAGGCAAAGGGCAAGGTGTTTTATGGCTGGTTTGACAACCACCTGTGCTACATATCCACCGCGTCCAAGTTCGTGGAAGAAAAGGGCGGCGACGGCAGGAAATTCTGGAATGGCTCAGAAATCTACCACTTTATTGGCAAAGATATTGTTTATCATCACTACTTGTTTTTGCCAGCAATGAGGATGGGCATAAACGAGGAGTACAAGCTTCCCGACTACATCCCTACTCGGGGGCACCTGATGCTCCAGAACCAAAAGATATCCAAGAGCCGTAACTGGTACATAGGACTCAGGGACTTTGTGTCAGTGTTCAACCCGGACTATTTGCGGTTCTATGTCGCGTCGATAGTGACGTACTCGCAGGACGACTTGAACTTTGACTATGACGGCTTTGCTGAAAAGATAAACAACGAGCTGATAGCAAACGTCGGCAACTTTGTCAACCGCGCCCTGTCGTTTACGCAGAAATCATTCGCGGGCAAAGTTCCACAGGCAGGCGAGCTTTCGCCAGACGACAAGGAGATCAAGGGAGCGGTGCAAAGCGCAGTAAAAGAAACAGGCGAGCTTCTATCTGCGAACGGGACCGACAGGGCACTCAAGAGGATTCTTGCGCTCAGCAACCAGCTCAACCAGTACTTCCAGAAGAAAAAGCCCTGGAGCGAGAAGGAGACTGCCGGAACGACGCTCCATGTCGCGGTGAACGCGGCAAGGTCGCTTGCGATAATGCTCGAGCCGTTCATACCGTTTTCCTGCGAAAAGATGTGGGAGCAGCTCAGCCTTGAAGGGAGCGTCCACAAACAAAGCTGGAATTCTGCTTCCGAGTTTGCCATCCCCGCGGGCCATGCACTGGGCAGAGTGGAGCCATTGTTCAAGAAGATAGAGGCAAAGGAAATAGAGGAGCAGAAGGCAAAGCTGGGTGTGAAATGAAACGCGGTTTGATGGCTGGCAGGTTCCAGCCGTTCCACAACGGACACCTTGCACTTGCAAGGCAGGCGCTCTCTGAATGCGACGAGCTCGTCATAGTCGTTGGAAGCGCGCAGTTCAACTTTATCGGCAAGGACCCGTTCACGGCCGGCGAGCGCGTGCTCATGATCCACAACGCTCTCGCAGAGGCCGGCGTCGACCTGTCAGATTGCTACATCATTCCTTACCACAACGACGAGAACAACGCCCGGTGGCTTGGGTACCTCAGGTCTCAGGTCCCGCCCTTTGACGCCATCTATTCAGGGAACGAGTTTGTCGAGCACCTCGCATCAGCGCTGGACAAGTCGCTTGCTGTAAGGAAACCAAAATTTGAGAAGAAAAAAGAGTACAACGGCACCAACATCCGCCGCCTTATCGCTTCTGGCGGGCCCTGGAAGCGCCTTGTGCCCGGCGCGGTCGCAAAGGTGATTGAAGCAGTCGGCGGCATAGAGAGGATTAAGATCCTTGAGAAGTCCGACACGAACCCGGCAAGGTGGTAGGCGTGGCCAGGGGCCTGAGAGCGTGCCCCATTTGCCCGGCCTGCGGCTCTAAAAAGTTCAGGATAATCGGGCGCAACGACGAGGAGGCGAGGGTGACGGTCGAATGCGTCTCATGCAAAAAGAGGATGACAGTCTAACACTTTTTCATTGCTTGTTAGAAGTTTTCAAGTCAACGGCTTAACCCTAATTCAGCAAACCAGCATTGGATGTCCGAGGAGATACTTACCTACCTCCCACTGCTGGGTGTGCTATTCAGCTCGATGGGAATGTCATTTGTGTTCAAGGACTATATCGCGGACATCCTCGCCAATTTTGTGGTGAAAAAGACCAAGGACATAAAGATTGGGAGCAGGATCAAGATCACGGCGGCGGGCATCACGACAAAAGGCGACGTGATGCACATGGGGCTTTTGCGCACGACACTCATGGAAGTGGGCGACGGCGAGAGGCTGCCTTCGGTCAGGACTGGCAGGCTGATAAAGGTGCCAAACTTTATGCTCATCAACAACCCTGTAATGGTGTACGGCGACACGATAATCGATGAAGTGGTTTCGTACATACCGAGGCCCTACCCGGATTCGCTACTCTTGATGGAGAGCATGAAGGACGCCATCGTAAGCCACGGCCACGGCCTCATCGACGTCGGGCTGTATCAAAAGGATGACAGGCTCGTCATACACGGCGTGTTTGAAGTGAAGACGAGCGAGATGGCCGACGAACGCAGCAAGATCCTCCGTGACTTCTTGATAAAGAGTAGGCAGATAACTGCGGGCACCGTCCCCCTCACGCAGGAGAGCAAGCCGCCGCAGCCAAGACCGGAGCAGAAGCGCGAAGAAGAGAGAGTGGCGATCCCGCTGCCAAACGCCGAGGTAATGGACGACTAGTTAGCCGTGGTTTACCAAGCAAGGTTTGACAAACCCACTTAGTCAGAAATTGCTACCACGTTTAAATAGAATTTCGCGGTTAAGAAATACATGATCAAGATAACAAAGTCTGGCGAACACTACCACCGCGAAGAAGACTGGCTGTCAACCTACTGGCATTTTTCATTCGACCACTACCGCGACCCTGACAGGATGAACTTTGGGCCGCTAAGGGTATTCAACGACGACGTGATAGCGCCGGGCAAGGGCTTTGGTTTCCACCCGCACCGCGACATGGAGATAATCACGTACGTCACGGAAGGCGAGCTTGAGCACCGTGACGACCAAGGCAACCAGGGCGTAATCCATGCCGGCGAGGTGCAGAGGATGACTGCCGGCTCGGGTATAGTGCACTCGGAGTACAATCATTCAAAGGACAAGCCGGCAAAGCTGTTGCAGATGTGGATACTCGCAGACAAGCGCGGATTAAAGCCGTCGTGGGAGCAGCAAAAGTTCGGAAAGCAAGAGCGCGAAGGAAAGCTGCTTCCGGTCGTCGTGCCTGAAAATGCCAAGAACGGCAGAGCTGTGCGCATACACCAAGATGCCTACTTTTACGTGTCGTTGCTTGCAACAGGTGTAAAGGTGAGCCACGCGATTGCGCCGGGCAGAAAAGCGTACCTGTTTGTAATAGACGGCGCGGTGCAAGTCGGCGAGCACCCGCTGGAAACAAAGGACGCGGCCATGATAGAGAGCGAAAGCAAAGTGGAAATATCGGCAGACAAAGCATCAGAGTTGATATTGCTAGACCTCCCGGAGGAGTTTAGTGTCAACCAGTGAGCTCAAGGTGCTGGGTGTCGCAGGCAGCATGCGAGAAAACTCGTTCAGCTTGCGTGTGCTAAAGATGGCGCTTGAGGGAGCTCAAGAACGTGGGGCTCAGACGCGGCTTCTCGCGCTCAGGGAGGCTGATTTGCCGATGTATGCGCCAAACGCAAGTTCGCCGGCGCTTGAAAAAGCCGCAAAGGACGTCGAGTGGGCAGACGCGTTTATACTTGCGTCGCCGGACTACCACGGATCGATATCAGGAGTATTGAAGAACTTTCTTGACCACTTTTACGAGGAGTTTGCCGGCAAGCTGTTTGGCTACGTCGTCGCGTCGCACGAAAAAGGATTGACGGCGATGGACCAGATGCGGACAGCTGTCAGGCAGTGCTACGGCTGGAGCCTCCCCTATGGTGTCTCGATAAACGGCGCGCAGGACTTTGTGCAGGGCAAACTGACAAACGAGAGGATGGAGCAGAGGATAAAGATGATGGCCCGCGACATTGTTGTTTACGGCAGGGTGATAAAGACGCAGTTTGCGCAGGACCTTGCTGGCAAGGAACAGGAAACGTTTGCGGCGCGCTACCGGCAGGCGTGACCGGGTTTTTGTACAGCTGGTCGATTTAGCCTCACTTGCCGTATAAAGTGGCATGATACCGGTGGACGAAGACGTGCTTGTAAGCGCGGTAGAAAAGGTAAGCAAGAGCGTTGTAAACATTGCGAGCGTGCGCATGATGCACGACCAGCTTTTCCGGGTCTTTCCCGTGGAAGGCGTGGGCTCTGGCGTCATCATTGATACAGAGGGCCACATACTGACAAACAACCACGTCATCGACGACGCGGAGCGGTTGAAGGTAACGCTGGCAGATGGCAGGGTGCTAAGGGGAAAGGTGGTCGGCAACGACGAGACGACGGACCTTGCCATGATAAAGGTGGAATCCGACGCCTCGTTGCCAGTCGCAGAGCTTGGTGACTCGTCTGCGTTGAAGGCGGGCCAGATAGTAATAGCGATAGGCAACCCGTTTGGCCTAACAGGCGGGCCCACGGTCACCGCAGGCATCGTCAGCTCCCTTGACAGGAGCATTCAGGCAAGGACCGGCGTCTTGGACCTGATACAGACCGACGCTGCGATAAATCCGGGCAACTCTGGCGGGCCGCTTGTCAACACGAAAGGTCAGGTGGTCGCTATCAATACTGCCAACATGCCGTACGCACAGGGCATCGGCTTTGCGGTTCCGGTCAACACTGCAAAAGAGATACTGAAGGAGCTTGTTGAGCACGGCAAGGTTAGCAGGCCATGGATAGGGATTGCGTCTGTCAAGGTGACCCCACAAGTTGCAAGGTACTACGGCCTACCTAGGACCGAGGGCGCGCTTGTAGCGGGGGTTGAGCCGTACAGCCCTGCAGACGACGCGGGCCTGCGCAGGGGCGACGTGATAGAGCAGGTCGACGGGGACAGGATAGAGGACCCGTCGCAGATAGCCGGGGCGGTGAGGAAAAAGAAGGTCGATGACATGGTCACGGTTACCGTCAACAGGTATGGGCGGCAGTTCCAGGTGGGCATTCAGGTGGACGGGCACCCCTGACCTTTCCAAACACTTTTTTGATAGGAATGTGAAGGCAATCTAAGTGTCAGACGACTTTACAATGGACGATCTCACGAGAGAGCTTGACCGCGAAAGCGCGCGCATCATAATTTCCAAGGACTTTCGCAGGTTCAAAAAGCCGGTCACAATCATAACAGGACTGCAGGACAACAAAGACGCCCCAGAAATTACAAGAAAGCTAAAAACGAAGATAGGCACGGGAGGCACCTACAAGGACGGGCAGATAATGCTGCAAGGAGATCACCGCCAGATGGCAAAGAGCATGCTCGTCTCTATGGGCTTTGCAGAGGACTCTATCGAAGTAATGTAGTGGTAAGAAACGGCTTACCTGCTAACCGGAAGGAAACTTGACTGTTTAAATCCCGTTGCTGCATTATACTTGCCAGTGGAAAAGGACGGAGCCGTAAAGGAGGTCAAAGAGATCCCAAGCGGTAAACAGGCCGTTCTCATACAGAAGGAAGAGTATTCCGCAGAGGACCTTCGCAACAACGACACCAAGGTGCTTGCACTCCTCAACGAGGCTGGATCGAACTACTCCTTCAAGGGTATCATGCGCAGGCTGGGCATCCACCAGCAGAGCCTCGCCAGGGCGCTTCGCCGGCTCGAAGAGATGGGCTTTGTAGAGAAATCCAAAGTGGGCTATCGCCTGAGCAAGATAGGCGAGACCGCGGCAACGGCAAAAGTTGAGGCAAAGGGCAAGGAGTACATGCAGCTTTTGCAGACCTACATCCCGGTGGACGTCAAGTCGTCTGAGATAGTTCATGCGCTTGTCGGGAAGTGGTTCAAGAACCTTCGCTGGGTGGGGTTGATAGAAAGCGCCACAGGCTTTACGCTGCAGTGGTCAAGCGACGACGGCTCGTTCCAGATAAACCTCTGGATGGTCTCCGACTACATCGTAATAGAGACAAACGCGTCAACGGAGCGCCAAAAGCTGCAGTCAATGATAGGCTCGTACGCGATATACGAGCAGATAACCAGAGCATTGCAGGACAGGCTCGTGCCCGGCAACGCCTACGTTTTCGGCACACCCGTCAACAACTAGCTGTGACCTGATTTCAAAAAACCCGGTCGATTAATGCGGTCTATTGTATAATATATCAAATGACAACGATAGTCGGGATCAAGACCCGTGAGGGGGTCGTGCTTGGCTCTGACAAGAGGGCCAGCAAAGGCTTTTTCATCGGGTCAAAGATAACGCAGAAAATCGCAAAAATAGACGACACGCTGGCAATAGCAATCGCCGGACAACTGTCAGACGCCGAGTACCTAATAAAAGTGGCAAAGGCAGAGCGCAAGCTGATGGAGCTTCGCCGGGGCTTCCCGCTCACTATCAGGGAATCCGCGAGGCTGATAGCAAACTTGGCGTACTCGGGCTTGAAGAACTACCAGCCGTACTTTGTTGAACTGCTGGTGGCAGGAGTCGACGAGGAGGGAGCGCACATCTACACTGCAGACATGAGCGGCGCAATAATCGAAGAAGAGTTTGCATCGTCCGGCTCGGGCTCGCCTATAGCGTACGGCGTGCTTGAGAGCGTGTACAGGGCTGACCTGACAAACGAGGAGGCAAAAGAAGTCGCTTCAAAGGCTGTAAGGGCGGCAATGGAGCGCGACCCGGGGTCTGGAAACGGCATCGACACCGTCGTGATTCCAAAGCTCATGAAGGCGGAGGCGGTCTAGGTGGCAGAGAACACAGGATTTGGAAGGTACCCGTCGTTCTACGGCCCTGAAGGCAGGCTGGTGCTGGTAGACAGCGCGCTCGAAGCAGTCAACCGCGGCTCGACGACTATAGGTATAAAGACACCCAAGTTTGCGCTGATCGCAAGCCACATCAAGCCTATACGGCCTCTGATGGAGCCGACGGAGAAGATATTCGCGATCGACAACCACGTCGGGGCGACGGGCTCGGGCTACATCGGCGACATACTGCAGCTCATAGACGAATTGCGGTTGGAGGCACAAAAGCACAGGCTGAGCTTTGAGAGCCCTGCCGATGTTGGATCATTGGCAAAGCACCTAGGCGGATACCTGCACAACTACACCATCTACGCGGTAAGGCCTCAGGCGGCGTCAGTCATAATCGCGGGCGCGGACCAAATGGGCATTCACATGTACCAGGTTGACCCGAGCGGCACGTACTTCCGGGGCGCCGGCTTTGCAATAGGGCAGTCGGCTGACAGCGCGCTGGACGTAATTCAGCGCGAGTACAGCGCCGACATGACAGTTGAGCAGGCGGTTCAATTGAGCAACAGGGCTATAGAAAAAGCGCTTGGCGAGCGACCGGTCGTGGAAGTGGGCGTAGTCACGGAAGGCCAGTTCAAGAAGCTGTAGCCCCTTCCTTTTTCACCTCAGGGGCGACCGGGCTCTTCCAGCGGCTGACCCACCGCCCCAGCTCTTTTATTATCACTTCAAGCTCTTTTGCCTGCGGCGTCAGGCTATATTCTACTCTTGGCGGCACCTCTGGGTAGATCTTTTTCGAGACAAGGCCTTCCCTCTCTAATTCCAATAGTCGCTCTGAAAGGACGGTGCTGCTTATTCCTGACAGAGCGCGCTTTAGCTCGTTGAAGCGTATGGTATCTTTTGTGCTCAGGTTCTTTATTATCAGGAGCGACCAGCGCCTGCCCAGTATCCCCCAGATGTCGATGACCGGGCACGAAACAACCTGCTTGCCTCCGTCAGGTGGTGCTTCAGTCATACCTGGTAAGAAATAACTACCGACTAATAAACAGCTAGGGCGCGGTTATCGCCGAGCGCCGGCCCGTCTCAAAAGCAACCATAACCACCTCGCGGAAGAGTTGCTCGGCGCTCTTGTCGCCTGATTCTTCTTTTATCTGCTGCGCGCGCCTGCCAAGCCACAGCGCCACGATGACGGCATTTGCCAGCTCTGCGTTGTCTTTTGCTTCGCTAGGCCGGAATTCGGCCAGCTTTTTCGCAAGTTCACTGTGCGTTTCCTTTCTTGCGTCCACTGTGTCAAAAAGCAACCGCTGGTTTTCCTCTAGGTACTTGACGAGGCGCCACATTATCCTGTAGAGCCTCCAGGCTCCTTGTCAACCTTTTCCTCCATCATCCTGAAGCGTAGAGGTAGAGTAGAGTATTTTTCCATACTGCCTATATGGATGGACAGCGCGTAACTGCTATTGATAAGGCCCGCCCTATCGGTTCTAGCCGCAGTTGTGCTTTTGTCGGCTGCGTTGGCCCACGCACAGGAGAGTGTGTCGGCAGAACTTGGGGTGCCTTTTGAGCTAAAGCTAGGGCAGCAGGCCCTTATCGACTCTGAAGATATTGCCGTCAGCTTTGCCGACGTTGTCGGAGACTCTAGGTGTCCGTCAGACGTGGTGTGCATTTGGCAGGGGCAGGCCACGATCAGCGTTTCCGTGAAGGTGGACGGGGCCGGCCCGCGGGAGTTCATGCTCACCATTGGGGCAGACGAATCCCCATCCTCAGCCTTTGGTCAGTATTCCGTAAAGCTGCTCGGTCTAGAACCGTACCCCCAAAGCAGCGTGCAGACCGAGCCGGACGACTATGTGGCGGCGCTTGTCGTTTCCAAGGTGAGTGCAAACTCGGCCGGCGTGTTTGTCAGGGCATTTGGGGCCCAGGTTTCGGGAAGCGTGGCCATCATTTCCGGGTGGAACCTTGAGAGGGGAAAAGGGACATTGGTGATGCTGCACCGCGATGAAGCAGGCATAAGGATGTCAGTCGCGCGCTTTACGCCTGCCGCCGTGCTTTGCACCAGCGGCCCGGAGGCAAGGGAATGCATAGACGGTCAGGTGGCGCAAGCCACAGGAGCGATAAGGCAGGGCGACACAATCCACCTCGAGGTGTCCGGCAACACTCTCTTTCTTGCAGCAAGTGGCTCTGATTACACTCTGGAAATAAAGCGGATCCGGACAAGCGGGCAGCCGGGGCCAACTGTAGAGCTGGGCGAGGGGCAGCGTGAAGGGCCGCTTCTGGTGCAGGAGATAGGAAGAGACTATGTCAGTGGGCTCAACTTTTTGGAATACCCTGTTGCCGTGTCTGAGGGCATGCCTATAACGCTGCATGTTGGCGACAAGGCGACCAACGGATGCACGGTCACGCTTACGCTCTTGGAAATACGTGAGGACACAGCGGTATTCTCAAAGGTGGTTGATAACGACAGGCCTTGCCCCATCTGTTGGCACAAAACGCAGTGAAACAAAACACTTTAATTGGTTCTGCCAAGCGTTGCATTACATGCGCCCGGGTAGTATAGTGATTCCCGGCTGCTGCTAGTCGGGATCGTACAATCCGGTCCAGTATGGGGGACTGTCACTCCTTCGACCCGGGTTCGAATCCCGGCCCGGGCGCTTACATGATTTCAAAACAATTCAGAAAATAATTCTTTTTGGGCCTTGTTGTTCGCTGCTGCAACAAACGAGATTCGCGTATCCACGCCAAGATCCGCATCCAGTTCTTTCCCATTGCCATCAAGAATTCTTCCACCCGCCTCTTTCACGATGAGGTATGCGCCGGCGATGTCAGTCGGCCTTATCTTGCCTCGCAAATCGATAGACGCGTCAAGCCACCCCCGCGCAAGAAAGCACATCTCCAGCGCGACTGCGCCAAAAAGCCGGACGTGATTTGCTTTTGACATGACCGGCGACAGTTTCTTGATTACGTCAGGATCTATGCCCGACACGTTCATCCCCACCACGACGTCGTCGCCGGCCTCCCTCACCCTTATCCTCCTGCCGTTGCAGAACGCCCCCTTGCCCTTTGAAGCGTGATATAGGTCGCCGTTAGCAAGATCAATGACGACGGCGTCGGTGACCGCGCTCAGCTGAAAATTAGTCGCATAGGCCAAAGAACAGCAGTAGAACGGAATCCGGCGTGAAGCATTGGTGGTCCCATCGATGCCGTCCATTACGACATACCCGTTTTTACCTTCAATCCTGCCGCACTCCTCACCGATTATCGTGGCGTCCACCTTGCGCCTTCTCAAGACTTCAATTACCGTCTTTTCCGCAAGCAGATCTATCCTTCTCGAGATATCGCCTCCTGCCCCCATGCCCATCTGTTTGTTGCCACTGACAGTTCCGGCAATCCTCTTCGTGCGGGCATGAACCAGCAGGCAGGCTTCTTTCAGGGCGGCAATCATTGCAGGCACTTACCTGCTGCATCTACTCTTAAATAATTATATCAATGAAACGCGTAACTACATCATGCAGACTGTCCACTCCGAGAGCTACGACCCTAGCCTAATGGAGCGTCTGCTTTTCCGGGTCGCAAAAAAGTGGGTCGCTGGCTACTCTGCAGACGATGCGGCAAAGGCGGCCCTTGACGCAAACGGCCGGGGCATGTCTGCGATCATCAATTTCCTTGGCGAAGACACGCTTGACAGAAAACAGGTCGACATAGCAGTCGGCGAATACCTGTCCCTCATGGATCTGTTGAAAGCTAAAGGCGTTAAAGGCTGCGTGTCTGTCAAGCCAACACAGCTTGGGCTTGCAATCGACTACGATACGTGCCTGCAAAATTACAAGACACTTGCTGCAAGAGCAAAATTGCTTCAACAATTCCTGTGGCTTGACATGGAGTCGGCGAAATTCACCGAAGACACCATCGCAATCTACTTGGAGCTGTTCAAAGACTACGAACAGGTGGGCGTTGCCATACAAGCGTACCTGAAGCGCAGCGGCAGTGATTTATTGCACATCCTGGAACGCGGCGGCAAAGTGAGACTGGTGAAGGGCGCTTACCACGAAGGCGAGGAACACGTGTTTTCCTCAAAGGAAGAAGTCGACCAGAACTATGCCCGCCTGCTTGAGATGCTTGCCAACAGCAACAACTTTTTTGCAGTCGCAACCCACGACTCTGACCTGATAGAAAAAACCGTGAAGATGGGAGGCAATTTCGAGTTCCAGATGCTCATGGGAATCCGTGATGAACTAAAATGCGAGCTTGTGAGCAAGAACCTGCGCGTCGCGGAGTACATCCCCTACGGCAGCCAGTGGCTCCCCTATTCCGTTCGCAGGTTAAGGGAACGCAAGCGCAACCTGCTCCTGCTTGCCCGCTCGCTTGTACAGCAATGACTTACTTACATTTCTTTCACCTGCTGCTTTTAACCGGCCCGTACGAACAATGTTCATGGAAAAGGAGCAGGAGCTCTTCGAGGCCATTACAAAAAAGCTGTCAAGGCAAAAGGGAGTAAAGCCGGGCAGGATGATGTCTGCCCCCGGCGTCACCTGCAATGGAAAAGTGTTTGCGTTCTACTGCAAAAAAGAGATGATATTCAGGCTCGGCAAGGACTTTGATGCAAAGGCTTTTGGCGTCAAAGACTGGCATCTTCTCAACCCGTTCAAGAACAGGCCGCCCATGGCCGGCTGGTTCTGCGTTCCGTACTCTGAGAGCAAGAATTGGGAGGAGTTGGCAAGGCGCGCCCTTGTAGCCCTGAAACCCTCCTGAGAATGAGCTAGGGCATCAGACCCATCGGAATGAGCTTTGCCCACGATCTTTTCGCCAGCACTTCGGGGTTGTGCCCTCTGACGTTCACTTTTTCTGATACGCGTTCTGCAAGGTAAAGCGCAAAGGTGCCGACCGACCTCCACCAGAAACCCTTCGGGTTTCTTGCGTACGAGTCCAGGGCCCATTTTGCCAGTGGGTAAGATCGCGGGTGGTACTTTGAAGCGTAGTCCAGTAGCAGCTCCCTCGAGCTGTTTATGATGTAATGGGCATGCTCGTAGACCTCGGCTCGCGAGGCATAGCCCTTGACGTCAACTTTTGTACCCCTTCTCATGACGGGAAGGATGGAGTCTAGGTTGTTGTCGGCTTCGACAGCGTTCATGCACCTGCCGATGGTAGCCAGCACATGCGAGTCGCTGCCGGCTATTTCCGGCATCTTTTTTTCTATTGCAAATACGCTGGCGACGACGTTTGAATAGCGGTCGACGTTGTTGCTGTTAAAAGATTCAATCATATCGCACATTGCGGCCTTTTCCCTTATGCCGTTTGTAACTGCAAAGGGATGCGCCGCGCAGGAAACTGCGTTCTGGCGCCTGATCTCGTCCAGCGTTTCTTCGAGGGGCATTCCGGCCTTTATGGTCTCGTAAATGCCGTACGCCAAGACATGGCCGCCGCCCTCTATGGTGATCTCTTCCGCAGGGTAGATCTTGATGCTGGAGAATTTGTCGTGGTGCTTCTGATAGTCAATTATCTGGCGGTAGCCGTCAAGCGTGTTGTGGTTTGTTACAAAAAGGATGTCGATCTCTTTCTCGAGTGCCTTGTGCAGCTGGCCTACCATTTCTACGCCGCAATCAAACGGCATCCGGACCGAGCCATTATGATGATTTGAGAAGGTATTATGGCAATGGAGTTCGGCGTTTAGAAAACTGGTCGTGATGCTTCTCCTGTTCTGCATTTGGTCAGCGCTTCAGGCATAAATACTGATGTATGGGCGGTTCTGTCAAATCTTGTACCGATTGAGATGCTAGCCGAACAACTTGACTGGCTCCATGAGACTGGCGCCCTCCTCTACTGGACCACTACCTTGCCCAGCATTATAGGGTGGACCTTGCAGTAATAGTCAAACGTGCCCTCGGTGGCAAACATGAACTCAAATTCCTCTCTTGGTCCCATCACCCCGGAGTCAAAGACCCCTGTGGGCACAGTTGATGTCACTGTATGCGTAGAGGCGTCGGTGTTCTTCCATATCACAGTTGTGCGAGGTTGCACGTTGACGGTGCCAGGCCTGAACAGCGCGGCGTCAGGGGTGGTGCCTTCATTGCCAATCTCTACGGTCACGGTCTTCGGTATGTACGCTAAACCCGCAACCACAAGGACGACTGCAAGCGCCGACGCTGCGCCTGCTAAGATTACTACCTTGTTCAATGTATGCGGTGACTGCAAAGTCAAATAATATCCTTGGCAGGAAAGTGTAAATCTCACCCGCGCAGTAACTGACTACTCGGCTATCGTCTGGCTCTGCTCGCGCAGAAACTGCGTAAGGTAGTGCGGACCGCCCGTCCCCCTGCCAGTATTCCCCGAGTCCTTCCACCCGCCAAATGGCTGGCAACCCACCATTGCCCCCGTCGTAGCGCTTGCCTGTCGGTTTACGTAGACGACGCCAGCCTCTATGTGGTCGAGGAACTTCTTTATCTCGCCATTGTCGCCGGAGAATATCCCTGCGGTAAGGCCGTAGTCGGCGTCGTTTGCAATCCTCACCGCGTCATCGAATTTCTCATAGTCTGCGACGCACAATATTGGCACGAACAGCTCCTCTTTGAACAGCCGGTGGTTCTTGGGCAGCCCTGCCACTATAGTGGGCTCGACGTAGTAGCCGTGCTTAAGTTCGCCTTCCCTGCGCACGTAGCCGCCTGTCAACACCTTGCCATCCCTGTCGGCAAGCCGGGCGTACTGTTGGAACTTTTTGTATGCATCTTCATTCACCAAAGGCCCCATGAACACGTTTGGGTCGAGCGGGTTTCCGACCGGCAGGCTCTTTGCCTTGTCCACGAGCCGGCGCATAAACTCGTCCCTGACTTTCTTGTGCACGAATACCCGCGAGCAGGCGCTGCACTTTTGCCCCGAGTATCCAAATGCTGCCTTGATCACGCCGTCGGCCGCCCTGTTGATGTCAGCCGTGTCCGTGACTATTGCGGGGTTCTTGCCACCAAGCTCTGCTATGAGGGGCC
This sequence comes from Nitrososphaera sp., assembly GCF_036397675.1. Lineage (GTDB taxonomy): Archaea > Thermoproteota > Nitrososphaeria > Nitrososphaerales > Nitrososphaeraceae > Nitrososphaera. The sequence continues at coordinate 11,625 of NZ_DASWIL010000032.1, read as the reverse complement.
GCGGGCCGTCCTTGCTGAACTGCTTTGACATCGAATAGCCCACTTCGCGCGAACCCGTGAAGACTATGCCTGAAACATCTTTGCTTGCCACCAGCTCGCCGCCTACCTTGCTGCCGGAGCCAAACACGACGTTGAGCGCGCCTGCAGGCACGCCGGCCTGGATAAAGATTTCTGCAATCTTGAACGCAACCACAGGCGCGTCGCTTGAAGGCTTTAGCACTACCGTGTTGCCGGTTATCAGCGCGCCGGTGGTCATTCCAGTCAAAATCGCAGCCGGAAAGTTGAAAGGCGCGATAACTCCCCACACCCCGTAGGGCTTCATGACGCTCTTGCTCTTTTCGTTTGGCTGGGCGCTTTTCATAGGCGTCTCAAAGCCGTTGTTGCGCTCCATCTCCTCCGCGTAATACCGAACAAAGTCAATGGCCTCGTCTACGTCGCCTATCGCCTCGTAACGGTTCTTTCCATTCTCGTACGAGACCCACGCCGCAAGCTCGAACTTTTTCCTGCTCATCAGGTCTGCAGCGGAGCGAAAGATGCGCACGCGCTCGCGCCAGTCGGTCTTGCCCCACACCTCAAACGCCTTTTTCGCAGACGCTGCCGCAAGCCTGGCATGCCTTGCAGTTCCGGCCGGAAAGTGGCCGAGCACAATCCTGGTATCGATTGGCGACGCGTGGGAAAAGGCCTGCGCGGTCCTTACCTCTTTTCCTCCGATAATCATCGGGTACTTGCTGCCGAATTCTGGCTTTACCTGCTCCAGTGCCTTTTCGTACCTGTCGTGGAACTGCCCTTCCGCCTTTTCGGTCATAAAGTGGCGCAGCGTGTGCTCGTTTTCGAACATCCGACCGGATATTGTCTCTAGAACCTTAAAAATCAATCAGAAAAGAATAGTAACCACTTTTGTGCGATGAGTACCGTGAGCGCCACCAGCAACAAGTCAAAACTCTTGATATTCCTCATGATAGCCGTTTCGCTGGTGTTCTTTGTGGCAAGCTTTGTCGCGGCCTCGTTAGCAAGCGAGCAGGCTGCCAGCAATGGCACGCTGCCTGCCGGCCTGACAAACTGCATGACAGTCGTGACAGGCGAGCGGGCGTTTGTAGATTGCTCAGCGTCCTGAGCATATCTTGCAGACAAGCTCGCGCTTGATGAGCCCCTTCTTTTGCGAGCAGTTGACGCAGGCTTTCCTGCTGCACATGCTGCACACGCCGCTGTGGTTTGAGCATGCAGACGAGGCGCACACCTCGCACTTGACGCTGTGCCGGGAGCAGAACGTGGAACTGCAGATGTAGCATAGCGCGCTGTGCTCGCCGCAGGCCGGCATCAGGCAGATCTTGCAGTATGCAAGGTGTTGGCTGCACAGCAAGTTGCCGCAGCTGCATGCAGAGCCCTCTTCCAGAGGAACGGAGCACGCAGAGCACCTGCCCCAGGTGCCCCTGCCCGACCAGGAGCTCCACCTTACGTCGCCATAGTGCTCTCTGCCGTTGACAGTTATCGAGGCACGGTAGAACGTTTCCACGAGCCATCCGGCTATCTCGAAACTTGACTTGCTCTTGACTTCGGCAAGCGCTTCGTGGAATTTCGCTTTCTCCTCTATTTCTATCATTTGCAGCTTTTCCACCAGCGCCTCCCTGTCTGTGCGCAGCTGCTCTATCTTGCGCTTCGTGGTTTGGATCTTGTGTTTTTTGGTGTCAATCTTGTTCTCTGCAGATATCAACCGCGATTTTTTGGTCTTTTCCTTTTTCAGCTGCTTGTAGAGCTTTTCCTGCTGCTTCTGCGCGTCGTGCTCGGCGTCCAGCGTTTCCAGCAGCTTTGATATGCTTTCGTCGATGCCTGCGATCTTGGCCTTTGGTATTTGCGTCCTGGCTGCAAGGTGCTCTTTCCGGGCGTCTTCCATGACGACATCGAATTTTGCGACGAGTGCTTTTTTCAGCGCGGCGGCCCTCTTTTCGATCTCGCCCTTCCACTTGCCTGCATCCGCGCGCACCTCGGCCGGGACCAAGCGCTGCGAGGTGAGCTTGTGCTCCGGCAGCTGCACAAGGGTGCCGTCAAAAGCCGCCAGCTCTTCCACCTTGTCAAGCGATTGCTTGGCGTAGCTTTTCTCAAATACCGACGCGCTGACCTCGAACACCGGATGGAATATTTCCGTTGGTTCTGCAGAGATTGCCTTTGCCTCTTTGACATTGCTGCCAAGCCTGATGAACGTCATCAAATCTTTGGGCTCAAATGTTTTTTCAAGTGCCATGAACGCGTCGTGCGAGCTTGCGGCTATGACAGGGTCCGGCTCTCTTGCGCGTGCCTTTTGCCTTGCAGGTTCGGGCTGCTCATCCGGCTCGGGTTCTGCCTTGAGGCCCTGTACAACCTCGGGGGCGCTTTCAGCCTCGGGCATGTCGCGCTTGAAATTCGCCATCAGTTCTGCAATCTCGCTGTTTTCGAGGGGCCCGCGGTGATAAGTGAGCGGCCAGCGCGACTTTATCACGCCTTGGAACCTGGGCTCAAATATGTTGCAGAAAAACTCGCCTGCCTGGAGCCGACCGATCTCTTTTTCCGCGTGCGAGCCAAGCTCCAAGCCCACGCTCACTCGCTGTATGTCCCGCTGTGCCCCTAACCTGCCGATAAAGCGCACGTTTGCGTTTGATATCACCTTGTAGTCTAGGTCTACGGCGTTCTGGCTTGCAAGCATCAGGCCGAGTCCAAACGCACGGGCCTGCTTTATCAGAAGCAAAAGAAGTTTTTTTGACGACGGCTCGCGCACGGGCGGGCAGTATCCGGCAATCTCGTCAAAGTAAAGCAGGTATCGCAGCGTCTGAGCGCTGCCCTGCTTTATCATCCACTGGAACAGCCGCTGCAACGTCAATTCTACAAAGAGGTGCTTTTCCTGCTCCGACTGGATGTTGCGCAGGTCAAGCACGTTTATCGAAGGCTCACTGAAAATCTTGGTAAAGTTGAACGGCTCCGCGGCCGACCACGACCTGAGCTTCGGGTCCGAGACGAGCAGGTTGAGCTTTGTTATCAGCTTGCGCCGATCCTTTTCCTCAAGGACGTCTGACACGTGCAGCGAGCCTATCATGCTCACCGGAGGGCTCTCTATCCTGCGCATTAGGTCCCTGACAGTCAGGCTCTTGCCGGACTTCCAGGCGTTTTCGAGAAGCGCAGAGATGAAGGTTATCTCGTTCCTGTCGCCCTCGCTATAGCCGGCAAGCCTGAGCAGGTTGTAAGATGTCAAGTCGAGCAGGTCGGCGGCCGACGACACGTCGCTTGCAAGAAGTTTGTCGAAGTCCGTGGGCGCGGCCAGGTCCGGAGATATTCCCACCGGCAGGCCTGCTGACGACTTGGGCGTGAATATGCGCACCAGGATTTTTTCCAACTTTGCCGGCGCGTCCGGCGCGACTGAAAATTCCTTCATCTTGTCGCCGTAGAGCTTGCGCAGGCTCGCGGCATATTCTGCCCTGTCCAGCCTGAGAGCGTCGGCCTCTTTTCCGGACCATCCTGAAAAGTCAAAGGAGGCGGACTTGAAGGCCAAATTGCCGATGTCCCCCTTGGGGTCGATGGCAAACGTCGGGATGCCCTGCAGTGCTGCCTCTTCTACCACCACCTTTGAGAGCACGGTCTTGCCCGAGCCGGTGGCCCCCAGGATTATTGTGTGGCGGGTAAGAGACGATAGGTCAACCTCGAACTTCGAGTCGTCAACCCTGCCGACGTGCAATCTCGACATCCGCTTTTACGGTGAAGCTCCATATTAAAAAGTGCTGTGTATTTTCCCCGGCCTGTAATGAAGGATGAGCTCGCCTGACTTTTTGTGCTCCACTCTGGCAAGCCTTAGCTTTATTCCTTTTGAAATCAGGTCAAAGCCGTCGCCTTCAACAAGCGTGGGCGCAAGCCTACCACCTGCTATCCTTGGCGCGACGGTCACTATCAGCTCGTCGGCGAGCCCGAGCCGTAGCACTGACCAGTTCAGCTCGCCCCCGCCTTCCACCAGTACCCGATGAAAACCCATTTTCCCCAGCGCAGAAAAGAGCGCTTTAAGGTCTACTGCCTCCTTGCCTGCTACTATTACCTCGGCGCCTGACTCTCTAATCCGCCCGACGGCCTCGCTTGTGGCCTTTTCTGTCACTGCAACTATAGTCCTTGTCCCGGAGGCAGTGCGCAGCAGCCTCGACTCTGTGGGGATACGGCCTTGGCTATCTACCACAATCCTGGCGGGGTTCCTGCCCCTGACCAGCCTGGCTGAGAGGATGGGGTCGTCGACTAGCACCGTCGAGATGCCCACCATCACCGCGTCCGAGGCCGCGCGCAGCCTGTGGACGCGCTTGAGGTCTTCCTTTGACGATATCGCAGAGTCACCAGCGGCAGTCGCTATCTTTCCATCAAGGGTCATAGCGGCGTTTATCGTGACTCTCAAGGCATGGCCTCCGTCAGAAATCGCCCGCCGGCCATTACCGCCGCTATCGAATCCCTGCTTGCCCTGTGCACGATGGCTGCGTACGGGTCGTGCACCGGATACAGATCGGCATGATGTTTGTCTATGAATATCAGGTCCGCACTCTTGCCGGGCTCGATGCAGCCGCTGTTCAGTCTTAGCATCGTTGCGCCATTCACAGTAGCCATCTTCACAAGCTCGCGGGGCTCGATAAAGTCGCCCTGGGCGTGCGATGCCTTCCAGACGTAATCAAGCTCGCGGAACATGTCGGGCGAGTTGAGCATCACGTTGTCTGTGCCTATGGCGACTTGGCAGCCCCGCGCCAGCATGTCGGCAACCCGGGGCAGCCCCGCGCCAAGGACACCGTTCGCGCGGGGGCACACGACTATGCCTGATTTTGAGGCGAGCGTTATCTCGTCGCTGGTGGCCTGTGTCATGTGCACGACGATGTCCGGGCGCAGGTGCGCCATTATCCTCTCGACCTCCCGCTTGCCTGTGTTCTTTAGCGAGAACTCAACTGTCTCTCTTGACTCGGCGGCGTGTATGGCGACCAGTTTTTCTCCGGCAACCTGCCTGTACTGCTCAAGCGCCGTGTCGGAATTTTCATTCGCGCCGCTTATCCCCAGGCCTTCTGAAATCGCAAGTACGTCTTTTGCCGCCGCAAGCTCTTGCTCTGACAACCCGTCGCCTGACGGGCCGCCGTAGTGGTCGACCCTGCCAAGGGCCACGCACCTTATTGGCAGGCCCGAAATCGCGTCGCGCAAGAGCCGGACGCCTTCCGGCCCGCCTTCCCGGAAGTCGGCAAACGCGGTTATCCCGCTCTTTAGCATTGAGATGGCGGAGTTGCGCACAAGCGCCTTGATGTGCTCTGGCCTGCTGCCTTCCAAGATCTTTTTCTTGGCTCCAGAGACGGGGTGCACCCTGTCGTCAAGCCGCCCGCCGGCGGCAATGTCCTTGCCTATCGAGTCCGCGATGTGCATATGCGCGTTCACAAACGCCGGCATGACGAGAAACCCACTTGCGTTGAGCTTGTTGCGGGCATTTGAATTACCGTTACCCGCGCCCTTGATAATACCGTCCGCGATTTCTATGTAGCCCCGCTCGACGTGCCCTAGACCGGGTCCAATCAGAATGCTCGCGTTCTCTATGGCTAGCATCGTATTTCATAGATTGTCTGTATCTTGCCCTCATCCCGCATGTCCCGGATGGTGTCAAGGGCCTTTGTCGCGGCTTCGGCGGCGCGCCTGCCCGTCCTGCCGATTCCGATGCCGCAGTTGAGCTTGACTTTGAGGCCGGCGGTCACCTTCTTGATTACCTCGTCGACCTGATCACCGGTCACGCCGTTAGAGATTACCATAAAGTTGTCGCCGCCGAGAAAAAAGGTGAGCGCAGCGCGTTTTAGGAACTCCTCGGCAAGGACGCTGTAGACCTTCATGACAAGTGCCGTGACCTCATATGGCGAGAGCCTATCTGATAGCTTGGTCGAGCTGTCCATATCTATGTGCATCACCTGGGCAGACAGATCATCATTTGCAGCAGAGCCGAAGATGCGCGTCTGCTCGTCTGCAAACTTGGCCTCCTGCCTTGCGCTGTATGCGGCCATGCTTGCGGCAAGCGCAGTCTCTCCCGTGCCTATTGCCATTGACATCTTGAGGTCCTTGTACAGCCCTGCGAGCTCGCGCTGGATGGCAACGTGCTCTTTCACTGATAGGCCGTTTGTGATGGCGAAATACTCGTCAAAGCGGTTGAAATACACAAGGCAGTCCTTCTCGGAGAAGAGCCTCTGCACGTCGTGGTAAATTTTGGCCTGCAGCATCTGGAGCTGCGCCTCCCGGTCGTAGCCGAGCGTGAGCGTCCAGGGACCGTAGCCCTCTATCCTAATTATTGTCAGCTGTATCATCTATTACCACTGTTTCCTTGTTCACCGTTCTTTCTAGCTTTCCAAGCCTGAGAACCATGTTTGCAGCCGCGTTGACCGCGCGCACCGGGACTTCCTCTGCGCGCGCCCCTGCTTGCTCGTCGGTCATGCCAGGCCCGGTTATGCCAAGCGCCACCGGCTTACCGTGCTTTAATGACAAATCTGCTATCAACCGCGCCGCGTTTTCGGCGACGATGTCGTCGTGACGCGTGTCGCCTTTTATCACCGCGCCGATGGTCACTATTGCGTCGACCGTACGTTTTTTCAATAATTGCTCTACAGCAAGGGGCATGTCATAGACGCCGGGCACATAGAAAATGTAACTGGCCTTGGCACCTATCTTGACAATGTGCCTTTTCGCATTCTCGAGCATCCGGGAGGTCACCTCGCTGTTGAATTCTGAAACGACGATTGCCAGCCTCATGCTACCTTGGCCTTCTGGTGCGATTCCTTAAGTTCGCTTGCCTCGACAAGCGGGATGCCCGATCTGTTTGCGTAGTCTCTTGCCTTTTCTATCGAGAGCGACCCGTGGGTCTCGCTGTCCATCATCTCGCACATCGCGACCGCCGGCGTTATTCCCGCGAGTTTTGTCAGGTAGACGCACAGTTCTGTGTGGCCGTTGCGCTCTACGAGCAGGCGCCTTGACGCAATCAATATCGGAACGTGGCCGGGAGCGCGAAAGTCCCTTGCAAATTCCTCGACGCCGCCGCTTTCGATGTTCCTGCACACCTGTGCCATCAGAGATATTGTGAGCGCCCTGTCGCTGTCGGTGATGCCAGTGAAAGTCTGGCGGTGGTTGACTGAAATGGAAAACGACGGCTTGTCGCCATACGCCGCCTTTCCTTCAACAAGTCTTGCGTAGAGCGGATTTATCTTGCCCATGCCGGCAATCATGTCGTGCATGTAAACCAGGCCCAGCTTTTTTGTCACTTCATTTGCAATAGCGAGGCACAGGAGCCCGCCGGCGTCCTTTCTCATGGTCGCCACGTGTTCTGGTTTAACATGCTCGGCGGCGATTACCATGTCCACTTCATTCTCGCGCCCCTTGTCGTCGTGGACCAGCACAAACCTGCCGGCCTTTAATGCTGAAATGGCGTCTCCTAGCAACAATTGTGCCTCCGCGCGATTGTTATTAAAAGGTTACTAAAAAGCTGGTAATTACTAGGATTTTGGTAGGTTCTTGGCGACGTACTTGCTCAAGACGTCGGTCTCGATGTTCACCTTGTCGCCCTTGTCCTTGGCGCCAAGCGAGGTTATCTCTAGCGTGCGCGGTATCAGGGACACCGAGAATTTCTCGCCGTCAACGTCGACGACTGTGAGGCTGACGCCGTCGACCGCAATGGAGCCCTTTGGGACCAGCGCGCTTGAAAGCTCCTTGCTGTCAAGCGAGAGCCACATCGTGGTCTCTGACTGCCTCTCTATCTTGTCGACTATGGTAGCGGTGCCGTCGACGTGGCCAAGGACGAAGTGCCCCTCGAGCCTGTCGCCCACCTTCATGCTCCTCTCAATGTTTACCATGCCGCCGGGCCTGACCGAGCCGAGGGACGTGCGCCTCATCGTCTCTGCAACCATCTCGAACTGAGCCTCGCCCTTGCTCAATTTGGTGACGGTGAGGCAAACGCCGTTTATGCAGACGCTGTCGCCTGTCTTCAGGCCCCTGGCCATCCTGCCCAGTCTTACGCGCATCAAAGTATCGGCCCCCTTTTTTGCTTTGGCTACCGAACGCACCTCTGCGAGCCCCTCCACGATGCCGGTGAACATGCAAAAGCGATTGCAGCATACGGGATAAAAAGATTGATTTGCATCGCCTTCGATGAAACGCCGTGGGCACTGCAGTCTTTTTCGGCGACGAGCTTGCCCGTTACGGATTTGGGGGCTCGCATCCGCTGGGCAGGGACAGGATATACGCGTTCTGGTCCAGGCTGCAGAGCGAAAACGTCGCCAACGTGATGGTGGAGCAGCCGGAGATCACGAACGAAGAAATGGTGCTCTCATTCCACGACAGAGACTATGTCGAGCTTGTGAAAATGGCGTCAAAGCAGTGCAGAAGCATCCCGCTTGACAGGGGAGACACGCCGTCGTTCCGGGGAATATTTGAGGCGACGCTCTACGTTGTAGGCTCGACGTTGGCCGCGCTTGACATGGTCATGAAAGGAGTGGACAGGGCGGGAAGGAAGATAGAGAATGCATTCGTGCCCATAGCAGGGCTGCACCACGCGCGCAGGAACTCTGCCGGCGGCTTTTGCGTATTCAACGACGTTGGAGTCGCAATAATCCAGGCGCGCAAAAAATACAACATAAAGAGGATAGCATATGTCGACATCGACGCGCACCACGGCGACGGCGTGTTTTACGAGTTTGTAAGCGACCCGCTGCTGTTCTTTGCAGACATTCACGAGGACGGGCGTTACCTGTACCCTGGCACCGGCTCTGCCGACGAGACAGGCGTGGGCGACGCGAAAGGCACCAAGATGAACATACCGCTCATGCCGGAGGCCGGCGACAAAGAGTTTTTCGACGCGTTCGCAAGGGTGGAAGAATTCATCGACTTTGCAAAGCCAGAGCTGATTTTCCTGAACTGCGGCGCGGATAGCCTTGCCGGCGACCCAATAACCGACCTGCGTTATTCTGCACAAGCCCACGGACACGCTGCCAGAACGTTGCGCAGGCTGGCAGACAAGCACTGCAAAGGCAGGATGATAGCGGTGGGCGGCGGGGGCTACAACCGCACGAACATCGGCAATGCTTGGACAGAAGTGGTCAAGGAGCTTGCCGACTTGGGGTAAGCGATATACTATTATGGACTTGGTTTAGAAACTCCTCACACATATGAGTGCAAGGAAAGCGTACGACGACGTTCTTAGGCTGATGCGCGAGCATCACGACTGGTTCAACCGTTCCATCCCGCTTATCGCAAGCGAGAACGTGCCAAGCCCCGCCGTCAGGGAGGCGTGCATGTCCGACTTTGCGAACCGCTACGCGGAAGGGTGGCCGGGCGAGCGCGTTTACGCCGGCTGCATCTACATTGACCAGGTTGAACTTATCTGCAACGACCTTGCAAGGAAAGTATTCAAGTCAGAGTTTGCCGACTGCCGCGCGACTTCGGGCGTCGTTGCAAACCTGGCAATTTATTCCGCGTTTTCAAACCCCGGCGATTGGATGATGGCGGCTTCCATACCGACTGGCGGCCACATCTCTCACGGCAAGAAGGAGCATGCCGGGACCGCCGGCCTGGTGCATGGCCTCAACATCGAACACTACCCATTCCTGAGGGAGGAGATGACAATCGACGTCGACGGCACAAAGAAAAAGATAGAGGAGATGGCCCGCAACGGCAAGACGCCCGCGCTGGCGATGTTTGGCGGCTCACTGTTCTTGTTCCCGCATCCTGTCAAAGAGTTGGCAGAGTTCATGCACGGGCACAACATCCACATCAACTACGACGGGGCGCACGTCGCAGGGCTGATAGCCGGAGGCGAGTTCCAGGACCCGCTCAGGGAAGGGGCCGACACGATGACGATGAGCTCGCACAAGACGCTCTGGGGACCGCAGGGGGGCATCATAGTATCGTACGAGAAATTCGCCGATGGCATAAAGAAGGGCATATTCCCGGGCAACACGTCCAGCCATCACCTGCATCATGTCGCAGGAAAGGCGATAGCGCTTGCAGAATCTTTAGAGTTTGGCAAGGACTATGCAAAGCAGGTGATAAGAAACGCCAAGGCGCTTGCCGGGGCGCTTGCAGCGGCCGGCTTTGGCGTGCTTGGCGAGAAGAGGGGCTACACCATGTCGCACCAGATGGCAGTCGACGTGACAAAGTTTGGCGACGGCGGCACCATTGAAAAAGACCTGGAAAAAGCTGGCATCATACTAAACAGGCAATTGCTGCCCGGCGACATCAAGGCCGGCAGGCACTACATGCACCCCGGAGGCGTCAGGATAGGCGTGCCCGAGGTCACGAGGCTTGGCATGAAGGAAAGCGAGATGAAGGAGATCGCGAATTTCATAAAGAGGGTTGTGGTGGAGAAGAAGGATCCTGCGCAGGTAGCGGAAGACGTCGCAGAGTTCCGGAAGCAGTACCAGAAGGTGCAATATGCGTTTGACAACGCGGTGAAGGCGTACGAGTACATCAGCCTGACAGGCCGTAAGTAATGAGTACTCAAAGATTATCGAATTTACTGCGGAATTCATGGTTCAAATTGTAACGGCCCCACTACTATCTTGGGGATATAGTTAGGACTATAGATTTGGCACTAACGTGGGATTCCCTAAAGCACCATTACGTGGGTAGAGTTTAATATGAAGCGCAAATAATGGCAACTGGCATTAATGATGCTGCGTTCGCTTTACCTCTTCTATCTGTTTGTTCACCTTGCCTTCCCGATAATTGTAATTGTTGTCATGGTATATTCGATACCAATCAATACAGCGCTTAGAACACTGGGTTGGATAGATTCTGATTTCCGCCGCATGCACCAGTAAGGTTATATCTGATGAGATCATCTAGTAACGATGTCAGTTATTGTAGAAGTTGACGCTAACGTATTGTTGATCACTGAAACAGCAAGACCGCAGGTAAAACAGCAAAAAAGACTATTCATCATATGCGATGATTGCTATTGGTGTGCTTCTGCATTATGCCAACGCTACTTTGATCCTGTTACCTGTCCAGAATGTGACAAACCGCTTTCTTCACTCCCTATTTCAAATGATGAAAGCTACAGCTTTAGCTATGATAAAACCCGCGGCGTAGAACTTGACTTTTATTCACAACGTTATCGACGAAAACAGATCGCCGCACCCTAAATTATGCAATCATACTTTGGTTCGTCCATGCCTTCATAGTTATACGCTGACTTGTAATTCTGATAGTAAACTTGCTTCAAATAATCGGTCAGAGCTTCAAGTTCTTTCTTGTCGTTAAGTTCATTATTTTTTAGGTTCAATTCCAAGGGACGATGCTGGATTAAGATGGCAACGTGAGAATGGAACAAAGCTTTTTTATCATTCTGGACAGCTAGACCTGATGGTAGAATTAGCATTGAGAGCATCGCCACCCTTTTCCAAAATTCTAGTTGCTGTAGACCGCTCTGAAAACTCCAATAGGGCCCTTGAATATACATTGAAGCTTGCGAAGTTACATGAATCCAAGGTAACAATATTGCATGTTGTCGAGCCATCGCCATCTGCTCCTGAAACACATACTGCAATTCGTGCATTTGAGATAGCAGTTGAGGATGAAGCAAGAAAGTTCCTTGATAGTCTTGCAGAAAGAGCACAGAAGGAATATGGC
>NZ_DASWIL010000031.1:0-57494 GCF_036397675.1 Nitrososphaera sp. | reverse complement strand
ACCGTAGTGCCCAATACTTCAACTGTGTCGGTGCCTTCAGGGATCACGAATCTGATAGTCGTTTGAGCATTATCGCCAAAAGTTTCGTCAACAACTTCATAGCTGACGCTTTCGCCTGCATGCAAGGGTGAACTCTCAGGGGACTGTACCATGTAGATCCCATCTATCATCGCCTTTGGGAAGGAAAGCCAGACTTCTCTTTCATCTCCGGTGCTCTCGGCAGTAACATCGAATGTCACCTGCACTGACTTGGCCAAGTTGAGTATAACTTCGGTTGCCTTGAATACACCGCCTGCTGATTTACCTCTCACTTCGTACTCGATGCCTTCATGTGAGCCCGTAGCTACGAAAGACCCTTCGCCAGAAACATACGAGTCGTCGCCGCTTGGGGTGTCAGAGTCGTCGCCGCTTGGGGTGTCAGAGTCGTCGCCGCTTGGGGTGTCAGAGTCGTCGCCGCTTGGGGTGTCAGAGTCGTCGCCTGTTGTGCCGCCGCTGCCGCCGCTGCCGCCGTCATCTGTATCGGATTCGACTAGAGTAATTGTTACGCTACCGGTAAAGGCGTATTCATATTGGTCTATTTGCCCGCTTTCTCCGAGCAAGTTGATAGACACATTGGTTCCTTCGTTGGCATATATTGACACAAACGAATTTTCAAAGATGGGATCACAGTTGCTGCCTTGTACACTGGTCACGGGTCCATACACATCAAAATAGTCAGAATCGATGCCGCCCAGAGTGAATTGTCCCTGTACAATACAGTCTATCTCGCCAGCTCCTGTATTCTCAACAGTTATCTCGAAACTCCCGATGATTGGAGCAGCGTAATTGCTATCACTTCCTCCTTGAGTTTCAAATTCTATTCTCAAGGTCTGGCTAGGTCCCTCTACATCCGTTCCTGAACCTTGGACTCTGTATTCATCTCCTTCGGCCGCATACGCAAAAAAGGTTAGCGAACCAAGTCCGTGCGCCATTCCCCCTGCAGCCAGAATGAGGGCCAAAACACCCGCGGCCCACAGGAAGCCACGCTTTCCATCATTAGGGCATGGTGCCCTCGAAGACAAGTCGTCAGAATCTGGCCCTCGTATACGCAACACGGTATTCAGTTTTGGCCGAGCGCTATAAAAACACTGGTGTGATTATTGGCAGGAATGGAGCGTCTATTCTCTGCCTTCCGTATCCTTGCCTGATCTCCTTCGCAAGATCATGAATCCTGCCGCAGCACCGGCAGCGACTACTCCTACTGCAACGCCGATGATGATGTATTCCGCAGCAATAGCCCCAGGACGTGGAGTGACAATTTCCCTCTCGAATCCCTCAACTACATAAAGCTGGTTCGAGAACGGATTTGATACGTACACGAGATTGTTCTGTGAATCGACAGCGACATCGTAGGGACGTGGCACGGTCACTGATTCTATTATCGTGTTTGTATTCAGATCTATGAACCCAAGACTGCCTTCGACTAGGCTGATAACGTAAGCAGTATTGGTATTGGGGTTGACCGCGATCCTTCTTGGGCCATTATCCACGGTCAGGGTATCAGTAACCCTGTTTTCCGCCTCATCGATTACACTAACAGAATTGGAAAAGGTGTTGATCACTAGGAGCGTGTCTGTCTCTGGGTTAACCGCCATGCCCCGGGGGCCCTCTTCAACTGGTATTGTAGCCACTATATTGTTGGTTCTGCCATCGATCACATGGACTTTACCAGTCGTTTCGCTGCTCACATAGACAATGTCTTTCTCCCTATTGATGGTGATACCGCATGGAGCTTCGATATGAAGCGTCGAGAGAGTGCTCCCCGACTCTGGGTCAATGACAAAGACCCTGCCGGTAGAATCACTGGTTACATAAAGCCACCCCGTCTTAGAACTGACAACCATTTCATAGGGTCCAACTACATCAAAGCTTGTCTTTATCTTTCCTGAGATTGCATCAATAGCATAGACCTTGTCGCCTCTTTCTGCAGTGACGTATGCGGTCTTTCGTTCCTGATCAAAGACGATTGCACATGGGTTACCCGACACATCGACAGTCTTTAAAACTTCGTGGGAAAGTCCATCTAATAGGGCGACAGTGTTTGCTTGGTAATTGGATACGAACAACGTATTGGTTGCTGTATCGACTACCATTCCGCAGGGCCCGTCGCCGCTGTTCGCAGTCGTGATGCCCTGTTCTGATTCCGTAGAAGTAGTAGAAATCGACCTAATGTCACCATTGCTGTCTGCGCCAGCCGCTGAAAACGGGAGGAAAAGAAATGGGATTAGAAATATGGTAACCGTTCGAACGCAGATGCGGGACGCAGACAATGACCGCGCCAAAATCGACAACCTGATCAAGTCGTTTGGTAATTACATTACATAAAGTTTGTGCTATATCCTATATCCTGTGGCCTTTTCCTTCGTCTTGTGGGGGACCTTCTAAAACCAGCAGCCTGGCCCAAGACTGGCTTGGGCCAGGGCAACTGGCTGACATGATAGAGGTTTTGTAATCTATCGCCTTTTAGTAGTAATGAGACCTCAATAAGCTCGATTGTGTAATGTTGTTGACACAATGACTATTGGCAGTTGTCGAATTTTCAATGTCTCGCAGGCAAATGTATGAATTGGTCAAGTAATTACACCAAATTGAGAATAAACGATCCTTTTGTAGTAGGTTAATACAAGAAATGGTACTACGATTGTGCATCCAGTCCAGATCATTCCAGTCCGGGTCGGGCCGGTCCTTATGGGTCCAGACTAGCCCCCCTTCACCATTAGAAGACATCAACCCATCAATCGGCTGAGTGCAGACCAGTTTACTTACTCGGTCCATTAATCCTACCATAAATAACATCTTTTTCCCTAGCAACAGAAAATTTTTTTTGATGCAACATCCCTTGGTTGACATGAAAATCGTATTTGGACCGCCCTCTTTAGAACCACGTTCGATGTTTCGTTATGCCTCTGGTTGAGCAACTGAATTGTCGGAAACTGAACTCACAAAACCGGGTTCATTCTTGAAGGGTTGGTGACCTCTCGATAGTCACATCACCCATTCATTTCGGACATTATGCATATCTACTGCCAAGTCTATAGGATGAACGATAGTAAACCTCTATCATGTCACCTTGACAGCAGGCGGGGGCTTCAAGCTCTCTGCCTCTGCCAGGCTTATATGACAATCGCTAAGCAATTTCGCCAAGTTCACGCTGAAGATCAAGAGGATTCTGCCTTGTGATTTACTGCTTCTTGATTAGATAAACAGTTTTTCCTTTCCTGGTTTAGTCGTTCTTGAACCCTGCAGGATTATGACAAGAATCACTATTCTAGCCGCATCATCAAGCTAACGGTTGCTTTCTTGCCATATTCGAACAGTCCTTTTCACGTCAAATATGAAGAACCGGTTGTACCAGAAAAGCGAAGTGGCAATGCAAAGGTAGCCTGCAGTCGCAAGCATGTTCCACATCCAGTGGTTCTGCGCAACCCCCAGTACAGACAGGTAAATGTTGCCAATGTCGCCCACGGCCAGTATCAGCACAGCGGCAGACAAGAGAAGCCACGGCGTCGACGTGAGTCTCCCGTCCTTTACTCCTGACAGTATCACAAGCGCTGGCACAATCAGGAGCAGGTCCAGGATGGGATATTCGATCTTTAGGAAAAGTGAGATGGTTTTTTCGCTGATGACAGCACTTGCTCCGGACGAAGAAGAAGGTCCGTACAAGTTATAGTAATAGGCTATCGACTGTGCTAGAACGAGTGCAGATATTGCTGTTGCTGCGGCAATAAGAATAAGCATCTGGGGCTTGATTGACTTTGAATAGTGAATCATGATTCTAAACAGAAAATACGCAAAGAATCCATACCCGGCAAGCCATATAGCGTCTGCCATCGAGGGCTGGAAATTAGCAGAACCAGAGGCAATTGGCCCCCTTGCCGCAGTCAATGAATTGGTGATGAGATACTGCTCGCACGCGCTTACCACTTCGGCTGAAAACCAGAGCAGCAGGCCTATTGCTATGGCCCCGTAGGTCCTCCCGTAAAGACCCTTGAATTTCTGCCTGTACATGATTACCACCGAAACTGCCACTACAGCCGCGGCACAGACAAGTACGAGCCAGTGTGAGATTATTGCCCTCTGGCTTTCTGCGACGAGCAGAACGAATAGGTTCATCGTGCCGATAGATGCTAAAAGCATCATTCGCAATTCTTTTCTGACGTGGTCAGGAGAAAGCGAATTGGAAGTCTCTGTGCGGGTCAAATTCACAATCATCCCCGAGCTGAGGCTTTCTCCTGTTCCTGCTTGGCACTAGGCATGTTGTTGTTCATTGTTTTCTCCCCCTCTGTCCATCGGTGATTCCAATGATGCTCTGAATCTTTTGCAACGCACTAGTGCTCATACAGTCGGTACTGCCGCCACCAACGTTGCCAAAGCCATTGTAAGACAATGTTTGCTCGAACGTTTCCAGCCTGCAAACGATATTCTGATAGATCTCTTCAAGAATGGACTCGGCTCCGTGGCCAAACAAGTCGCGCATACCAACTGCAAAGATGTGAAGGTCAAATGTATCTGGGGCACAGCTGACGCCTTGTGTACTCATCTGCCACAATATGGCCTGCATGGTCTCTTCGCCCAGTCCTTCCAGTACCTCCATTGCAGACTCGTACAGCAAGTTGTTCAGGGTCAAACCACTGATCCCATTCTTGGTCTCCACTTGTTTTCTAGCACGATACAGTGCACTTTTCGGGCGAGGAGTATATAGAAAACGTGGTCAATTTGTCGGAGCCAGTTGTCACAGAGTGGTATTCTTGCGGCAAGATAGAGTATTTTGCTCAGCATTGCTGGGCAAAATTAAGGTAAATCTGAACTTGGTGCTTTTATACAGAATCAGCGTCGGTGAATCGTAGAAAATGCAGCAATTGCCGGTGAAACTTCACCATAACCATTATTACCATGAGAGGAGCAGAAAAATCGAGGGAAGCGAGGGAACGAAGGAAAGGGAGGGTGGAATGGAGTTGATTGGAAATGCTACATGATAAAAGCACCGCCCTGAATCGCGACAGCAAGATTACTGACACCTGCAATGAGATGCTCTCGCTAGACGGCGCAATTCAATTTTGTGCAATAGGAGAAAAGTCGGGGTACCTTATGGCACTTGCGTCAAACCGCAGGAACAGTGTAAAGGGCAGGAAT
Organism: Nitrososphaera sp.; assembly: GCF_036397675.1. Lineage (GTDB taxonomy): Archaea > Thermoproteota > Nitrososphaeria > Nitrososphaerales > Nitrososphaeraceae > Nitrososphaera. Next base: position 52,322 of record NZ_DASWIL010000031.1, on the reverse strand, counting down.
TATCATCAGCCTGTAATCGGCGGGGACAATAGCAATTCATACGAAAAGGAAAAAGCTCCGAACTCGGATTCTCTGTCGCATCTCAACGACACTGAAATGGAAAAGTATTCATTCCATACTGGAATCATATGGGGCTTGCACAAGTCTTGGGAAAACAATCTCGGCCGGGTCAGGCACTATGTTGCACATTATGATGACTCATCACTGGTAACGGTCGTGCTAGATGACAATCATTTCCTTCTTTTAGGTATGGAACCTACCAGCGACCCGAACATAGAGCGTATCCTTTCTCAGAAGGTAATACCATATCTGGAAAAGGCAGCAGGTTCAATGTAGAAGTTAATGCAATCGGCATCTGCCAGTCTATCCACAAGATACCCTCTTTGGGCAGACAGGCACTTTTATCCAGTAGACCCGAGGAAACTTGCCGTGCTTCTTCATGTATCTAGTCTCGCCGAAAAGTTGCAAAAAAGGATGTAGCCCAAAATAGTAGGGTTACGCACTCACTCAGGCGCTAGTGCCTATTTTGTGAAAGTTCTCTAACAACTAGATTTTTTGTGCGTCTCTCAGGCTAGGTCCAAGGCACTCTCATACAGGTTCATGACCATCGGTTCTTCCAGGATTTTCATAGCATTGTTGTACGCCTCAAGAAAAGCACGTCCTTTCGAAGTGATAACCCACAGTTCATTTTCTTGCTTGGCTAGGCCTTTGTACAGCAGATACTCCCGATATTCCTTCAGCTGCGAGAAACTGAGCCTTGACTTGTACATTATTCTAGTAATCGTTACCGGAGCGAGCATTCCTTCTAGCATATCAGCGATGATTTCAGTCCTAGTTCTATTGGACATTTCTTTTCAACCATACTAGAACTATTTACTATGAAAGGAAATTGTTCGAAAGTGCGCAGTACATTGGAACGATATAGCCATTAGATGGCACGAACCAAGCTTTTTTTGCTCTCCTCGTTGCCATTTTCGGTCCCCACCTTTCAACGAGCGGGATGGATATCCTGCAGAAATGAGTGAGAAGGGGAAGGTAGGAGGCGGGTAGGAGGTTGAATTCACAGTTTGAGATTCTCAGGTTTCCCCTGATTCGAGGGAACCTTATATTTAGGCAAGCGGGATCAATTCTCTACGATGAATATCCTGATTGCCGAGGATGAAAAGGATATGGCCCGCATCTACCACGTTGCCCTAGAATCCAGAGGTCATGGGGTTACTATTACCTACGATGGCCAGGAATGCCTGCAGGCGTACGAACGCGCTGCCGGCAAACCGGCACAGGAAGGCCAAGAGCCTTACCACGCCTTTGATGTTGTGGTGCTGGATTATGAAATGCCAAAACTCAATGGGCTTGAGACGGCAGAAAGGATATTGAGAATAAATCCGGATCAGCGGGTCGTTTTTGCTTCCGCACACGTCAAGGATACACTCCGTGAGTCGGTCAAGAACCTGCACCAAGTCGTGGAATTGATACAGAAACCATTCGAGCCAAAGATGCTCGTGGAGCTTATCGAGAACACCACGACAATCCAGGACCTCAAGGAGATAAACGAGTTTGTGCTCAGGACCGATGTTGAGCACATGTTCATAGCAGCTGAAGACGTGCGCAGAGGTCTTGAACGGATGACGCCCATCCTAGGACGAGCCATCAGGGAGTCACTGACTGAGGACTTGCAAGACAAGGGTTTGAGGTTCGAATCAGATGAATGGTATTCTGCTGGCCATTTGCAGTCACTGTTGGGGGCGATATTTGGCGACCACGTCGGCACCTTCATGATGAAATTTTTCCAAGGGTACTTTCAAAAACACCCACTGTCAAGCGATAAGGCTTGATATTGCTTTCTTCAACGCCCGATGTATTGAGGAAAGTCCATTTGCTGACGGCCCTGAGGTTGGTTGGTTGGTTGAGAAGAGTGTAACGACTCGTACGCACCGCCGAGTCTAGGGAGAGTAGACAGTCTGCCAAAGGACATCTTTACGTCTCTGGCGGCATGGGAATCATCCGTATGGCTAAAGAAAGATTACGGAGAATTTGAGGCCATCCCGAAACGCCTCTCCCCTTCCCCAAAGCCGTGACCCTATGAATCAGCGAGTGTGCGACGCCTGCTCTCACTCGTCAGCGCCTAGCGAGTCGATTATCTTGTGATAACATTTACCACTCTTGCCTATCAGGCCCATCGATTCGCTCCAGAAGACATTCTTTATTCCTTCCATCGACTTGACACGGTCTATCAGCGATAGTAATTCCTTATTTGTCTTAAATACCACATCTACCTTCATATCAATTGTATTTTCTCCTATCATTCGTGTAACCGAAGACACCATGTCATCCGTTTCCAAGATACGCTTCCCTACAATATCGATCTTACCTTCTGACGTGGAGACAAACAATGTTGCCATCCTCCATCCAACCTTTTCCACATTGAGAGAATAGTTAATGTCTATCAGGTTTGCTTCAAGTCTATTCTTCCTCCTCTGGACAGTAGTCAGAGGAATGTCAAGCTCGCGAGAAAGGACCAAGGAAGATACGTTCCCGGTCGAGTCCATCAGACGATGAAGGATCTTTTTATCTGAATTCGAAAATATGGGTATTAACCCGCTGTTACTCTTTGGCCTTCCGCGCTTGTTTTGATTCGCGTGCGCACTGACCATGGCTCGAACACCTATCAGGAGCTCTTCAAGGGCCTCAATAGACATTGACTCTAGCGCGCCGACGTTGATGCCAAACCCCTGGAGTTCTTGCAAGATTTCATGCCTGGACTTGGGAGTCTCGTTCCTAGTCTCTGCATTCACCTGTGCACAAATCTCTTCTTCTTCCTCCTCAATCAGGATGTCTTTTTGTTCGGCCTTGGTTTTCATTAACTGCTGTATAGAAACAGCAATGATTTAAACCTATCTTTAAATCTACATGAGAAAGTACCTAAAGGAGGATTTCAGACCCTAAAAAAACTCCATTATTGGCGCATGATCGGCACTAATAATGGCTCGCTTTCATGCCCGAGCAAGAGCGTCTGGGTTTTCTCTATCGTCTATCCTCCCATTGACTAGCAGCCCAGATCTGCTTTGACTTGTGTGGCGAGCTCCCTAAGGTCTATCGCCTTGTCTGACGTCAACTGATGCCTGCTCTCTTTCGAATTAACTATAGAGATAAATGCAGTCAGCTTGCCGCAGGCAGCCTTGTCGTTGCCTGGATTTTTGTCATCAAGAAGGTCTCGTGCTTGCTTTAGAGGAGATATTAGACTATTTTGAACACCATTGGGCAGATTCATCTCATAGATATCGTCGATTATTGTGCCTACTTCTGCGACGCAGGGTTCGTGTGCAACGGCGCTCCCCAGTATTATGCCATTATCGTTGAAGATGCCGCCGCATTTATTGTCAATGATGCCTGTGTTGCTGATTCCGCCGTTGTTGTTAATGGTACCGTTGTTGTTGATGGTACCGTTGTTGAAAATTCCTCCAAAATTGCTAATCGTACCACCCTCGTTGTTAATCATGCCGTCGTTGTTAATGCTGCCGCCCGGGTTGATGTTAATGGTACCCTTATTGTTAATGGTACCGATGTTTCCGATGCTACCAGAGTCGTTAATCATGCCGTCGTTGTTAATGATAGAGTCATTGTTGATGCTGCCGCCCGGGTTGATGTTAATGGTACCCTTATTGTTAATGGTACCGATGTTTCCGATGCCGCCAAAATTGTTAATCGTACCACCCTGGTTGTCAATGGTACCAAAATTGCCAATTCCCCCATTGTTGTGAATGGTACCTTGGTTAGTCATGATGCTCGCATCGATTACAAGGACGCTTCCAAATTCAATTGTAAGACTTCCACCAGCACCGATGGCAAAATCAACATCCAATACGACCTCCGAGCCAGCAATGGTTATGTCGTCGGCGTTATTCGGACAATCGTCTGCGCTCCAGTTCTTGCAGTCCGACCATTTAGTTCCATCACCACCGCCGTCCCACTCAAGGTTGGCTGCAAAAACCTCCTGCGATGACGACAGAGAGGTCATCAACAACACTGTTCCCAGAGTTCCAAATAGAACGACAAAAAGATAGTTTCTTTTAGGGATACTCCTCTTATTCATGTCGACGATCGCTTAACCCTGATTTAATTTAAGGGTTGTCGGAAAAAATGAGAGAGTTTTATTTCCTAAACCATGCCCGATGCAATAGCTCTCATGAACTGATGGCGCGGTTTGTTGTCTCAATGGCGTTCGTGCGAGTCAGTTGGAATCTCATGTCTTATGGGAGCCAATCTCATGGCCTATTCGGGATTTGGGAAGTGCGGCGGGGCAGCGCTTGCCTTGGTTCAAGTACTGGAAGGAATACTAACAGCTTGCTAGCAGGCAACCGAATCCTCCTTGATAATTCAATCCACTATCCACCCTGATAGTTCAGGCGCGACCAGTACGGCAAGACTTGACAGCACCTATCCCTCCAAACTGGATACCGATAGGCTCAGTAAAAACCATGTTGCAATTCGTTCATTTAGATAGACAATTGACGTGCAAGAACGACAGCATTTTGATGGTGATAAACACCATTATTTGGTTCTGAAATCGAGCAGCATCTGGGGTTTTCAGATGGTTTCTACGAGCCTACCGATAGCAAACCGTAAATATGCGGATCCAGTCTATGGCCTGTGCTAGCAAACTCGGCAGTTAGGCCAACTATTCCAGTTACAAACATCGAAAAAGCCAAGAAGTTCTATGTTGGGACGCTTGGGCTGAAACTTCTGCCTGCAAATATGCAAGGAATGGCACTTCTGAGTGCCGGGAAAGGTACTTTGATCGAGCTCTATGAGAGAGGACAGACCAAGGCTGACCATACCGTCGCTACCTTCGAAGTAGGTAACATAGAATCAGTCGTAAAGAACCTGAAGGAAAAGGGGATTACTTTTGAAGAGTATGACATGCCGGGCATAAAGACGAAGAATGGAATAGCTACTCAGGGGTCGGTCAGGGCTGCCTGGTTCAAGGACACGGATCAGAATATTCTTTGCATACATGAGAGCCGGTAGTGTTTGAGGGTATGAAATTGGGGAGGGAAGGAAGAAAGGAAGAAAGGAATGAATTGATGGGCTGGTGGACAAGCAGACAGCCCGAATCCGAGATTCTACTTTGATGATATAGGAAATTCCATACAACCGGCCGAAATCAGAAGTCTTAAACCAGATGTATTGGCTCCCTGCTTACCTGTCTCCACATGTGTTTTCAGAATATCCAAGAATTTTTGCGGGATGACCAGTGTCACATAGGTCTGCCTATCATAATAAGTCATGCAATGATTGTATTCTATCGAATGGTCTTAAGTATTTCGTCGGCAGGTATCTGGACAACATATTTGAATCGCCCTCTACGCGTGAGGTGCACCTCTCATCGAGGTAATAGTACCACGAGACGAGCCCTCTATCCTACAAGAGCCCATTGAGATACGATAACCATTGCATTGGTGGCGTGGTTTAATTCTGTCCGATCCTTTGATGTGAAGGGCATAGAAATAGCGTATCAAGGCAGGTACTAAACGTGTGCCAGATCGACAAGTCAATGCATCTTACCTTGAAATAGAGTGAGTAGATCCGTGTTCTTCAGTTGCAAAGCCCATATCAGAGATCCTCTTCATTCTTTTCTTACTGCACCTTCGTCCATGTATATTATTTCCCAGAGGTGTCCATCAATATCCTGAAAACTACGTCCGTACATCCATCCGTGGTCTTGTGGCGCTCTAGATTCTCTGCCTCCGGCTTTTATCGCCTTGTCTATCATCTGATCTACTTTTTCTCTGCTTTCGGCGGATAATGCTACTATCACTTCCGTACTTTTTGCAGTATCACAAATTTCCTTTTTAGTAAAGGTTTTGAAAAATTTGTCAACTAAGAGCATAACGAATATATCCCCACCAACAATCATGCATGTCGCATTCTCATCGGTAAATTGAGAGTTGAATGTAAAATCAAGTTTGGTAAAGAACTCTATTGTCTTTTTGAGATCTTTTACTGGCAAATTCACAAAAATTTTTGTTGCCATTATGATAGAACGCAAATTGAAGACTATAAACGCTTTGAATTAGGCAGCGTTTGTCTTGCAGCTCATGAAATTGATGATATGCATACTTACTTGGTATGAGCCAAAAGTAGAGCGCGGGGAATGGGATTCGTCTTTTCCGGTGGCATTCGAGGATCTTTTTTGTCGAGAAAGAACTTTTTCCATTGTATCATCGTATACACTTGACTTCCTATTTGGTTTTATCCTGTGTACAGGCCCGAACTGTGGGCATGGTAATTATGTTACATGATGCTTAAAATTAATCGAGCCGAATCTCTACAGAAAGGGATACTACGATTTGCCTACGATGCAAATCACTTCATTATCCAAATTCACTCTGCCATGAGAATCAGCATATTGACCGACTGCAGCCGTTACTGCTTCCCAAACTTGCTTCTTTTTTTCGTCAGCTTGACTGGCTAGCATGGCGTGGATAGGTGCAGTTATTTGCTGTTGGAACCTTGTATATCCTTCTGCTGAATCAAAACCAATCGTAATGTAAATTGTTTGAACTCGAATATCACTGAACCCCGCTTGACTGAATGACCGTTTCAGAGCCTCAGAGTCGGCTAGGGCAAAAGGTCCCGGAGTGCCGACCGGCGGTGTAGGAGCATTGATTTCTTTTCTGACAGTAGAAAAAGCCAGATCAAGCATCGGAACTTTGGTTGGAGCAGACCATACTGCAGCCGCGAACCTTCCTCCTGGTACGAGGAGCTGCCTAATTGTTGTCAAGGCAACGGGAAGGTTTGGAAGGAACATCAAACCCCATCTAGAAAGAACTGCGTTAAAGGATGATTTCGGAAAGTCCAACTTCTCAGCGTCGGTTATTCCAAATTCCATTACGTTGTCCAAACCAAGAGATTTAGCTCTTGACTTTGCAATTGCTATCATTTGAGGTGAGATGTCAGTAGCCACCACCTTGCCGCCTGGCTTGACCCGCTTTGCAGCCGTGACTGCTGGCTCTCCAATTCCAGTTGCTATGTCCAAAACCCTGTCACCTGGCTTAATTTCTGCCAGCTCGACCAACTTGTCACTGACTTTTTGTGCCCCACGCTCAATGGTTTGCCACCAAGTCTCCCAGCCTTTAGCTACGTTATCCCACATTTGTCGCTGCAGTGCTTTGAATTGTTCTGGATTGAATGATTGTGGAGTCGCGCTCATTCTACTTCCTGATTATTGGCCACACGTAGTTCTTTTACTTTTCCCACGCGCTAGCGCTACAGATAAGAAATGTCTCTGCTGAAAAGCTTACCAAAATCGATGTACAAAATACCGTAGGTGGGATTCGTGAACGCCGGCGGAGGAGTGGGTAAAAGTTCCTGTCTTCGTACCCTATGTACACGCTCTATGACATCGTATTGGAGCTGTATTCTTGCCTGTTTTCTTGATAATGTGTCGCTTATTCCCTGAATAACTCCTCGAATACAGCGCGGGGAGTGGGATTCGAACCCACGTGTCCTTTCGGACATGGGATTAGCAATCCCACGCCCTACCAGGCTAGGCGACCCCCGCCCGCCATGCAATTGTGATCCACATTATATTAATCAAACAATTACTCCTCGTCATCCATACGGACATCGTCACCAATCCCATGATATCTGCGCCTCGCCCCTCCCCCCCCACCGTTTTTTCTCATCACCCGCAGCCGTGCTCCGGTAATAGGGTTATGCAGGCTCGCTCAATAGCCACCCTCATGCCGGAGCATGCGGTACCGTTGCAATTTTTCAGCCTTTGCCTTAAAAAGATTATAAAATGGCTATGCACGAATATAGTATCTTTGAACCTAAAGGAGGCAAACGAGCTCTTCCGGCGCGCCATCATAAAGGCGTACTTTGAGCCCCAGCTCCTGAAGATGGACTATCGCAAGTCCCGGGTCAAACACCCGAACATCTCTGACGACGGGCTGACCCTTGACAACATGTTGCATCTGTACTTCGATGTCGTTACCGGCAACGACTACCTGGACGGAGACGAGTGGTTTTCAGTCGAATACATTTTCCCGCACGGCATAAAGCTCCCCGACGGACTGAAGGGCCCTGACTATTTCACCACCTTGGCGATGCCGGACGGAGGGCACCACTGGCGGCACCGCCAGCTTGTGCGTTTCAAGTACGGCAAGTCCAAGAAACTGGAGGAGTCGCTCAGCTATATCGACAAGAAGTACAAAGAGCTTTCAAAGGGCCTGCACGAGTCCGGCGTAGTCAACCAGCTGGATTGACTGACTTGCTGACTGATCACTTTTTCGGCGGCAGCCACTCGTCGTTCTTGTACGAGTAGTTGATACCCCGCACCAGCGCGATCGCCGGGCTCCACTTGAACGTCGCCTCGTCGTATGAATACAAAACCTCTTCCGCGCTTGCCGGCACCGTTCTTAATTGCAGTGGCACGACGTCCACCAGATACTCTAATTTTTCGATGCCCATCTCGTACTGCCTGTCACCCTTTGACAGCAACGGGAACACTACTGGGATGGTGGTATCGCCAAAGCCGGCGAACCTGACGTACGTTTTCACACCTCTCCTCCCCCGCCTACGCTTCATGTTCTTCAGCACTTCCTTTACCTTGTGCCAGCTGTCCATCGAGAATTCCTGGAAGAACGACTCGCCGTACAAAACAGGGAAACTTATCTCGACCATGCTCACGTACTGAGGGTCGTCCGGCTGCACCTCCTCGTCATCAACCTCAAACGAGCGCTTCAGCGTGTCGTAGAGCGTCTCTATCTCCCAGGGCGAGATGCTGTAGTAGCGGAAGGCGGCTGACAAGGATTGCAGAATTACCCATTCGAATACTTTAAAGCGTTTGTTTGCTAGCTAGAATACGCCGACGAACTTTAACAGATACACAACAGAGAGCGCCGTGACGTAGCCTATCATGTGCTTCCAGGATATTGCGGGAAATGATGGCGCAGCCAGTTTTATTTCATGGTTGTCGATGACGCGAGTGATGTAATCGCGGATCTTGGCGTTCCAGATCTTGTACTCGATCTGGTGCTTTTTCAGGATCTGTTCCACCTCGTAAATAACGGGCGCGCGAACAGAACGGATGTGCTGGATGTATCTGCGCGATATCTCGACTTCCGCCTGAATGGCAATCAGGCCCTGCTGCATGTCAAACAGCCTTACGTGCATCTCCCACGGCTTGGAAAGCCTTTTTGCAAGGCCACATCCAATCTGGTTTGGCTTCTTGTTCTCTAGCCGGGTGGTCTTGAAGCCCTCGGAAAGTAGTGCTTTGACAATCTCGTCCTTCTTGGTCTTGACCATTAGGCTGAGGTGGTCCAGCTCCACTTCTTCGCGCTTGATAAAGGCGCGGAAGCCCCTAGCGATGCTGGTACGCGGGTAAGCTGTAAGGAATTCCGACATATGGGCGTTAAACTAGGATCTATCGACGCGCTATAAAAGCTCTGTGCAAATGCACCTCATTCATAGCAACCTTGTGCCTCTGAAGTAGATGTCCCTTTTTGCGGACACTGCCATGTCGCGCCACGAAAGCCGCCTCTCGGTCCACGTGACTTGAAAGCCGCGAACGACGGCAGCCGGCGTGGATTCTGCCGACTCGCCCATCAACGCCACGCCGACCGTGGCCAGGCTGTCTGCCACCGCCCGGAATGTGACCCGGAGTGTGTTGCCAAATAGGTCCTTCTTGCCCCGGTCATCTTCCACCGGCTCAAAGCCGGCGCACGCTATAGCAATGCCGGTCGTTCCTCTGCGCGTGGGCATCAGCCGGCTGTCAGCGAAGACGATGCCCAGCTTTATTCCTTTGTCCTGGAACCTGCGCCGCAGCTTTTCCGCGCTTGCAAACGGGTTTTTCGGATACAGAATGACGTGCCCCGCCGGTACGTTTGACTTGTCAATGCCGGCGTTGGGCGCCATCATGCCCCGGCGTATAGCAAGGGCAAAGCCGGGGATGCCCCCGACTATCAGGTCGGCCTCCTGCAGCACCATTTCGGCAAGCTTGGCGTCCATTTTGAATTTTCTTGCAAGTTTCTTTGCCTTTGCGCCTGGCCTGACCGTGTCGAGTTTCACAACCCTCCCTTCTGACATCGCCACGAACTTACTTGAAACAACCAGTATGTCGCCGTCGCGGTATCCGAATCCTTGCAGTGCCCCAAAGAGGTCGAACATGCCCAGCCTTGCCGGGACGGAAATCGCAGATATCTCCAATCAGTGACGATATTCGCAACGGGTTTAATCTTTCTTTCTTGCTTTCATGCAACCCGCCAAAGGTTTTAATCCGTCGTGCGACTAATTCCAACCGATACCGTTTTGGCGATGACGATTACCGAAAAAATACTCGCCCGCGCGTCCGGCCGGCAAAACCTGTCGCCCGGCGACGTGGTTTTCGCTAAAGTAGACAAGGTCATGATGCACGACGTGTCGGGGCCTGGCGTAATCAAGGTATTTGCCGAGTGGGAGAAGAAGGGACTGAAATTTGAAAAAATATGGGACCCAGACAGGGTGTGGGTCACTGAAGATCATTTTGTGCCGGCGGCAGACAGGGTATCGGCAGAAAACGTCATCGCGCTTTCCAACTTTACAAAGCAGTACGGAGTAAAGAAGCATTTCAAGTACGGCCTGGGGCAGTACGGCATCTGCCATACGCTATCTCACGAGGAGGCGATGGTGCTCCCCGGCGAGGTATATGTCGGAGGGGACTCGCACACCAACACCACGGGAGCATTGGGTACCTTTGCAGCCGGCTTTGGCCACACCGACGTGGCATACGTGCTCATGAACGGGCAGATATGGTTCAAAGTTCCAGAGACCATGCTGTTCAAGATAGAGGGAGACAAGCCGGCCCACATCATGGCAAAGGACATCATACTGAAGATAATAGGCGAGATAGGCACCGATGGCGCGAACTACCGGACGATGCAGTTTGCAGGCAACGTTGTCAAGGAACTTTCGATGGAAGAGCGCCTGACGCTCACGAACATGACGACGGAGGCCGGCGCCAAGAATGGCATCATAGAGCCCGACGAGACGACGTACGAGTACCTGCGCGAGCGCACGGACGCCCGTTACGCGCCTGTGCAAGGCGACGAGGGCGCTCAGTTCGCAGAGATTTTCACGATAGAAACAACCAAGATGGAGCCGACTGTTGCCAAGCCGTTTTCTCCCGGCAACATCTCTGCCGCGCGCGAGTTGCAAGGGACGGCGCTTGACAAGGCATACATCGGCTCATGCACTGGCGCAAAACTTGAGGACCTGAGGGCTGCAGCCAACATAATGAGGGGCAAGAAGGTCAAGATAAGGACCGAGGTCCTGCCCGCAGCGCAGTCTATCTACATGAAGGCAATGAATGAGGGGCTGATACAGATATTCATGGAATCCGGCGCAGTTGTGGGGCCGCCGACGTGTGGAGCTTGCTGCGGTGCGCACATGGGCGTGCTTGGCAAGGGCGAAGTATGCATCAGCACCACCAACCGCAACTTCCCTGGCAGGATGGGCCACGTCGAGTCGCAGACTTACCTTGCATCGCCACTGGTAGTTGCAGCGTCGGCATTAACTGGCAGGATAACTGACCCGAGGGATGTGAGATAGATGAACAAGACGTTGAGGGGCACGGTGCACAAGTACGACAGGGACAACATCGACACGGATGTCATCATTCCCGGCCCGTACCTGAAGATACACGACCACAAGGAACTGGCAAAGCACGCGCTCGAAGGCCTTGACCCCAGGTTCCCGGAGAAGGTGCAGGAAGGCGACTTTCTTGTCACAGGCAGCAACTTTGGCTGCGGCTCTAGCAGGGAACATGCCCCGATAGCGCTCTCGCTGACAGGCATCAGGGCGATACTTGCCCCTACGTTTGCAAGGATATTCTACCGCAACGCGGTCGACGGCGGCTACCTGCTCCCCATAGAGATAGACAGAGAGACGGTAAAGAAAATCGCTGACAGGGACGAGCTGGAGATAGACATCGCGCAAAACAAAATAACGAACGTGACCAAGAACGAGCAGTACCCTATGAAGCCTTTCCCCGAGCTCATCGCCAAGATAGTAGAGGCCGGCGGCCTGATGAAGTACAAGCCTTGACGAAAAAAGGCAGACTCGAAGAAATTTTCAGCAGGGCGCTCCATGCCGACGACTACTCGCTTTATTTTGTCAGTTACCGCGACTTTGAAAGCATCGTCGAAGTTCCACTAGACGAGTTTGTGAGGATGTCAGAGAATTTCTCAGTCATTCCTGCAAGTAGGATAACAAGGGTGAGGAGGGGGAACGAGACGCTTTACACAAAGTCAAGTCTCTAGGACCCAGCCTTCCTGGTACACTGACTCCTTTCCTGTTGCAGTGGCGTAGCGCCACACGCGCATGGCGCCGGCCCTGACCTGCGCCTTTATCTTGGAAAGCGATTCCAGCTCGCCCTGGATTCCGTCAAGGCTTGCGGTTGTAGAGTGCTTCTTGCAGAACTGGCAGTGCGGGTCAAGCGTCGCCACCCTGCCTGCGTCAATCACAGGGTAGGCGGCGCACGCAAGCGGCCTGTCCTTGTATATTGAGCACGCGTACCCGCCGTGGGGCGACTGCTTTTCCACGTCAAGGAACGGGCAGAAATCGCCGTCGTTTTTCCCCATCATTTGGTACGCGATGATTTTTTCAGGTGCATCAACGCCGACTGCTAGGCGCGGAACGATTTTCGCGGAGATGCCCTTTTGCTCCGCCAGATTTTCTATTCTATGCTTTTCTTCCGGCAGCAACAACACGCCAATCTTGCCGAATTCTTTTGTTGGGTAATAGTCGCGATAGATGCAGCAGTCAGAGCATCCTTCCACGCAGGAAAACTTTACTGCGGGTTTGCCTGTATGCACTGCCACTCGACGCTCCCAGGGTCAAGCTCCGACGCCTGTATAAATGAGATGTTGTACACCGATTTTGTCTTCTTTAATACCTCGAGCTCGAACTTTTTCATCACGCCATCCTTGTCCTTCTTTTTCGGGTCGGTGTTCTCCTTGTATACCCCGAAGCGCAACATTGCCTTTTTCTCGTACCCCTCTTTGAAGCGCTTGTAGTTTTCCGATATGGGCACTTTTTTTACAAAACCGGTGTTGTCGCCGGAGTATTTCGACCCACCGTACAGTATGAACCAGTAGTCGTCGCCCTCCTCCACGAACGAGATCTTTATGTCGACGTCGGGCCACCAATCGATTGTCTTTTTCCACAGCTTGTAAGCGGCCATCCTGTTGGGAAAGAGCGGAAAGACGTTCATGTAAACGTCGTGGTAGCGGTAACCGATGCCCATAAAGTTCCTAAACCAAGTTGTGGGCTTGCTGCTCAAGGTTACAGGAATTGTGCATTTCAGTTATAAATGTCACAGTTGCAAGGTTTAGAACCTCACTACATAATGCTTATTATGGGCCGGAGGCTGTCAATTCAGAATGACTACGTACCGGAACAGCGTCAAAATCTTGGGCGATGTTCTGCGGATAACAGACGAATCGGGCATGGGTGGCGTCAACCTCACCTCGCTTTTGAGAAAGGCCAACCTTTCCTATGGCAGGCTTGCCTCGGTGGCAGGCAAGCTGGTGCAGGCAGGGCTCATGAGCGAGCAGTCCCTAGACGGGCAAAGGATATACGTCATCACCCAGCAGGGCAAGGAATACCTGCGCAGGTACCAGCAGTTTGCCGAAGTCGCAGACTCGTTTGGCTTGGGCCTCTAGGGCAGTTACGGTCAATCAATCATTATCGACGGCGCTACTCTAGTTTTTGAACAGCTTCGATGTGGCATTCGTGCCCACGGTGCTCCTTGTCCAAAATCTGGGACTCCTCGGGTGTTATTGGGAACCGCTCGTTCAGCAGGTGCTCTTCGCCCTCCTTTTCAAGAAGAACCTTCTTGCAGGTGTCGCAGACAAGTTGCATTATGACTGTGCCCATCAAAGGGTTGACTCTGAAATAATATTTAGACTATTTGGCAGACTTATTTACCTACTTTGCCATACAAGCCGAGCGTCACGAATTCTTTCTTTAACACTTGGAGCGCTGTAGGTAGGTTTTTAATAGATCAACCATCATTTTCAGGTGCACAGATGCAGGCAAACCAGCAGCTGGACGAGACCGACAGAAAACTTCTCAACGACATCCAGTGGGTCTTTCCGCTCGCAGACAGGCCGTACCTCGAGCTTGGCAAGAAGCACGGCATGTCAGAGGACGAGGCAATGCGCAGGATAACAGGCTTGCGCAGCATGGGCCTGGTAAGGCAGATAAACGCGATTTTTGACACGAGGCGCCTCGGCTACAGGAGTGCGCTCATTGCCTTTGCAGTTAAACCCGACAAGCTGGACGCCGTTGCGGAAAAGGTGAACCAGCACCCCGGAGTCAGCCACAACTACGAGCGCAACCACGAGTACAACATGTGGTTTACGCTGGCAGTCCCTCCTGATGCGGACATGAAAGTTGAACTGGATAGGATGTCCGCTCTTGACGGCGTGGTGAAATACCGCCTGCTCCCGACGCTAAAGATGTACAAGATAGGCGTCAAGCTTGACATGGTAAACGAGGATGCGGAAAAGCCCAAGCCCACAGAAGAGGTCAAAGAGCTCAACCCTGAAAGGCTCGAGATAACCGAGCGCGATAAAGAGTTTGTCCGCGAATTGCAAAAGGATCTTCCTGTCATTTCCGAACCGTTCAAAGAGATGGCAGAAAACCTTGGGATAATGACGCAGGAGTTGTTTGCCAAGGCGAGAGAATATGAGAATAATGGCCTGATGCGCCGGTACGCAGCCATACTGCGCCACCGCGATGCGGGCTTTGTCGCAAACGGCATGGTGGTGTGGAACGTGTCCCCGGACGTGGTTGACGCCGTTGGGTTCAAGCTCGCTGCGTTTCCGCAGGTTAGCCACTGCTACAGGAGGCCCGTCTACCCCGACTGGAAGTACAACGTGTTTTCGATGCTGCACGCAAGGTCGCTCGCTGCAGCGGAAAAGATGGCAATAGAGATGTCGCAGGTAATCAGCGTCTCTGACTATAGGATCCTCTTTAGCTCCCGGGAGTTCAAGAAAGAGAGGGTAAAGTACTTCGTCTAGCCGGCGATGGGCTTGACGTAAAAGTTGTTCTCGTACATCTCTGTCAGCCTGGCAGACTCGGTAGGCGAGAGGTAGTTGCCGTCAGAAATGGACGCGAACATTTCCAGCTCCTCCACGCTCACCATTGTTGGAAGCACGACAGAAATCTGCGGCTGCGACAGGATGAACTTTATCGCAAGCTCTGTAATGTTCCAGCCCTTGCCATCGGCAATCGGCCGCATATTGTCTATTTTCTGCATCGCTTCCCTGATGAATTCCTCCTTGCGGAATGAGCGGTGGTCATTCTTGTCAAACTTGGTGTCGGCTTTTACCTTGCCTGTCAACAGCCCCGATGCGTCAGGGACGCGCACCATTATGCCCACGTCGTTTTCCTTGGCAGACGACATCAGGTCGCGGCCGGGCTCCTGCTCGAGTACGTTGTAGACCGTCTGCAGGCACGTGATGTTGCGGTTCTCTATCGAGAATATGCCCTCTTCCTTCCAGCCGATTGCAGGACCGAGAGCGACTCCGTGGCTCCTTAACGTGCCCTTTTTCACGAGGTCATCAAGCGCGCCAAACAGCTCATCGTTCTGCATCGCGTCCA
Organism: Nitrososphaera sp.; assembly: GCF_036397675.1. Taxonomy (GTDB): domain Archaea; phylum Thermoproteota; class Nitrososphaeria; order Nitrososphaerales; family Nitrososphaeraceae; genus Nitrososphaera. The sequence continues at coordinate 36,671 of NZ_DASWIL010000031.1, read as the reverse complement.
TCTTGGGGTTGTGCAGACTGTACACGTCGATGTAATCTGATTGCAATCGTTCAAGGCTCTGCTTTAGCGCAAACTGCAAGAATTCCGGGTCATGTTTTTGCGGCAGTTCGTTGTGGCCTATCTGCTCGGCGTCGTACATGTCATAGCCCCACTTTGTGGAATACACGACTTCATTACGCATGTCCTTGAAGGTCTGGCCGACAAGCTTCTCGCTCCTGCCCTTGCCGTACATGTCTGCCATTTCATAGAAATTGATGCCAAGATCGTATGCCTTTTTCAGCATCTTTATTGCCTCGTCGTCGCTGATTTTCTTGCCCCACCAGTCAAGAGCAATGGTCCAGGCTCCAAAGCCTATCTCGCTTACCTTGATGTCGCTCTTGCCGAGCCTTCGGTATTTCATGCCAATACCTCCATCACTTCAGACTCTATTTTTGCAAACGCACAGTCGTCAAGCGCATGCCTGCCTGTAGCGTCGATGTCAAGCGGTATCCAGGACTTACATCCGGCCCACTCTTGCCTTGTGTCAACGCGGATCGGGCTTGGCAGGTTGTATACCCGGACAAGTATCACACTCATTGGCTTCTTGGGGTTATAGGCCATCCTCGCATTAACATAGCTTTCGTTCCAGACATGGTATCTTTCAAGCTTGCGGAGTTTAGAAGGGTCCTTTATCTCGGCGACGCGCCTTGCCTCTGCATAGCTTGACATGATGCTAACATTGTTTGGCGGCTGCTCTTTCAGCACCGTTGCAAGCCTGCCCGCATAGTCTGCTTGAAGGTGCTCTGTAGACTGGTGCTCGTACGTGGGAAACAGCAGAAACTTGTCGTGCTTCTTTACTTCAAAGCCCTGGCGGTATTCGAGTATCCCGCCCTTGCGCAAAAGCACGGCCTGGCGTCCCTCCTCCAGCGCCCTGCAAACGACTGCCCACTCTTTCAGTGCCTGCACCAGATCACCCTAGGCTCTTGACAATGTCCTCGATGTTCTTGTGAACGCATGGGATCATTGGCGTGTCGCGCACGATGTACTTGCTTACCTGGGTCTCGCGCAGCCGCATTATCAGTTCCTGAAACACGACAAGGTCCGGCGTCTCAAAGGCAAGCATGAAGTCCTGGTCGCCTATGCCAAACGAGTACGTGGTGTTCAGGCGCACCTGTGGGTATTTCCTGCCGACTGCGATGTGCTCTTCCATCATCTGCTTGCGCTCCTCAAACGGCATGAGGTACCACTCCCTAGACTTGATAAACGGGTAAACGACAACGTATTTCATCGGAGGCTCGTCGGTCATGAATCCAGGCGTCGTCTTGTTTGCATAGACAGACGGTCTGCTTGCCGACAGGAACACGTGTGAGGACTCTATGTACTTACCAAAAACGGTGCTGTATATCTTGGACGCCATGACCTGCATCTTTTCCACGTTGTCGGAGATCATCCATATCATAAAGTCGGCGTCCGCGCGAAGCCCGAGCGTCGAGTAGGTGCGCACCTTCATCTTGGTGTTTGCGACCTCGACCAAGCTTGCGAACTCTTTTGCTGCCTCGTCGCGGCCTATCTCGTTGAGCCAGCGCCACTTGGGGTCGACCTTGAAAAACGAAAAGTTGAGAAAGACCTGGGCCGGCGGCTTCTTTTTGTCTTCCGACATGTTGGAAAGATGGCGCCCTTTCCATATTTAAAACTAGGCACCGGGCAGCCGGATGTCACTTGCAGAGCATTGCAACATAACCGATTACTTACTCACTCGTTCAAGCAAGCCATCACTTCTTACTTACTTACTTACTTGTCTTCGAGGCCCAGCCAGCCGTAGCCCTTGGTTTCCAGTTCCTCGGACAGCTCTTTGCCGCCCGACTTTATCACCTTGCCCTTGGCGACGACGTGGACGTAGTCGAGTTTTTTCAGGTATCGCAGGATGCGAGCGTAGTGGGTGATGACAAGAACGCCGGCTCCGGTGTCTATCAGGTGGTTTATCGCCTCTGCAACTGCCTTTACGGAGTCGATGTCAAGCCCCGAGTCAGGCTCGTCCAGTATGGCGATGTTGGGCTTTAGAACGAGCATCTGCATTACCTCTGAGCGCTTCTTTTCTCCGCCTGAAAAACCTTCATTGAGGTAGCGGCCGAGGAACGACGGATCTAGCCCCACTTCGGCCAGATTCTTTTTCACGTACTCGTGGAACTCTCTTACAGTCAGGAAGACCTCGCGGTTCTGCTCTTCTGCAAGAGACTTGTTCAGCTGGTTGTAGGCGTTCCGCAAAAAGTGCGAATAGCCGACGCCAGATATTTCAATCGGGTACTGGAATCCAAGGAAAATCCCCTTCCTTGCCCGGAGGTCGGTCGGCATGGTGTTGATAAGCTCGCCCTTGACCCTGATTTCACCAGAGTCGAGGTGGTACTTGGGGTTGCCCATGACAGCGTTTGCAAGCGTGCTCTTGCCCGAGCCGTTTGGTCCCATGATGGCGTGCACCTCGCCCTTGTCTATGTTGAGGTTGAGGCCCGAAAGTATCTCCTTGCCATCGATGCTAACGCGCAAGTCCTTTATCTCCAGAAATGCCATGTTCCTTTTTCTTCTGCTTTGTAGGTATTTAGACTTAACGTCGTTATATTTGGAATATTCACAACCTTTGCCGGTGTGATTTGGTGGGTTACTCGATGGCCAGCGTGCCTACCATAAACGGGTGGGCCTGGCAAAAGTATGTGTATTCACCGGCCCCTATGTCCGAAGCGGCGATGCTGTATTCCTTTCCGTGGGCCAGAAATTTCGTGTCAAAAACCGAGCCGTAATCTTCGTCTGAAAACCCTGTGCCTGAAGTCGCGGTGTGCAGCGTCGAGTCGTCGTTGACCCACCTTATCGTGGCGTCGAGCGGGACTGTCGAGGAGTCGGGATCATAGTCGGGCGAGCCCTGCACCGACGACCCTTTCAGGATAGTTATGGTCACCACGGACGATTCTGATTCGTTTGCCGCAGACGCGGTATCCTCCTTCTGTGGCTCCTGCGCTAGCTCTTTGCGGTATGGAGAGTTGTCGTATACGCCCTCAACTGGCGTCGCCTTGACCACCATCCAGTCATATGCGAGGTAGCCTGTTATTGCGCCAAGTACAAGCAGGACGGGAAAAGCGATGACTCCGGGTCTGCCCATATCCAAGCGTATTTCTGTACCTATATTAATTCCTTTTAGGCCCGGCAACCCGCCTGCAATGCAATGCACTGCAATCGTTTGGAATGACTTTTATCTTGGAAGGCAATGTGGAATGTCAGCTGATGGCCAAGACATCTAGCAAGTGCGGGGCGTGTGGCAACGAGATGACGTTTAGATACAGGTCCATGCCTGAGTGGAACATCGAAGGCGACCTTTGCGGCGCCTGCTACAGCCAAAAGCTAACCGAGCACTACATCGCCCCTGACAGGCGCGACGTGACCAAGAGGTAGGAAAGCCTAAATACTTTATTCCGCCATTCCCCCATATGCCAACAGCCTACATACTCGTGAACTGCACGCTGGGCTCCGAGGAAAAGTTAATCGCCGAGATATCGAAATTCCCGGACGTAAAGGAGGTAAGGGGCACCTACGGCGTCCACGACATCTTTGTCAAGGTCAAGTCGGAAAACACGGAGGCGATGAACCACGTGATCACGAACAAGATCCGCAAGATTCCGGGGATCACGTCGACGGTCACACTCGTCGTAATCGAAGAGCAGGGCGGAAAGGGATAGCTAGCTAGCAAGCTAGCCCTTCAGTTCTTCCTTCTTTTTGTCTTCTGCCTTTATCCGCCTCATTTCAACAAATATGAGTCCTGTTGCCACCACCAGGATGGCCCAGCCTATCCCGCTCACGACAAGATAGTTGTCATATATAGGCACGAAAATGGCGACAGTCGCTATTCCTGCGCCGGTCCACCAGATGAGTATCAGCATAGTTAGGTACCGGTTCATCCCCTCATATCCTCGTCAAAGCCGGCAAACGACTTGAGCACCTTGCCGCAACTCTTGCAGCGGCAGTACTCGGTGAACTCGTAGTCGTCGTACTTGCGGTAAGCAAACGACTCGCCGTGGTCGCAGAAAAGCTGCCGTATGCCCAGCACACGGGTAATTGGGCTTTGGGCTTGATTACTATTTCGATCAGGCTTGATATAGTGGCTCCCCTTATTGCAAGAAAGGGCCCGTAGCGTAGCCAGGATATCGCGGCGGTCTTCGGAACCGCAGGTCGTGGGATCGAAGCCCTCCGGGCCCGCTCTTCTCATGTAGAGGAAGCCGCAACAGCATCTTTTTGTAGTTCTCTACTAATAGCGAAAATTTCCCTACAGGTAGAGAATGATGTGGATTTCTTGGGATTTGAAGCTTTTCTGAGAAAAGAGCGGAGGCCTAAGACGGTTAGTCGTTCCCTCTCGCTTGCCAAGCAATATGCTCGTGTGCTTACGACTAGCGAAGCCATAGCTAGCAACTATTGAAGGATACTTGATTATCTTGGTGACAATGAAACTTCTATGATCGACTGTCGTTCATTCTTTGAAGCACACAATGATAGTAGGATAAAGATGAGGAGTACTAGTTGCTTCAACCGCATGTACTCTTTTGTTCTTACATAACTCTGGTCGCTTTCTTAACGAGTAGAATTTTTGCCGCAATGCACATTGGCGGGGCGTGAGGGTACAGGGAGTAATGGTAATGAGTGATAGAAAAGAGATGAGGGACATGTAAACGGCAGTTGAAGCTCATCCGTTACTTGCATGTAGTTAAGTATCACACAATCAACTTATTCTTCAGCCACGACTCTTCTAACTCGTTGGAACTGGATGCCGGCACACTTGGCGACATAGAGAGCCTTATTGAGAAGTGTAAGTATGAACGTGATCCTGACCGTCAGCTAAAGATTCTGTTAGTTATCAACGCAATGCTTCCGCACACCAAAAAGTTGCACATACCATCATACTTGACAGATGATTACATTACTAGAGCTCTTTATGAGATAGAAAAAGCATTGAAGAGCAACTATTAGATGTGGAGTGGCATATTTATTGTCACACTTTGTTAGCAGAGATATTGTCACCTCCAACGTGACGTATATGCGTTGATGGCATGATAAAAGCGAGTTTTGACGAGTAGATTCGAGTAGTTTTCTTCAATAAAACGCTAGATCTGTGGAAAATGAGTAACAATAACTTTGCTACGTTTTAGTGACAATAATTGTATACTCTACAATTAGATATTAGGTCTATAGCAATATTCGCAGCGGTTGATTAGCTGGCGTGGGCGTACAGGATTTGCGGGTAAGTCTATTGATATTCAGTTCGAAATTCAGCCTGCAATAAGCGAGTACAATGAAGGTGTATATACAATCGTGATTCGGCTTGAAGTTGATGGAGGAGTTTACAGTAACAGCATATTCGGTGATTGTTGATTAGATTATATGGTGATCACTCTCCCGTTCTCTCTGGCTTCGTGGCGGCTCCCTTGATCGGGTTGATCTGCGGATCAGCCGCAATCCGAATCCCCAGAAGGGACATGAGAGGAAATCCTTCCGTAAACCTCCGGGCCCGCTTACTTACTTGTCTACCTTGAGATCATTCAGCAGTCGCTCGATGTTCGTCACAGTCTTGCCGCTTGCGTCGGCTATCTGCTGGCGCGCTGGCGGCTCTTCGCGGTAATTTTCAATCCTGGCAGCAATCCTTTCCTGGTACGTGGAGATGTGCTCGTTCTGGTAAAACACGCCGATGGGTATCTTGTCGCCCCACTCGTTTGACTTTTCTATCACCTTGGCCATCTTGTCGTTCATTTCTAACGGGTCACGCACTATGCCGTCGTACCCCTGATCCTCCATCTTGTAAATGCGCGGCATCGCCCTCTTTGTGGTAGGATCGACTAGGTCCGCGCCCTGGAACCACTCTTTAGTGTTGATGTCATTGTAAGTCGGGCACGGCTGTAGCACGTCTACAAACGCCAGTCCCTTGTGCTCGACTGCCTTTCTGATGATATCCTTGAGGTGCCTGACGTCATACGAATACCCCCGTGCAATGAATGTAAAGCCGGAGACTAAGGCAAGCGCAATGGGGTTTACAGAGTTGTTCATGTTTGGCTGCGGCAATGATTTCGTTTTCATGCCAAGTTTCAAAGTCGGCGCCGCCTGTCCCTTTGTCAGCCCATAAACGGCATTGTTGAATATGATGTAGGTCATGTCCACGTTGCGCCTGCCGGCGCTAACAAAGTGGCCAGCACCAATGCCAAGCCCGTCGCCGTCGCCGCCAACCGCGATAACCTGAAGGTCAGGGTTTGCAAGTTTCGCTCCCTGCGCAAATGGCAGTACGCGGCCGTGAAGCGTGTGAATGCCGTACGTCTTTATGAAGTGAGGCGTCTTGCCCGAGCAGCCTATTCCGGAGAATATCGTCGCCTTGTGCGGCGGGATCTGCATGTCGGCAAGTGCCATCTGTATGGCGTTAAGTATCCCGAAATCGCCACAGTTGTGTAGTATGGCGTTCTCGCTAACATACGAGTTGACATCGTCTACTTCGAGGTTGTGCACGGGCCCGCTGTAATCGAAACTCTCGATCTTCTTGATAGGTAGCAGGACATAGTCAGGACCTAGAAGCGAGGAAGGCGATTTGCCAACATGCGGACCTGACTCGTACTCCCTGCCCAAGACCCTACACAGAACAGCAAAGTCGCGGTCATTCACTACCTGAACAGAGAACGATTTTTTGTGTATTCCGCTTGCTTTTGTCACGGAAATCACAGGCACTATCCACTGCCTTAGTAGGAGAGTCTTTACCTGCTCGCAGAGCGTGTTTGAGGTTGTCTTGAAGTTTGCGCGCAGCTGTTGGGTGTTGACCCAGCCGTCGCCCCTCCATAGCCCTTCTATCAGCTCTGCCTGTTTTTCGACTGGAAGCAACATCGCAAAATGCGGTATTTTCTTGTTGTAAGCCCCGTTGCCAAACCATTCCAAGAACAGCCTGCCAAGCGGAGCAGAATAGAAAGTCACTGTAATTCCCTTCCCCTTTGTGCGAAGAGACCCTTTCAGGCCAAACACCCGCATCATGGTTTCTTTTACATCGTCTAGGAATTCAACTTCATCGACGTGAAACGCAAAGCCTATCTCGCGGTCGTGCACGCATCCTTCTGCAATATAGTAACCGATCAACCGCAGAAAGCCTGCATCCAAAGGTATTCTCGGCGGCAGTTCTTTGCTCACCGTGTCTTTCTTACGCATGTGGTAATCGACATCAATGTGGTCCCTGTCCTCCTGCTCCTTCTGTATGGGATAGATGAGGTAGTCCTTTTCCTCGACCTCGTCAGCCCTCTTCCACACGGCGTCGTAACTGGTGTTGTGTAGCTTCTTGTTCCGGTCTGCGCGCTTTACTACGAGAATCGGATGTTCGGGAGTTGCAAAGGTTTCCCCGAAACACTTTGTCACTATCCTAAACATCCTGCCCCTGTGAATGTGGCTTATTATTTCAGTTACCTTATGGAACTTGCCGTCCCTGCCAAGCACCCGTTCGCCCACTCTAACATCTTGAATCTGTTTCGCAGAAGGGTTGCAGTGTATGGTAGTGTCAGGCAGTACGCAGCCTGCGCACCAATCGTTGTGCACCTCTGTCTTGTAGTCAGCTGGTTTAAGTGCCACCTTTCAGCACCTGTCTCCTTGCAGCATCTCCGGAAATTATTTGCATCACGGCGTTATAAACTTCCTCAAGCGACATCGGCCTGCCGTTGTACTTGACGACTTTGTAGTCGGGCGCGCGGCCGACATGTTGGCTGACAAGCGCGCCTAGCTGGCCGAGGTAGTTCATTTCGATGTCGGCAACGGCCTTGGCGCCTGCAAGCATAGACTTCACCAGTTCGGTAGGGAACGGATTTAACAATCGCACCTGCACAAAGCGCACCTTCTTGCCCTCCGCCTCGAGCATCTCCATAGCGTCCAGTATAGCGCCCTTGGTCGAGCCCCAGCTTATTATCGCGACGTCGGCCTTTGGATCGCCAAACATCACCGCCTTGTCATCGTCTGGGATTTCCTTCAGGGCGAGCTCGAGCTTGTCCATTCGCTTGTCCACCATGCGCACCCTCATCTCGGGGTCTTCGGTGATATGGCCTTCTTCCGTGTGCTCGTCGCCCGTGTTCCAGAATATCGCGTCTTCTGTGCCAAGGGGAATTCTCGTGGTTATCGGATTGTCTGTCAGCTTGAAGCGCAGGTAACTGCCGGCCACCCCCTTGTCTTTCTCCGTTATCTTCGTGGCAAGCGCGCCCCGCTCTATCTTGACTCTTGCTGGATCGAAAACCTTGCAGGTCATCACGCTGTTTGCAATGGCCTTGTCCAGCAGGTGAATGACAGGCATCTGGTACTTGTCGGCAAAGTTGAACACCTTGATGCTGTCGTAAAAGCTCTCCTCGATGTCGCCTGACGCAAACACGATCCTCGGGAATTCGCCATGGCCAGCATTTATCGCAAACTGCAAGTCGCCCTGCTCGTGCCTCGTCGGCAGACCCGTCGACGGCCCTGCGCGCTGGTACAGTGATACTACGACCGGGACCTCGTTAATGCCGGCCCAGCCGAGCGCCTCTGCCATGAGCGAAAAGCCTGGGCCCGAAGTCGCGGTCGCGGACCTCGCCCCCGAGAGCGCTCCGCCAATTGCCATCGTTATCGCGGCTATCTCGTCTTCTGTCTGCATGACAACAGTCGAGCCCTTTTTGCCCGAGTCGTAAATGTCGAGTATCTCATGTGATTCCAGGTACTCGCTGTCGTCTGACGCGGGGGTGATGGGGTAGTATGTCTGGAATCTGCAGCCTGCGACCATCTTGCCCATCGCCGACGACTGGTTGCCAAGCACTATCATCATGTTGCTGTCTGCAGGACGAATCTTCAAGCGGTACTCGAACCCCGCAGGGTCCAGTTTTTGCTTGGCATATCCGTAGATGTGCGACGCGGCCTTGACGTTCATCTCAGCCACGCTCTCCTTTGCCTTGAAGATGTAGCGTATGGCCTTTGCAAGCGAGTCGGTGTCAAAATCAAGGAGCGCCATCGACGCGGAAAGCGCCATAACGTTTGTCATGCGGGTGAGCTTGCTGAGCGACGGGTTGTTCATATTGGACGCAAACTCCTCGAGCAGCTTGAAGTAGGGCATTGAGTACAGGACGGCACCGTTCTTTTTCGCAAACTCGAGCGCATCGTTGACCGTCGTGCCAAGCCCGCCCTTTTCAAGCATTGTTTTTATCCGCCTTGCAGCCGGGTCGTCGAGGGTCGGCACTTCGTCGACCTTGGTCTCGGAAGCATTGGCGTCGTAGAATATCGCGCCCCCTTTCGTCACCTTGTTAAAGTGCCTGAACACGGTCTCGGCGTCAAACGACACAAGCACGTTGATCTCGTCTACGGATGACCTTATCGGCTTCTCTGCGATTCGTACGGTAAAGTAGCTATGCTCGCCCTTGATGTTTGAATAGTATTCGCGTTTGCCAAACACGTGCAGGCCGCCAACCGCGCACGCCCTGGAGAATATGTTTGCGGCAGAATCCACCCCGGACCCCTGCCCGCCGCCGATGACCCAGGATAGAGAGTTTGTGATCATGACTATTATTTCTGGTCCCCATTTCTTGCTTTTAATAGTTTACAAATTGAAAAAGGAAAACAGTCAACCGCCGCCAGTCGCGGCGTCCAGTATGCAGCACTCGCACGAGTCCTTCTGCCCGCAATAGGGGCAGACACACATGCACGACTCGATACTGTTGCCGCAGTAGTCGCACAGGACGACCTCGTCGCTTGCCATCTGCTAGCTCACCGCATCCAAAGTTTTTATACTTTTTACTGAGAGCGCATCAGGTTTAGCGCGGATCCTGCCTTGAACCAGCCGATCTGCGCCTGATTGTACGAGTGTGTCAACGATATTTCATCGGAGGTGCCGTCGGCGTGCTGTATGACGCATTTCAGGGGCTTGCCCTGCTGCATCTCTGCAAGGCCGGCGATGCTCAGCCGGTCGTCCTCTTCTTTTATCTTGTCATAGTCGGCCGGGTTTTCAAATGTGAGCGCGAGGACGCCCTGCTTTTTCAGGTTCGTCTCGTGTATCCTTGCAAACGACCTTGCTATTACCGCCGCGCAGCCTAGGTAGCGCGGAGTCATGGCCGCGTGCTCGCGGCTTGACCCTTCCCCGTAGTTGCTGTCGCCCACTATGACCCAGCGTAGGCCCTTTGTCTTGTAGTCGCGAGCCACGTGCGGGTAAGGCTCGACCTGTCCCGTAAGCTGGTTCTTGCCGTTTCCAACCTGGCCGTCGCGGAACGCGTTCACCGCGCCAAGAAGCAAGTTGTCGCTTATTCTGTCTAGATGACCGCGGTACATCAACCAGGCTCCTGCCGGCGAGATATGGTCTGTCGTCGTCTTGCCCTTTGTCTTTGCAAGCACAGGTAATTGTTCAACGTCCTTGCCGTTCCACTTTGCAAAAGGCGCAAGCTTTTGGAGCCGGTCGCTTGCAGGGTCTATAACCACTTCAATGCTGTCAGGGTTTTCAGCGGGCGGCACGTACACGTCCCTTGCCTCTGCAAAGCCGGCCTTTGGCACTTCAGGCGCGGGCTTTGGAGGCTGCAGTCTGAACTTTTTGCCGTCAGGCGCCGTCAATTCATCTTTCAAAGGGTTGAATGAGAGCCTGCCGCCAAGCGCAAGCGCGATAACAAGCTCGGGGCTGCCGATAAAGTTCATGGTCTCCCGCCTCCCGTCGTTCCTGCCTGGGAAGTTGCGGTTGTATGAAGTGACAATAGTGTTGGGCTCGCCCTTTTTCAGCTCTGGCCTGCTCCACTGGCCGATGCACGGGCCGCAGGCGTTTGCTAGCACGTTTGCACCGATTTCCTTCAGTATTTGCATCTGCCCGTCCCGCTCTATGGTAGCGCGGATCATTTCCGAGCCGGGTGTAACTTGGAGCGGCACTTTTGTCTTTATGCCGTGCTTTTTGGCTTGCTCTGCGATGTCGGCCGCGCGTGACATGTCCTCGTACGAAGAGTTGGTGCAGCTTCCGATGAGCGCCACTGAAATGATGTCAAGGTAATTGTTCTTGCCCACGTCCTCGGCCATTTTCGATACCGGCCTTGCGAGGTCGGGCGTGTGAGGGCCGACTATGTGAGGCTCCAACGACGAGAGGTTAATCTCAATGAGCTGGTCAAAGTATCTGGCGGCGTCCTTTTCCACCTCGGGGTCTTCCGTCAACAGTTCTTTGTGCATGTTTGCAAGGTCCGCAAGCTCTGGCCTGCCGGTCGCACGCAGGTAGGCGTCCATTCGCTCGTCGTAGGCAAACACCGAGCAGGTGGCACCGATTTCTGCGCCCATGTTTGTTATCGTGGCCTTGCCGGTACAGCTTATAGACCTTGCGCCGGGGCCGAAATATTCGATGATGGCATTCGTGCCGCCGGACACAGTCAGCTTGGCAGCAACGTACAGTATAATGTCCTTTGGCGCGGCCCAGCCGCTCAGCTCGCCCTTCAGGTAGACGCCTATCCTTTTCGCATACAACAGTTCCCAGGGCATGCCGGCCATCACCTCCGCCGCGTCGAGGCCCCCAACGCCGATTGCGACCATGCCAAGTCCGCCGGCGTTCGGGGTGTGCGAGTCGGTGCCTATCATGAGGCCTCCGGGGAAAGCATAGTTCTCAAGAACGACCTGGTGGATGATGCCGGCGCCCGGCTTCCAGAACCCGATGCTGTACTTGCGGCACGCAGACTCTAGAAATTGATAAACTTCATTGTTCTGCACGAGTGCAAAGCGCGTGTCAGTCGCGCTGTCCACCTTGGCCTGTATCAGGTGGTCGCAGTGCACCGTGGTCGGCAGCTTCACCCGCTTCAATCCCGCCTGCATGAACTGCAGGATTGTCATCTGCCCCGTCACGTCCTGGAGCGCGACCCTGTCCGGGTTCAGGAAAACGTAACTCTTGCCCCTTTCAGGCTCGTGAACCTGGCCATCAAGGTGACCGACCAGGATTTTTTCAGAAAGCGTCAGTGGTCTCTTTACCAGCTTTCTGTACTCGGCAATGTTTGCTCCAAGCTTATCGTACACCTTCTTGGCGAGCGCAGGCGTTGTCTCTATCGCTACCATCTGCACGAGAACCGGCGGTTTTGTCCAATATCTCTTTTTCCTTATCCTTTAATAACGACCGGCCGCCGCAGAGAGGCGGTTGGCTAGAAAGTTTGTCCTGGTCCTTGTAGCAGTCGTCGCCGTGATGGCGGCGCTTATTGCGCTCCCAAACCTGAACCGGGGGCCGCAGTCTGACCTGAGCATTGAGTACAGCCGGCAGCATCTTGCAAGCACTGATGCCGGTCTTGCGACGCAGAGCGCTGAACTGCTGAGCATCGCAGAAGACGGCTCTGCCACCTACACGCAGATAGGTGGCCAGGAAAGGCGGCTCTCTCTTTCAAGCGAAGAATTGAGCAGGATCAGGGCGTACATACTCGAAACGGGATTCATGCAGATACCTGTGACAAACTATCCGCAATCAGACGACGCGACCGAGTTCACGAAATATACGCTCCGCGTACGCAACGACGAGGGCCAGAAAACGTTCAACTGGGTCGACCCGGATGTGCATGAGGGTGTCATACCGCCCATAATCACAAACATCGGCTCTCAGCTTGACGCCGTCATGGACAGGCCCTGAGACAATATCTATATAGAGCGTTTCGGCGCAGACTGGCTGTAAATGACTATATCTCTTGTTTCCAGCGAGCCGCGCGCAAAGGGCGTCAAGGTGGACGAGCAGGTAAAGACGGTTCGCGGGACCACGCTTCTCAAGCGGGGCTTTGCCCACATGCAAAAACACGGCGTTGTCATGGACGTGACAAACGTCGAGCAGGCCCACATAGCCGAAGAAGCTGGAGCGGTAGCGGTCATGGTTCTGGACAAGCTTCCCTATGACGTGCGCAAGGCAGGAGGCGTCGCCAGGACTGCAAGCATCAAGGTCATTGAAGAGATAATGGACGCCGTGACTATTCCGATTATGGCCAAATGCAGGATAGGCCACACTGACGAGGCGCGCGTGCTAGAGATAACCGGCGCCGACATGATAGACGAGAGCGAGGTGCTAACGCCGGCAGATGAGGAGCGCCACATCTGGAAGTGGGATTTCACCACGCCTTTTGTCAACGGCGCCAAGAACCTTGGAGAGGCACTCAGGAGGATAGAGGAAGGCGCCGCGATGATACGCACAAAGGGCGAGCCGGGGACCGGCAACGTCGCTGAAGCCGTGACGCACATCCGCATGGTCAACAACGACATCAGGAGGATTAGATCGCATTATCAAGATAACGACAGGCAAGAGCTGATGAAGGCGGCCCGCGAGTTAAAGGTCTCTTTTGCAATAGCAGAGGAAACCGCGCGCCTTGGCAGGTTGCCTGTTGTCAATTTCGCGGCAGGAGGCATAACTACTCCGGCTGACGCAGCTTTTCTTATGAGGCTTGGGTGCGACGGCGTTTTCGTGGGCTCTGGAATATTCAAGTCAGAGGACCCGGCGCAGCGCGCACGCGCAGTGGTGCTTGCGACCACGTTTTACGACGACGCCAAGATAGTGAGGGAAGCTCAAAAGATGGTCGACGAGAAAAAGTCGCTCCTGGGACTCGACACCAAGAACCTAGAGCTGAAGATGCAGGAAAGGGGACAGTCGGCTTGAAGAAGAAGAAGCATCAGCTGACGATAGGAGTCCTGGGTTTTCAGGGAGACATTGAAGAGAACGTCGCCGCGGCAGAGCAGGCGGTTGAGGAAATGAAGATAAACGGCAAGGTGGAGCTCGTGCGCTACCCCGAAGAAATGGAGAAGGTTGACGGCCTGATATTGCCCGGCGGCGAAAGCACGGTCCAGACTGCGCTTGCCGCAATACAGCGCTCGCTTCCTATCTTGAAAAAGCGCATAGCCGACGGGATGCCCGTGCTCGGCACTTGCGCTGGCATGATAATGCTTTCAAAGAAGGTATACGACCACGCGGTTGGAGAGACCAAGCAAAAGACCACAGGCAACTTGGACATCGTGATAGAGCGCAACGCGTTTGGAAGGCAGAACGACTCGTTTGAGGCTGACTTGAAGATAGACATGCTGGGCAAAGGCGCGTTCAAGGGCGTATTTATTAGGGCGCCGGCCGTGAGCGAGGCAGGCAAGGACGTCGAGGTCATTGCCACTCATGCCAGCAAGATAGTGGCCGTGAAGCAGAAGAACATCATCGGCACGTCATTCCACCCCGAACTTGCCGGCGACGTCAGAATGCACAAACAGTTCGTCAAGATGGCGCTGGACTACAGACGCACCAAGTAAGTAGATTGCGTTGAACGCATACCACTTACTTAATAGCAGTGTCCGCATAGCGCTTCCGTGCAGGTCTCCGGCCGCGAGAGGTGGGGCTCGTATGGCGGATTTATCTTTGCCGCAATAGGCTCGGCCGTCGGCATCGGCAACATTTGGCGGTTTCCCTCCGTAACCGGGGAGAACGGCGGCGGGGCCTTTCTAGCAATATACCTCGTCGTTGTCTTTACGTTTGGCCTCTCGTTCATGGTACTCGAGCTTGTGCTCGGAAGTTACTACCAGACTTCGATCATCTCGGCCCTGAGAAACATCAGGAAGCGCTTTGCATGGGTCGGCGCGTTGATGGTCGCAGTCACCTTTAGCATACTGAGCTACTACATGGCGATCCTTGGTTGGATACTGTCATATTTTGTAATGTATGTGACGGGCACGGCCGTATCGTTTGAAGAGTACTCGCAGTCGGGGTACCCGCTCCTATCGTTTGCAGCAGTTGCCGCCATCAACTACTTGGTAATCAGGACCGGCGTCAGCAGGGGGATAGAGAGGGTGAGTAAGTACGGCATACTGCTCTTTGTTGCCATAATGGCGCCCCTCACCACGATAGGCTTGACTCTGCCCGGTGCCGACAGAGGCGTCGCGTTCTACCTCACTCCGGACGCGACCTCGTTTTCAGACCCCCAAGTGTGGTCAGCAGCGTTTGGCCAAGCGTTCTTTTCGCTTTCAATAGGCATGGGCGTGCTCCTGACCTACGGCAGTTATATCGATCACAGGCGCTCGGTTCTGTCGTCGTCGCTTGTAATCATCGGCGCGGACACTGCAGTCGCGCTTGTGTCCGGCCTGATGGTCTTCTCGTTCGTGTTTTCGCAGGGGGCAAACCCAGTCGAGGGAACCACACTGGTATTCAAGGTGATGCCGCAAGTGTTCTCGGCAATAGAGTTCGGGACCGTCATAGCGCCCCTATTCTTTGTCATGTTGTTCCTAGCAGGTATAGCATCCTCGGTCTCGATGTTCCAGCTGCCTGTCTCGGCGCTCGAGGATACGCTAGGACTTGGCAGGCGCAAGGCGTCGGCCATAATTGGAATCGCGTCGTTTGCAGCCGGCCTGCCGTCGGCGCTAAGCTACAGCGCGATGGATCTCAACGTAGCGGGCGCGGTAGTGCTTGACGTCGTCGATGCTGCGGTAACCACTTACGGCCTGCCGGTGACTAGCGCGATATTTGCCATAGCCGCGACGTGGTTCTTGGACAAGAAAATCCTAACAGAGCAGGTGAACCTGTACAGCCGCGTTAGGGTTCCTGCCGGCCTAGTATCCGTCGCAAGGGTCGCCCTGCCCCTGCTCGTAGTGGCAACTCTGCTCACGCAGGTGGCAAGGTGAGCAACGTTTGTTTTTCTTTGATGGGCGCGCCCGGTAGTCTGTGGGCCGCTAAGAGGATCAGGATGGCATCAGGTAGGCGGTGCCGGCAGGAAGCGCAACTATGCTAACAAACATAGCCGATTTCGTGATAAAGGCAGGCATCACCTGACGGGGACAAATTTGACTTTGACAAGGTCACCGCCACTGCAAATGACGACGCGGTTACAACCATCAAGCACAGGGATTTCTCTCTCTGCAGTCTCGTCTGGCCATTGAGAAATAGTGCGGGGGGTGGGATTTGAACCCACGAATCCCTAAGGAACAGGGTTGCAGTGGCAGTTAGTTGCCATTTCTAAGCCCTGCGCCGTTGACCGGGCTTGGCGACCCCCGCATCAACAGCACCGGTCAGCAGCCAAATTTATCTATTGTTACATTGTAACAGTTTTGAAATGCAAAGACAGAGGCTTTTTGGCACAAACGGGGTCAGGGGGGTCTACGGCAAGGACCTCACAAACGATCTGGTTATCGATCTCACCTACGCTATGGCCACGTACTATGGCAAGGGGCCATTAGTTGTGGGCTACGACGGGCGCAGGTCAAGCCCCGCTGTGTCAGTGCTGGTACGCTCGACGCTCAACTCTGCCGGCCTTGATGTCGGCTATGCCGGCCTGATGCCGACGCCTTGCCTGCAGCTTGCCGCAAAAAGCGGCCGTTATAACGGCGGCATCATGATAACCGCGTCGCACAACCCGCCAGAGTACAACGGACTCAAGCTGACGGCGCCTGACGGCGTCGAGATTTCAAGGGAGGACGAGCTGAAGGTTGAGGACATTTACTACGAAAAACGTTTTGCGACGACTGACGGGCACGGCAGAGAATACGCGGATGAAAACGTCATTCCTTCTTACACTGAGAAGGTTCTGTCGCTTGTTGACGCCGAAAAGATACAGTCAAAGCGATTCACGTTGGCGATGGACTTGGGCAATGGCGTGCAGGCACTGTGCGCTCCCGCGATAGCACAAAAGCTAGGGTGCAGGGTCATCGCGATAAACGGCAACATCGATAGCGACTTTCCCGGCCGCGAGTCAGAGCCCACGCCGGACAACCTTGGCGTCCTTTCCGAAGCTGTGCGCTCGGGCAAGGCTGACTTTGGCGTCGCTTTTGACGGCGACGGTGACAGGAGCATATTCTGCGACAATAACGGCAGCATCTACTGGGGCGACGTGACCGGCGCTCTTTTGATAAAAAACCTGCTTGCGCAAAGGCACCCCTGCGCAGAGATTGTGTGCCCAGTCAACACCTCGATGGTACTCTCCAAAGTGGCCGAGGAAGTAGGTCTGAAGGTGGCGTACACAAAAGTGGGAAGCGTCGAGGTGTCAAGGGAAATGGTAAACAGAAAGGCCCCGCTCGGGCTCGAAGAAAACGGCGGATTCATGTATGGCCCTCTGAACGAAGTCAGGGATGGCTCGATGACGACCGCACTCGTTCTTAACATGCTTGCGTCAGCCGGCGAGTCATTTTCAAATCTGGTGGAAATGCTACCGAGGACGTTCAAGATAAAGACCAAGTTTTCACTGAGCTCCCGCGAAGTGGTCAGCAAGGTTATGAAAGCTTGCGTCGAGCACGGCAGCCCCAAGAAGATTGAAACGATGGACGGCGCGAAAATATGGATAGACGACGAGACGTGGCTGATGGTCAGGCCGTCAGGGACGGAGCCTTTGATACGCATGTATGCAGAATCGACTGACAAGTCGCTCCTTGACTCCAAGGTGGACGAGTATAGCAGGATAGTCAGGGCCAGCATGAGTGATTTGAAACGTTTTTAATACGCTTCCTAATCACTAGAAATTCAATCGGATGATCCCATAGGGTGAGAAAATGAGTAAACCATATTTCGTCAAATTTGAAGTTTCAAAGGACCTCGCTAACGCGGCCTACGAGGCAGTTCGCGTTGCAAAGCAGAGCGGCAAAGTACGCAAGGGTACAAACGAGACTACAAAGGCCATCGAGCGGGGCATTGCCAAGCTTGTGGTCATTGCAGAGGACGTCGAGCCGCCGGAGGTCGTTGCGCACCTTCCAATACTCTGCGAAGAGAGGAACGCGCCTTACATTTTTGTGCCAAGCAAGCAGCAATTAGGAATGTCGCTTGGAATAGACGTCGGCTCGGCCGCGGCCACGATTGTGGAGGCAGGAGAGGCCCAGCACATCGTCGAGCAGGTAGTCACCTCGATAGCTGGCCTGAGGGGCAAGAAGGAATAGTTGAGGCTGGTTCCAGATGAGCAAGGCAGCTGAAGAAAAGGTCGTTCCCGCCGAAGTTATTCAGATAGTAGGCAGGACAGGGATTGCCGGCGAGGTCATTCAGGTAAGGGTAAAGGTCCTTGAGGGCAAGGATAGGGGCCGCATTCTCACGCGCAACGTCAAGGGCGCGGTCAGGATGAAGGACGTCCTGATGCTGAGAGAGACGGAGCGAGAGGCCCGCAAGATTAGGTGATCTAGATGAGCAAGACCGCATCATCTCTTAGAAACTGCTTTTTCTGCGGCACACACATAACAGCGGGACACGGCGTCATGCTTGTCAAAAATGACGGCCAGGTGCAGTGGACATGCTCGAGCAAATGCAAGAAGAACCTGCGCGTGCTAAAGCGCGACCCAAGAAAGCTAAAGTGGACGACAAAGTACGCCAAGGGCGGCCTGCGCACAAAGAAGTGATTGCGGAATGGCAGTCGAGCAAACGCTGATTGTTGTCAAGCCAGACGGATTTAGGCGCGGCCAGACGGGCAAGGTCCTTGCGCGCTTTGAGGAAAAGGGATTTGTGATAAAGAATCTGAAATACTACAATTTCACGAAAGAGAAGGCACGGGAGTTCTACTCCGTCCACAAGGACAAGCCGTTCTTTGGCGAGCTCGTATCGTTCATAAGCTCTGGGCCCGTCGTCGCGTGCATACTTGAAGGCAACAACGCTGTGGCGACGACCAGGATAATGATAGGCTCTACCAAGTCGTTCGAGGCTGCCCCGGGAACGATACGGGGGGACTTTGGCCTCGGATTTACCGACAACATCATACACGCGTCGGACTCCTCTGAAAGCTTCATAAAAGAGTCGCGGGTCATTTTCAGCTAGCTAGCGACCCTTGGAACTCAGGCAGCCGGTAGTAGTTGTTCTAGGCCACGTAGACTCGGGCAAGACGTCCCTACTGGACAGGATACGCGGAACTGCCGTCCAGGCCCGCGAGGTGGGCGGAATCACGCAGCACATAGGCGCCAGCTTTTTCCCGATTGAAACTATAAAGGAGGTCACCGGCCCTCTGTTTGCCAAACTTGCCAGCGCCGAGACGCCAATCCCCGGCTTGCTTGTCATCGACACCCCGGGCCATGAGGTTTTTGCAAACCTGCGTGCAAGGGGCGGATCGGCGGCAGACATTGCAATACTCGTCACGGACGTCAACAAGGGCGTCGAGGCGCAGACGCTGGAGAGCATCGAGATACTGAAGAAGCGGAAAGTGCCGTTTGTGGTCGCGCTGAACAAGGTGGACAGGGTATCAGGCTGGCGCGCGCATTCGCGCTTTATCTCTGAAGAGGTGAAGAAGCAGGAGGCAGGCATCCAGACAATGCTTGACGAAAAACTGTACACCGTCGTGGGCTCGCTTTCCCGCCTTGGATTCCCGTCCGAAGCGTTCTGGCGCGTCAAAGACTTTACAAAAGAAGTTGCAATAGTGCCGGTCAGCGCCAAGACCGGCGTAGGAATACCGGAGCTCCTTGCCGTGCTAGTGGGCCTAACGCAGCAGTACATGGCAAAGAGGCTGGAGAGGCACACAGAGGGCACGAGGGGCATAGTGCTCGAGATAAAAGAGGAGCCGGGGCTCGGCCCCTCTGCAAACATCATACTGCTCGACGGGACGCTCAGGCAGGGCGACAGCATAGTTGTGGCAAAGAGGGACAGCGCGGTGGTGACAAGGATAAAGGCACTACTCCTGCCAAAGCCGCTTGACGAGATGCGCGATCCCCGGGACAAGTTCAAGCCCGTAAGCGAGGTTAAAGCCGCCGCCGGCTTGAAGATAACGTCTCCCGACCTTGAAGGTGTTCTTGCAGGTAGCCCACTCTATGTCGTAAGAAAGGACAACAAGGAAGAAGTCGAGCACCTGAAATCGCTTGTCGAAGGTGAGGTGAAAAACGCCATCATCAGCAACATGGAGACCACCGGCGTCGTGCTAAAGTGCGACACTATAGGCTCGCTTGAAGCCGTAATCGACCTCCTAAAAAAAGACAACGTCCCGATAAGGACGGCAGATATCGGCAGCATCACAAGGCGCGACGTGGTAGAAGCTGCCGCAGTCAAAGAGTCTGACAGGTACCACGGCGTCGTGCTCGGCTTTAACGTCAAGGTGCTCGACGACGCCGAGGACGAGGCGCAGAACAGGGGCGTCAAGATCTTTAACGAGCGGATCATCTACAACCTGGTGCGCGGATACGTTGACTGGGTCGCGTATCAAAAAGAGCACGAAGAGTCAATACTGTTCAACGAGCTGCCGCCCGTGTGCAAGTTCCAGTTTATGAAAGGCTTTGTGTTTAGGCACAACGACCCTGCCGTGTTTGGGGCCGAGATCCAGGTGGGCAGGCTCCGGCAGAAGGTGCAGGTGATAAACGAGGAGGGCAAGAAGGTCGGGACTGTGCACCAGATACAGGACAGCGGCAAGTCTATGGAAGAGGCCAAGGCGGGCATGCAGGTCGCCGTATCGATCAAGGAACCCACTATTGGACGGCAGATAAACGAGGGCGACGTGTTTTACACCGACCTCAACAGCAGGCAGGCCAAGCAGATTGTGGAGAAGTTCATCCACCGGCTGAACGAAGACGAAAAAGACACGCTAAATTTCGTGTTGGGGCTAAAGAGGAAAGAGGACCCGGCGTTCGGGTACCTCTGATCACTGGTATTTTTGCAGCAGCCCTTCGAGGCCCTTTTCCCCGACTGCTCCGACCGCCCTGTCTACCGCCTTGCCGTTCATGAAGATTACAAACGTGGGGATCGCGTAGACGTCGTACCGCATGGCAACGCTCTGGTTGTCGTCAACGTTGAGCCTGCCAAAGGTGACCTTGTCCCCGTACTTCTTGGCCAGCTTGTCGAATATGGGCAGCATGAACTGGCACGGGCCGCACCAGGTGGCCCAAAAGTCCACGAGGGTGGGCTTGGCGCCGTTTACCACCTCATCAAAGTTCTTTTCGGCAAGCTCTACAAGGTTCGGGTTTGAGGCCTGTTTCTCACTCATGCAAATGGAAATTTAACCGCCTCGCTATTTAAGATTTCTTTGCCTAGTTCCTGCGCTTCAAGACAAACCATGCCACGGCTGCGCCGGCCGCAATGCCGCCTGCAGTGCCGAGTACCGCCGCGGTCTGTATCACAGGCGTGACGTTTGCCACCGCAAGAGTCGTGCTGGCTACCGATGTGTTTCCCACCGCGTCAACTGCCGTCAGTCTGACTTCGTGCCGGCCGTCCGGCAGGAAAGTGGTGTCAAGCAGGTATTCCTTAATGCCGGTCACATCCACGGCCATGTTGCCCACCTCAAGCATCGCGCTCGTGGGGTGCTCGTCTGACACGGCAAGTGCTATTGTGACTGTGCCCCTCTGGTCGCCTCCTCCCACCCTTACTGCTGTATCCGGTGGCGTGTTGTCCACCACGAGCTGTACGGTCCTTGCCATCCTGTTACCCGGCAAGTCGCCTGACGCTAACACGAACACGTACTCGCCGTCCGCAAGCGCGGACGAGTCAAACTGCACAAGCGAGGACGCCGCGTGCTTGGCGGGCCTCGAGTCCGGCAGGGTCACCGTAACAGGCTCTTTGACGCCGTTTGCGTCAGTCACGTTCCACAGCAGGGTTGCGTTTCCGGACACCATTGCGATTTGCTTGACAGTCGTTTCGGTTCCGTTTTCAAGGCGCACTGCAATGTCTGCAGTGGGGGGCGACTTGTCGACTATGAACTGGCGCAAAAGCGCCGACGAGTGGCCCACTGTGTCGGCAGACTCTATCGTTATGCTGTGCGGCCCCTCGGCAAGCCCCGAGGTGTCGGCGTTTATCACAAATGCCTTCTTCGTGGCCGACCGGGTGCCCACGCCCACCGGCGCCGAGCCGTCGATTGAATACGACAGGCCTGCAGGGTTCTGGTCATCGATTTGCACCGGCACCTTCAGCTTGCCCGTCGAAAACCGGGGCAGGTCCGCACTTATCTTGGGCGGCCTGTCATCAGGGAGCAGCGTCGAGAATTTCGCTTCGACCACCAGCGGCTCGTAGAGGCTCTCGCCGTGGAACAGAGTGTTGTGCATCAGCACCGCATAGGTGCCTGTGCCGTTTACCGGGACTGAAAGCACGGTAGTTTTGTTGCCCGCGTTCTGGCTAAAGAAAAAGAACCCACCCTCGCTCACCGGCGATGTCCCGAGCCAGTCGTTGCTCGGCCAGCCGGCGAACTCCTGGAACACGCCTGAGGGCACGCTTGAGGCGACCATCCTGCCGTCGGGCCCAAACGCCATCGCGTTGACGCTTGTCGAGTTGTGCGGCCACGACACCTTCAGGTTCATTGAGGTTATCGTTGGGTCCTGCACGTTAAAGTAGTATGAGCGCCAGTCTCCTGCAGAATACCGGGAAGTCATGTCCGAGAGCCCGCCGACGTAGCCGTTTGGTCTAAGGCCCAAGTCGCGTTCAATTTCCGGCCCTCCCTGTCCGCCGCCGGGTACAATCACTACCTGCGTGTCCTTTGACACCGGCTTTGTCGTCACGATATAGCTGACTGGCATCAGAACTTTGTGCTTAAAGCCGCTGCTTGACACTGATATCTCGCCGTAATAGTTGCCAGTCAGCGTGTCGTCGCTTGTCCTGATTGTGGCGCCCACCTTGGCCTTCCCCTGCGCCGGCACTGTCAGAAACGCTTGGTCCCCGAGTATAGTGTCAAGCTGGATGGCAGGATTTGTTTGGCGCTTGTAAAACTCGACCGTGAGAGTGTAGTCCATCGAAGTGGAGTTCATTAGCCTATCGCCCCGCCAGAACGAGAAAACGGTCGGGACAGGGTAGACGCCGAGCACCGGCGTGCCCTTGAACTTGGACGCCGGGTCGCCCACCCTGAGCTCCTGTGTGGTCCCCCACGAGCCGCCACGGGTTATCATGGATACCTCGCCGAACGCAACTTGGTTATTGCCGTCCGCGTCGCGCCAGTCATAGCTGTAAAGCGACGCGATGCGCAGGTGGTCACCGAACAGCTCTGTCGAGTTCAAAAAGCTTGTGAACGGAAAGTTCACCCTGGCAACCATCAAGTCGGAATCAGGAATATTGCCTCCCATTATCTCTGTCAGGTTGTGGTAGTTCGGGGCAAACCCGTACTGCTTTTCTTTGTGCGTCGGGTCGACCTCAAAGAGCCTTGTCGCGTTGTGGACCTGGTATCTGGCCACCAGCTTTTCAACCGTGCTTGAAACCTGGACCTGGATCTCATTCTTCGAGGGGTTCTCGACGATAATGTCGGCCGAGGCAGACTGGCCCTGCACTATCTGCCCGGCAAACCAACGCGACTCGGCAAGCCCGGGCGCAAGAGCATCCAGCGCGCCCGCTTGCTGCGCGTAGCCCGAGTCTATGATGCCAAGGGTGCTATTGTAAGACTGGATGGCCGGTGCCAGCGCAGCAAGTATGTTTTTGGGCGTGCTGTCTGTGTAGGCCAAGAACTTGCCGGGGCTTCCTCTGGCAAGCTGGATTGCAGCAAGCGCATCCACCCTGCCGGCGCCCTGCACGAACGGGTCGTTCTTCAGATCCTTTGCAGACGACATCAGTATGCTCTTGACCCTGAACGGATCTGCAGCCTCGCCCCTCTCACGGAGGTCTGAAATTACAAGCGCCGCGGCCCCCGCGGCCATCGGGGCGGCCATGCTGGTCCCGCCAAACAACGTGAACGCGCCCTCGTTGTTGGGGTCGTCGGGCTGGGCTTCAAATACCTTGACTGTTACAGAAGTGGGCGTGAACCCGTACGAGCCCACCGCCACGAGCTCGGGCTTGGGATCGCCGAAGAGGCCCGGCCCCCTGCTTGAAAACTCGGCTATTTCGTCAAACGACGCCGCGGACGAGCCAAAGCGCGTTATGTTGGCAAAGGCGCCGTATTGTAGATGCACGTTGTTGCTGGTTGCGCCGACGGCTATGTTGAAAGGAGAGACGTTGGGCGTTCCCACGCTCCCGTAACCCAGCCCGTTGTTGCCGGCGCTGTTTATCATAATTGTGCCCGGATAGTCTGCAGCCAGGAAGCGTGGAACTGCTAGGAGCGACGAGAACATGCTCAGCACGTCGTAGCCGGGACCGTACTTTAGCAGCGGAAAGTTTGACACGCCCCAGCTGTTGCTGATGATGTCCGCCTTGTGCTCGGCTGTGTAGCGCCACTTGCCGTCTACTAGGTCAAAGCCCGAGGCGTACAACCAGCCGAAAATGGCGTCGCCGGCCCACAACGCCTTTATGGGTAGTATCTTGGCGTCAGGCGCCATGCCCGCAAGCGCGTACCTGGTCGAGTTGTTGTAGATTGCATACTGCCCTTTGCCCATCGACGCGATCGTCGCGGCCGTGCTCGTGCCATGGCCGGCGAAATCGTACATCAGCCCGAAATAGCCGCCTGCAGGGTCAATCGGCTCCAGCAGCTTGGCCAGAGCGACGCCACCGTAGCCGTCCCTGTCTGCGAGCTGCAGCTGGGTCTTGTTGTCAGTCACGCGCCAAATGTCAAGCACCCGGGCCCCTGCTGTGCCGGCAGAAAAGTCGGGCGAGCCATCTTTGTTGTAGTCGTATACGAGGTGCTCATTCCCGTCGCCCAGCTTGATGGGCGTCTCGTCGGTAAAGTCGAACGAGGGTTCAGGTATCAGGTAGTTTGTTTGCGAGTAGGCCCCGGCTATTGTGCGTGTAAATGTGTACCAGGCGTAGGACATATCCGGGACTATAGTGTCATAGACCCCCGGCTCGTTTGCGTCTACCAGGAGCACAGGCACTAACACCTGGGTTATCGCGCCAAACTGGAAGCTGACCTGGTACGCGACCCCCATTCTGTACAAGCCGCTTTTGGACCTGATGTAGTCAGTCGGGCTGTTGCCTATCTTCCAATCGACGTTTGCGATCCCCTCAAGCACTGGGGGCCCGAATAGGGGGTAGAGAGAGTTGAAGACAGGTATCGTTCCCTGGCTCGTTTTCAGGTAGACGCCGTCCCCGTTGACGTAGGCATAGGACGTGACGTTTTCAGGTAGCTGCGGGTTGGAGGTCGTGGTGTAGTTCGCTATCCTGCCCCTCCGCTCGTCTATCTTGGCGATGTACTTGGCCTTTGTGAGCACAAGACCTTGGCCGTCGGCGTCGAGCATGATCGGTATGCCGTTTGCGTCCCTAGCTACCGCGTGCCGCATATCCTCGTTTGAAAAGTCGGTCCCCGTGTCGACTAGTGCCACTACCACGCCTTTGCCAGTCGCGCCATAGTCTGCCGCTGCCATGTCGGCCCCGATTATGGACGAGCCGGAGAACCTGCCGGGGTCGACCGGCCCGGTGTAGTTGTCAAGTATGTCCATTATGGTCGAGTCAAAGCCGAGCCTTAGGTCCGGCGCATACGTAAACCCCGTGCCTGAAGGGAGTGGGTTTTGAGAATGTGCAACACCAAGGAAGGAGCCGCCACTCTGCCCGAGACCGACAACGTGGGCGCTGCCCGCAACGGACGCCAGATTGCCTTTTCCAAACACCAGCGTTCTGCCGGGGCTGCCGTTGTAGCGCAAGAGATCGTTGCCAAGGTTGACGTGCCCAAAGTCAGAGCGTATGGCGCTCCTTGGCACCATGTGGCCAAAGATATCGACCGTGTCAAGCGCGGGGAGCTGCGTTGGGGGAAGCGAAGTCAGTGGCCTAGACTCTGCGGCGCCTGAGGACACGGCGCCGGGGTTCACTGGGAGGGAATAAGCCGGCGCGGCGAGCGAGACTGCTAGCACCGCGGCGAGGATAACCGGCAGTATACGAATCAAATATTACAAGGTACCGGAGTGCCATTCTTGGTTATTATGATTTCGACCCGCAGAGGCTAGAAAATCACTTGAACAGCTCGTCGTGCTTGCCCGAGTTGACGTCGGCGTACGCTTCCTTTGCGGGCTTGCCTTCTACCTTGACTCCCATGCTGACGCACGAGCCGATGACTTCCTTCGTCGCGCCCTTGACGTCTTTGGCGTACGATCCTTCCATCTTCATCCGGGCTATCTTGGCGGCAGATGACATCGTGAGGTCACCTGCAAAGTCCTTTCCGGCAGTCCCGGAGCCCTTGGCGATGCCTGCCTCCTTGGCCACCAACGCCGCAGTGGGGGGGATGCCGACTTCGATAGTGAACTTTTTGGTCTCGGTGTCGACCTCCACCTTTACCGGCACCTTCATGCCGGGGAAATCCTTGGTCTTCTCATTAATTGTATTAACTACTTGGAGCACGTTCACGCCCATCGGGCCCAGAGCCGGCCCGAGCGGTGGACCTGCGTTTGCCTCGCCGCCCGTGACGAGCGCGGATATATACTTTTTATCGCCCATTACGCCCAGCGTGTGAGTTTATCCAAATTATAATCGTTCCTGTCCTTGACAGATTTTTAAAGATGTGGCTTGTAGAGTCAGTTAGTTGGTCATGTCAGAGCAGCCGGCAGAAGGCGTTGGGTCGCTATTCTTCGAGCTCGCAGGAGACCTCCGCCTCTCGATGCTGGCAAGGCTCGGCGAAAAGGACTGCCGCTTGTCACAGCTTGCGTCTGAACTTGACGCAACGATGCAAGAGGCGCACAGGAACATGACCCGCCTGATAGAGTCGGGGCTCGTCTACAAGGGCAGGGAAGGCGAGCTGGTGCTCACGTCGTACGGCAGGACCGTTGTGTCGCTGGTTCCAAGTTACGATTTCCTGTACAAGAACAAAGAGTTCTTTGCCGACCACAGTCTGGGCGACCTGCCCTTGAAATTCGTGCAGAGGCTCGGCGCACTCGGTGGCTGTGAGACTGTGCACGGCGTTATGGCCATACTTCAGCGCTGGAAGAGCCTCTACAGCAACTCGGGTGAGTTCATCAGGGAGATAATGGCACAGGTGCCCCTGGACCTCATCGAGACGATATTTGGCAGGGTGGAAAAAGGCGTAAGATTTTCCTACATATTTTCTGCAAACGCGGTCGTGCCAAAGGGCAGGACGCAGCTCCTGCAAAAGGTCGGGTGGCGCAACCTCATCAGCAAGGGCCTCGTGGAGCGCAGGATGCTTGCAGAGGTCAAGGTGATGGCTATTTTCAACGAGAAGCAGGGGTGCGTCATGTTCCCGAACCAGAAGGGCGAGCCGGATCTGAACGTCATGTTCTACGGCGAGACCTCGGAATTCTTGGAGTGGTGCTCCGACTTTTTCGACCACCGGTGGAAGATGGCCGACCCGTTTGACGAGGGCAAGCTGAAGCACGAAGTATAGCCAGGGAAAAGTACACCAAGTTTTTATACGCCGGAGAGGATTAACCGACATGCCTAAAGCCTTCGTATTGATGAACGCCGAGCTTGGAAGCGAAGACTCGCTTGTTGGCGAGCTGAAAAAGATGGACGGCGTAAAAGAAGTGTACCAGGTGTACGGCGTGTACGACATCGTGGCGATGGTCGAGGCTGAAACGATGGAGAAGGTGAAGGAGGCAGTCACGTGGAAACTGCGCAAGCTCAACGGAGTAAAGTCGACGCTGACCATGATAGTCATGGAATAAGCGCAACTTTAATTTGAGAGCAGGTCCATTGTTCCTGCGTGGGACTTTTCGGCAAGAAAAAGAGCGAGGACGGCTCATTCAAGTGCGAATACTGCAACATGAAGTTTGACGACAAGGAACGCATGAAGCGACACGTGAGAAAGGCCCACAGCGAGAAGGGCGGGGACATGCCCAACACGAACCCTTTCGGCTTCAGCTAAAGACTTATTTCCAGTAGAATTGCTGTAGAGCTAGCCGGCGGCATGTTTCCAATACACGATGACACGGAGCGGGTCCACGGTAGGCCCTACCTGAACTACACGTTGATAGCTATCAACGTGGCCGTGTTCATCTGGGAAGCAATCGTGACCAGCTTTTTCACAAACGAGCGCGCAGTTGCAGAGCTGTTCTTTACGTACGGCACTGTCCCGGACGCGCTGTTTGCAAACTGGCCGGCAAGCGGCTTTAACATAATAACATCGATATTCATGCACGCAGGCATTGCCCACATTATAGGCAACATGGTGTTCCTGTGGGTGTTTGGCGACAACATCGAAGACAAGTTCGGCCGCGTCAAATACATCCTCATATATCTCGGCTGGGGCGCCGCTGCGGCATTTGCGCACAGCTTTTACGCCATGTCCACCGGCGACAGCTCGGTACCCGCTGTCGGCGCGTCAGGCGCGATTTCCGGGATACTCGGCGCTTATCTGGTGATGTTCCCCCGCGCAAAAGTGTTCACGATAATCGCCGCGTTTTTCATCTACACGATACGCATACCCGTCATCGCCTACATACCGTTCTGGTTCATACTGCAGCTGCTCTTTGCGTTAATCGGACAGTCAGGCGGCGTCGCGTACATGGCGCACATCGGGGGCTTTGTGGCCGGCGCCGCTACGGGTCTTGTTGCACGGAGCTTTGTAATGCCGGGCCTTGCAAAACTTGCCGGCACCGGCAAGACGTACGTGCCTCCGGGAAGAAAGATGAGGCCTAAGATAGAGGACCTAGTAAGCGAGGTTCCACCAGAAGTCATTGAAGGCCCGGGGTACTACGAGATAATAGCCGAGATAAGGGGCGTGCGGGACGCGTCTGAGATATCCGTCCAATACGACTCTGCCACGAACTCGGTCAGGATAGAGGCGAGGGGGACAAACCGCTACGAGATGTCAGCAAGGCTCCCGGAAGGCGCAAAAAACCCCAAAGTAGAGTATATTAATTACCTTAACGGCATAGCCCGAATAAGGCTGGCCAAAGAAACGGGGCAAGTTTAAAATATCCCGGAAGGGCCAAAGTATTTCACCGCTTTTAGGAGGAATATGAGAAATGTCAATACAGCAAGGAAGCGCCGGCGGAATGCCGGTCCTGATACTGAGGGAAGGAGCGTCGCAGACGAAGGGCCGAGACGCCCAAAAGAATAACTTCTCAGCTGCAAAGCTGATAGCCGAGATAGTGAGGACATCGCTTGGACCAAGGGGCATGGACAAGATGCTCGTGGATACTCTTGGCGATGTGACGATTACAAACGACGGTGCCACCATTCTGAAGGAGATAGACGTGCAGCACCCCGCGGCCAAGATGATGGTCGAGATAAGTAAGGCGACTGACAACGAGGTTGGTGACGGCACGACTTCGGTCGTTGTCTTGGCCGGCGCGCTCATAGAGAAGGCAGAGGAGCTGATAAACAAGGATGTCCACCCGACCATCATAGTGGACGGCTACCGCAAGAGCGCGGCCAAGACCATCGAAGTTCTGAACAGCATAGCGCAAAGGATAGAGGGCAGCGAGAAGGACGAGCTCGTGAGGGTCGCCATGACAGCTATGCAGACCAAGATGGTGTCACGCGAGTCCGAGGATCTTGCCAAGCTTGTTGTAAGCGCGGCGCTTGCAGTCGCCGACAAGACAGACTCTGGCTACAAGATGGATGTCGACGACGTCAAGGTCGAAAAGAAAGCGGGCGGCTCCATCAAGGACACAAAGCTCATCAAGGGTATAGTGCTTGACAAGGAAGTCGTGCACAGTGGCATGCCAAAGAAGATAGAGAAGGCCAAGATTGCGCTGATAAACTCTGCGCTTGAAATTGAAAAGACCGAGTTTGATGCCAAGATAAACATCAGCTCGCCCGACCAGATGAAGATGTTCCTCGAAGAGGAGAACAAGATGCTAAAGTCGATGGTTGACAAGATAGTGGATGCGGGCGCGAACGTCGTGGTGTGCCAGAAGGGCATGGACGACATTTCGCAGCACTATCTGGCCAAGGCAGGCGTGCTTGCCGTTCGCAGGGTGAAGGAGAGCGACATGGGCAAGATGGCCCGCGCCACAGGCGCCAGAATTGTGAACAGCCTGGATGACCTGAGCGAAAAGGACCTCGGCTTTGCAGAGCTTGT
Organism: Nitrososphaera sp.; assembly: GCF_036397675.1. Taxonomy (GTDB): domain Archaea; phylum Thermoproteota; class Nitrososphaeria; order Nitrososphaerales; family Nitrososphaeraceae; genus Nitrososphaera. The sequence goes on along the minus strand of NZ_DASWIL010000031.1, from coordinate 6,996 downwards.
TGAAGAAAGAAAGGTAGAAACCGACAAGTGGGTATTTGTCGAAGGGTGCAAGCACCCCAAGTCAGTGACGATTCTCATCCGCGGAGGCTCGCAGAGGGTGGTCGACGAGGCCGACAGGTCGGTCCACGATGCGCTCATGGTGTCAAAGGACGTGCTTGAAAAGCCGGCCATAGTGGCAGGCGGTGGCGCGCCGGAGGCCTACGCAGCAAGCAAGTTGAGGGAGTGGGCGAACACGCTCTCAGGCAGGGAGCAGCTGGCGGCCGAAAAGTTCGCGGAGGCGCTTGAAGTCATACCGCTTGCGCTTGCCGAGAATGCAGGAATGGACCCGATAGACACTCTGACCGAATTGCGCTCAAAGCAGACCAAGGGGGCAAAGTGGACGGGTGTGGACGCGCGCAACGCAAGGGTGGCCGACATGTCCAAGCTCAACGTGGTAGAGCCGCTTGCGGTCAAGGAGCAGATAATCAAGTCTGCGACTGAAGTCGCGTGTATGATCCTGAGAATCGACGACGTCATCGCCTCGAGCAAGTCTGGAGGCGGCGGCCCGCCGATGCCGCCGGGCGGCGGTGCTGGCGGCATGGGTGGAATGGGTGGAATGGACATGTGATTGTCCTGCCCACTACTTTTTCAATTCCGTCTTTATCACTTCTTTGACCCATTGCCCCGTTTGCTGCATTTCTAAAAGTCTTTCCAGAAATTTCTCCCACGGAATGTCACCGTAGGCGCGCACCCACGCTTGGTAGTGCGCCTGCAGGTTCTGCAGCGCCTTTGCGTGATAAGGGCAGTACCTGTCTTGTGCTTGCCGGCCGCAGGCTAAACATCCCATTGCAAAGTTTATTTAGAGACTGGGGTTTAAGCTTTGCAATAATGATGCTTTCCAGCAGCTCCAAGGTCGTGTTTATCGTTGAAGGGGCATACCTCATCACCTTCTTCGTGCTTGCCTCCGGCGCGGTCAACGCCGCTATAGAGGGTGCCGGCGCGAGGGCTTTCATACTGCCGGCCAGGAACGTCCAGACCCTTGGCGAGACCGTGGCGATAACCATGATACTGTTCATAGGCTTTGCAGGCACGCTCCTTCTGCACAGGGCCGGCAAGGTGTTTGCGACGACGACCCAGAACGCATTTCTTGCAGGCGGCTTTGGCATCATAGGCATAGCGATGCTGATAGGTTACATCCTTGTCAACATAAAGGTGTGACCGTGTAGGACGCCCCGGCCTGGATAGCGTCGTGTTCCAACACCTTTAGCACTATTTCGTTGCCTGCGCGCTCTACCTCCATTCTGCAGGCACTCTTTTTCTGCAAGAGCCGGCGGCTTGCCGGCGACTGTTTCCACCCGCCCTCCTTGCGGAAGCGCAGCATGCTAGTCGCAAGCACCGGGATGCCGTGGGTCACGCCCTGCCGGACCAGCAGCATCAGCAGGACCGAGAGGAGGTGGTTGATGCTACCCCCGGCGCGCTTCTCATGCCTCCTGTAGTGGCTGTAGTACACGGCGTAGAAGCTGTTTATCGAGTCCAGTATGACAAGAGAGTAGCGGGGCATATGCGCCACCACTTCCTGGAACATCGCCATAAAGCGCCCTTCTGACGGAAGGTAGACGTCGACGCTTTTCGCGTTGACAATGCCAGCCGCAAGGTACGCCGAAAAAGCCGTGTCAAGGTCTATGTATACGGTCCTGAGCGACGACACAAGCGACGACGTGAAGCAGAGCTTGGCGTACGGGTCGCTGAAGAGCAGCGTGTTGAGCCCCCTTGCGCTCAGCACGCTGGCATGGTTATATGGCTCCAACTGCAATCAAGATGAGGAGGTACAATATAACGATGACAATCCTTGATTTTGATGTCCGGCAGGACTTTCCGCTCACGAAAAAAATGGTCTACATGAACAGCGGCGCAATAGCCCCGACGCCGATGGCAGTCATCAAGGCAACCACGAACTACTTGTTAAAGTGTGCAGAAGAGGGGCCCGACTCGCAGGGCGTATCGGAATACACCACCTCGCTCCTCAACGAAGTGCGAACGCGCGTCGCGCACCTCATAAACTGCGACCGGGACGAGGTGGTGCTGACGCAGAGCACGACTGACGGCATTAACATGGTCGCAAACGGCCTTGAGTGGAATAGGGGCGACGCAATTGTAGTCAGGGGCGGGAGCCACGAGCACTATGCGAATTACTTCCAGTGGCTCAGGCTGGCAAAAGAAAGAGGAGTTTTGCTGCGCGAGCTTGCAATCGACGCAGATGGCTTTTTTGATATCTCCAACCTTGAAGAACAGGCCAGGGGCAGCAAACTGATAGCAATGAGCCACGCGCTGTACAACACTGGCGCAATCATACCGGTCGAAGAAGTAGGCAGGATTGCAAGAGAGAACAACGCACTTTTCTGCATCGACGCGGCCCAGTCTGCCGGCACCGTCAGCGTCGACGTGAGGAAGATTGGCTGCCACTTCATGGCCTTTCCGGGATTCAAGTGGCTGTGCGGGCCAAACGGCATCGGCGTCTTATACTGCAGCAAGGAAGCATCTGAGAAGTTGAGGCCGCCTTCCATCGGAGGCGAGTCGGCGACTCTTGCCGGAGGCACACTTGCCTACTCCGAGATGCCAAACAGGCTGCAGGCGGGCTTTCGCAACTACCCCGGCGCCGCCGGCATCGAAGCGGCATTGCGCTACGTACTTCGCCTTGGAATCGACAGTATCCGCGACATGAACATGAAAGTGGCAGGTGTGCTCAGGCAGGAAATGTCAAGGGTGCCCGGCGCAACTCTGATCGGGCCCGACGACGACAAACTGCGCACGTCCATAGTCACGTTCACGGTTCCAAAGGACCCAGGCTTTATCGTAAGGAAGTTGAGCGAAAGCAACATCGTGCTTGCAGAGCGCGACATCGGCGGGGGCAAGAAAGCAATAAGGGCATCGCCCCACTTTTTCAACACTGAAGAAGAGTCGGCAAGTGTGGCATCGGAGATCAGGCGCCTGCTTTAGTGCCCTTTTCGCCCTGGCCCTCGATGACAATCATCGTGAGCGTCGAGCGCACCTTGTTGACCTTTCTGACGTGCCAGGTGATGGTCTCTCTCAGCTTGTCCATAGTGTCGGAGCGTATCTTGGCGATGATGTCATACACGCCGTACACGCCGCTCACTTCCACGGCCTCCGGCAGTTTTTTCAGCTCGCGGATGATGTCATCCTCCGAGCCGAGGTCGCAGTTGATAAGGACGTACGCTGTTGGCATGGCTGTATATCGTCTGCTAAGTTATTAAACAAATCGTAGTTTGCTTATTAATCACTAATCCGGATCTGGTCCATGAAAGTACTGGACCTCACGATGAAGGTGTCGCCTGAGATCAAGGTTTTCCCCGGCTCACCTCAGCCCTTCTTCATACCCTGGTCGAGCTTTGACGTGCACGGCTACGACTCGGAAATAATGTTCATGAGCACCCATACGGGCACACATATGGACGCGCCGTCGCACTTTGCACAGGGCAAGAAGGCGATAGACACCATACCCGCGTCGAGGCTCGTGTGCAACGCAGTAATGGTGAGGGTTTTCAAGAAGGCGGGGCAGACCATCGGCGTTGCTGACATCGAAGGCGAGGACATCCGCGCGGGCGACGCGGTCGTGTTTGAGACTGGCTGGGAAAAGCATTACACAGGCAAGGACTACATGACGGCTAACCCCGGTCTCTCTAAAGCCGCTGCTAGATATCTAGTCAGAAAGAACGTCAACTTGGTAGCAATAGATGGCCCAAGCATCGACCCTGGCCGCGATGCAAAGTTCAGCGCGCACAACATACTCTTGCCTGCCGGCGTGCTTGCCGTAGAGAATCTCTGCAACCTTTACAAGATCAGGAAAAAGAGGTTCACACTCATAGTCGCGCCGCTCAGTCTTGCCGGCGCGACGGGCTCGCCCGTCAGGGCGCTTGCGCTGGTCTAGTTCCCGACGATGCCCTGCGCCACAAGGATGGAGTAGCAGCCGAGGCCGCACTCCTCGCACAGGGGCTTTTGCGCCTTGGGGTCTGCGCTCCCTATGCAGCAGGGCTGCTTTAGCCGGCCCATGTGGTCAAACGACAGTATCGCCCAAGACGGGCAGTCCACCGGCGTCGTCCCCACTCCGCCCCAGTTGCCCTTCATAAGCGATACCTGCTTGACGCTGTTTATGACATAGTCGGGGTATTTTTGCTTCAGGGCTATTATCTTGTCCACCACCTCGCTCCTCTTGTCGCCAAAGGGCATGAAAAGCGGGTCACCCTTGGCAAACGGAGTGTGGAACTGGAAACCTACCTTGTTCGCCTTGCCTCGCCACTCCTCTGCGAGTGCTTCAACAGTGTGATAGTTCTGCGAGTTTATCGTCATCGTTATCCAGATGTCCTTGTAGGCAGGCTTGCCCCGCCTTGGAGGGCCGGCGATGTAGTCGAGGATGTTCTTTTTCGTCTTTGCATACGAGCCCTGACCTCGGATCTTGTCGTGTATCTCCTCGGTACCGTCCATTGAGACCCAGTAGAAATAGAGATCATCAAACCTCTTTAGCGGGAACGTGCCGTTTGTGACTATGCACACCCTGTGCGGCATCTCCTCGCAAAAAGTCTGGATGACATCTGGGCGCATCGTGGGCTCGCCGCCTACAAGGGTCACAACGAATAGGTGGTTCTTGGTTATCTTTTCCCTAATTATCTTTCTCCAGTCCTCTGCCGACATATCTTCTCCTTCCTTGCGGTTGAGCCACCAGTAGCAATGGGTGCAGTGCAGGTTGCAAATGTTGTTGACGTCGACAGAAGCGTACATCGGCTGCTTGCTCTTGAAAAGTCGATAAGCAATCATCTTCTTGAAGATGCTAATGTAATACGGCATTTCGCGGGCAAGGTCGGTAAAGCCCCGGCCGTAAATTACATCTACCATAAGCTTCCAACGCAACTGGCACAATTAAAGGTGGTGGTTATGTCCGAGGGAGTGGACGCGCTTCCAGTGGAACATACTGGTTTCGTTAGTTTTTGTATGTGATTTCTAGGTGCTCATGCTGTTACCGCCGGCGCTAGAGCGAGCGAGCGCGCACCGTAGCAGCTTGCTTGTCATCGCTGCCAAATACCATTAAATTATGCCGAGTGTGAGCGTAAGTGCGCTGTGGGCCCGTAGCTCAGCCAGGTAGAGTACCGGACTTTTAACTTTCACACAAGAAAGAAATCCGGTTGTCTCGGGTTCGAATCCCGACGGGCCCGCTCCTTTAGTGGTTCTTAAATTGGTTTCCAAAGTAATAATAGGTGAGAAAGTGTCAGTATCAGAGACCGAACCGTTGGAGGCCTTGTTGTATGCCATTAGGAGTCCTGCTACTAAATCTAGGTATCTAAATAGGCTAAACGAACATGTCGGCTGCTTCCCTTAGGTCCTCTCTAAATCCTTCAGTGACTTTTTGAATTTCTGAACGAATGGAGGAAAGCTTCATGGAATTTACGTTGACTGGGCTCAATAGCATATAGGCTATGACTGATAGTGCTGCCAATGTGACAGCCACGATCACTCCGGTAATCAATCACACATATGAAATCGTGAGAGGCGATAAAAAGCGGTTGTATGTCCATGAGATGACAGCCGACAAAAGTAGTGATTTTGTAGGGGAGTCAGGTAACGGATATCACAGGCCAATCGCGCGAAGATTTCAGAACTAGTCTGCAGCGCCACCACAGGCACAATATCCGAATTCGTCTATCCTTGAATTGCATATATCGCAGTATCCGAATTTATCGTATTCAACTTCCCAAGATTCCTTTCCGAAAATCTGAAAGTGGATGTTAATCTCACGCGGAATCTGACCTTTTTCTAAGGTCATAATACCACTCAGTAGTTCTTCTATTTAAGTATTAGAAAGATTTGCATCAAATGCAAAAAACAAAATGAAAATCGATAACTTCGCTCGTGAATCAATTACAAAAATCACTGAATCTCTCGTCTAATGCTTAAATATTTCAAATAGTATTGGTATCTATATGAAGCATCTTGCCTTCCCCGCATTCAAGGCGGCTGAAAATGGTGCGTGGTCAGGATTCATTGCAGCGTGGACAGTTTCCTCAATCTTGTTAGTCGTAGAGTTCGCTTTTGGAGTCCAGAGCGGAATGTTCTATTCTGTAATTGGAATCACGCTCGGTGTAACTGGGAGTCCGGTAGATTCAGCCCTCGTAGGTATTCTCCTACACATCCTTGCGGGAACCCTAATAGGAGCGGTGGGAGGCTTCACGATAGCCGTATGTCCAGTCTTAGCGATCCATAGGTTAACGAAGAGTCTGGCAGTGGGCGTTTCAATAGGAATTGTGGCATGGGCGGTTTTGTTCCTACCGCTAACCGTTTTGGCAGTTATTCCCAGATTGGATAGGATATTAGTACCACTTGCAGAGAATTCTGAGCTCTACACTATTGCCAGTCAAGCCACAGGAATGCTGGTAATAGTTATTGCTGGATCCTTGCTATTTCACGCGTTATATGGACTAGTCTATGGTACTATGATGACTCGCTTAATTCGATACAAGAACAGGGAGCTAAAAAATGAACGAAGTTACGTTTAGACTATGTCGATTCTTTGTGACCGCCTTCAGCACCTGAAGTAAATCCAGAGCTATATCTTTTGGCGCGCGTTCCGAATAGGATCGCTGTCAAGAAGGCGAAGATTCCTGCGGTGATGTAATACGTCATCGACGCGTCGGCCATTACTGAGTAGCAGCAGTAGTCGAAGATAAAGTTATCGCTTCTCGAATTTATGCCTGTATTTCGCGGGTGGTGTAGAATGCATGTTACTCTGAGACCCAATATCTCTAGCAATTCGCTAATACAGCAAAAGTAGTGATTATGTAACCCACGAGGAAACAGCTCGAGCGCGACGGCTATGCTGCCTTCTGCAGCAGGCGCCCCCTCATCTGTTTTGCGTCGCTGGAATCTCTAGCAACAGTTTTGCGTGCAAATAGCGAAGCCCCCATCGCAGCCGCTCCGAGTGCCACGCTCGCCAGAGCCAGTCCAAATTCT
>NZ_DASWIL010000030.1:0-17933 GCF_036397675.1 Nitrososphaera sp. | reverse complement strand
CCTGTAAAACCAACGGCCAACAGCGCAACCACGAGTGCAGCCAGGCCGGTCCTTGAGCTGAGCAAAGTCTTCACTTTACTGTCTACATTCATTGAGGTCAGAGCATAGAGGTTTGAATAAAAGCATTTAGTTGAATTTTTCCGCGCAAGCAGCTATTTTGGATTGTCTGAAAATTTAGGCAAGTATCGCAAACACGTGTTAATTGATATTTATCATGATTTCATGCTTTTATGTCACGCTACATTATGAACGCGCGCATGAGGCCCGCGCCTCTCGACATAAATATGCGCAGGAAGTAGTGAGCAAGTGGCCGGCCTAGATATCAATTCCCGGGTTCAGGACTGGCAAAACTGCGTGGTCAGACAGGTCGTATCAAAGGACGACCCCGCGATGCTTGCAGACTATGCTCTGCACCTTGCGCGCATCCTTGCCTACCCTGACCTTGACGTCCCTACGACTCTTGGCAAAGTGGACGACATGGGAAAGCAGGCGGCAGAATCAGCCAAGAAAAAGCTCGCAACTCCGCGCAGGCCGACGCAGGTCATCGAACATATCAACAGCTTCCTCTTTGAGACCCAAAAATTCAGGCCAAACACCGACGACTATTACAACCCGCTCAACAGCTACCTCAACGTGGTCATCGAGCGCAGGACAGGCATACCCATAACGCTATGCATACTCTATATACGCATTGCCGAGGCGCTTGACTTCAAGCTTCTGCCCATCAACTTTCCATCCCACTTTCTGCTAAAGCACGTGATGGAAGGAGGCAACGGCGAGATAGTCATTGACCCGTTCAACGGTGGCAGGATAATGGACGACTATGCGCTAAAGGCGCTGCTCGAGCGATCGTACCCCGGCCAGCAGATCTCCCTCACCAGGGCGTTCGTTGAAAAGACGACTGCTTCGCGGACGATAATACGCCTGCTCAACAACCTGAAGGGAAGCTACTACGAGTCACAAGACATGGACAAGTACGAACTCGCAAACGAGATGGTGCTTGCGATTGACCAGTACAACCCCGATGCAATAAGGGACAGAGGGATAGTGCTTTTGAAAGAGGGCCGCTCCGATGAAGCCGCAAGCGCCTTGAACATGTACCTAGAGATAGACCCGGAGGCCGAAGACGCCGACGACGTGCTTGACATAATTAGGCAGATAAGGTCTGGCACGTACGGTAAAAAGTGAATTGCGGTACCTTGCAGTCGGGGCCGGCCTACTCGTCGCAGGCAGCGTCGCGGCAGTCCTGCTCAATCTTCAGGGGGTGTCATGCCTGACGCAATTGTCAAGGGTCGACCGGTCTGCCTTTCCGCCCGACGTAATCGAGGCGATGGAGCAGAACTGCTTTATCATCACCAACTCGTACGTCTACTCGCTCTTTGCTGCAGTCGTCGGCGCCATAGTTCTGGGCTACGGGTTCTTCAAGCGACGCCGGTGAGCCTCCCGTCATGCTCAAATTCGTCGAAAAGCAAGTGCACTCCGCGTTCTTGGTCATTTTCAAATCCAAACAAATCTCCTGCCGTGATGGGGGGGGCGGCTTTACTGCCTAGTTGAACGCAGCACATTTTTTGATGCCCCGTCCTCCGATTTCAGAGGCACACCAGTAGCCAAAGTTGCAGAGCAGGAAGACTATGCGGCCTTCGCACCGGTCAGCAGATTGCGCGCCCAGCAGGGCTCCGTAGAGCCCTTCATTGCCGCCTGATATGTATTGTCACCCTTCGACAGTCCCGGAACCAGCACAGATTTCACTAGACCGCCTCGTTATCTATCCCTCCAGCCAAAACCCTATACCACAATCAGGGGGTAGCCGGATATAATGCAGCTCTCCGGTGCCACCCCGGCCTGTAGGGTTGGTCTTGAAGACACGTATTATTAGAAAGGAGACAAGAAAAGGGCACCAAACGGAACCATCGATCTTTTTTATATATTGAGGTACAACCGATGCTGGCGCCAAGTCTTTTTATTTCCCGGAGCCTGCGAGGAAAAGCGTGAGATCTTTTCGTCTGCCGTCCCTTGACGAGTTGAAAAAGGCCGGCCACCAGGAACGCATGAACATTTACCGCAGGTATTTTGCTTCCAGCCGATACAACCGCCTGCTGATCCAGCAGACGCTCGTCGAGTCAGCAAATGACGGAGACCTTGTGCAGAAAGTTGAGAGCATGGAAAAGGAACACAACCGCGACTTTGCAGATACCGTCGATAAGATCAGGGAGTACGGCTACCTTGACGAGTTCCTCGACGCGGTGAAGGAAGAGGACGACGCCTTGCAAAAGATAATCGAAGCATACGACAAGAGGATGCGCACGGATTAGTTTCGATCAGGGCAAGAATATAATACAGCGGCATGGCCTACACAGTTGGCCGTGGCGGTAAAAAAGATCAAGTGTGATTGCGGCAGGTTCATGGAGTACACAGACCGCGTGGTTGGCGGGAGCAACACCCAGTCAGGCACGCTTGTCTGCGCCAAGTGCGGCAAAGAACACGCAATCACGTTCCTTGGATTTCTGAGCGAGATCAAAAACGCCACTCTCAAGCGCTAATTTTTTCTATCCAGCTCTCACTGAAGTTTTTTATGAACAGGCATATCATGATAGCGCTTGTCATTGCAGCGGGGGCCGTGGTTGCGGCAGGCACAGTCACGGCAACTATGGCGGCGCAAGAGGAAGGCACGGTTATGACTGTAGGCAAGAACCGCAAGTTCATGGACTAAAGATGGCGTTTTCAAGGTAAGGGCGGGAGCTGGCGGACCCACCGCGCCGCTGACTGCCTTCTTCCCGCAGGTAGCAAACATAAAGGTAGGCGAGAGTGTCGTATGGCATAACACAAGCAACGTAGGTGAGCCGCACACGGTCACGTTCGTTCTTGACAGCCAATACTGGGCTAACCTCGAGGCCGCATACGTTGCCAAGAACGTCGAAGGGTTTGAGCCACTGAACCCGGGTGAGAACGCAGACCCGGTGACTTTCCTCAGTCCTGAAGGGGACACGGTTGTGGTAGCTGCCAATGCAAGGTCGGTCATGCCAACTGCGATATCAGCCGACGGGACGGCGACCTACATGCCACCTAATGCGACCTACTCCATGGACGGTAGGGAAAAATACGTCAACTCGGGCTTCATGTGGCCTGAAGGCATGTCTCCACCAAGGTTTGCGGAGATATGTACCTTTACCGTCAAGTTCGAGGATGCGGGCACCTACGATTACGTCTGTGCACTTCATCCATGGATGACAGGGAGGGTCATAGTCAATTAGGCATCCCTCCACTCTTTTTTTGAGGTTAGAATGGTCTAGAGAAAAAATATGCAGGTGTGAGGTTGTTGCCGTCTAGCGCTTTTTCGGCTTTGTCTTTGCCTTTGTCTTTGCCTTTGTCTTTTTCTTTTTCTTGCCGCCACTTGACTTTTTGCCCGCGCTCTTGGCCTTTGCAAGCTGTTGCTGCAGTTCTACTATCTGCGACCTGAGCCTTTTAGCCTGCAGCGCTGCCTGCTTGGCTTGGGCCACGCGCCCCTTCTCGGCCTTTTTGAGCGAGGCTGACACCTGAGCCACCGCCCTGTTCGTTTTTTCAATCTGCTGGGTCTGTTTCTTTATCTTGGAGAGGGCCTGTGCCGCCATGGTCTCCGCGTTTGTTGGAGTCACTTCTGGAAGCGGTGTTGCCTGCTCGCTCGTTGTCGTTTTCTGTGTTTCATAAATGCCGGCTTCAGAAGCCGCCGGCATTCCCGAGTCCCCTTCTGTAGACATCAGTTGAGGTATAACGGGCTATCTAAAATCATTTTCCATCAAGGGCGCCAACGGAAATTACGTGAGGCAAGTCTTTTAACACCCGGCGCCGATTATACCCCGTGCTAGTCGACCAAGACAGGCTGCGCCAGCTTAAAGAGGACGCCAAGTGGGCCTCAAGCGTTGAAGGCCAGATCAGGGCGGTGAGGAAGCTTGGGACCTTCGGAGAAGCGGCCCTCCCGTCGCTTGAAGAGGTCCTGCAGGTCAGCGTTCGAGAGGACATAAAGCAATGCTGCATCGAGGCCATCAAAAAGCTCGGCATGGACAGCAAGGCCCAGACGGCTAAACTGAAAAAGGCGCCTACGGCAAGAAAGGGGCGCCGGAAAGCCAAGGCCTCAGCGCGGTAGTGGTTCTGGCAGGGGGACAGGATACGGGATTACGCCGCCTGTGCTGCCAATCTCTAGCTCATTTATTGCTGCCAGTGTGTCGATGTCGTTCATCTTCAGCTTGTTTCCAAGCGACAGCGTGTACAGCACATCGCCGATGTAGAACGACCTGCTGCCCTGTATGCCGTAGTAATAGTCGCTTGTGTTGGAGTGCTCGACGGTGCCTTTCAGGGTAAAGCCGCTATCGGGGCTTGTCCCAAAGATGTAGAACCCGCGCCACACATTTGGAGGTGCGTACCGGCCGCCCTCGACTGCCACTTCGTCATACGAGGATACGGGTATCGATAGCACGTCCTTGGCCTTGTCAAACAGTAGCGCCTTGTGGTCCCAGAGCACTTCCGAGTCCGTGCCTGACTTGCCTATCACATAGTCGTCCACCAGCCTCGGGTTTGAGATGTCGGACACATCAAACAGAGCCACCTTGACCCCCGTCGCCTGGACGCCGCCAAATTCGTTCTCCTTGGTGTCCTTGCCTATGCCTATGATGTGGTCCTCGTCGTAGGGATGCAAATAGCTAGAGTACCCCGGTAGTTTCAGCTCGCCAAGAATCTTGGGCTGGTCTGTCGACAGATCGATGACAAAGAACGGGTCGATGCGCTGGAATGTCACCAGGTACAACCTGTCGCCGATAAAGCGCGCCGCGTATATCGACTCGTCTGGCTCTATCTGCTCGAGCTTGCCGACGACCTTCATGCCTTCGTCAAGCACGTAGACGTTGCTGTAGAGTCCTGACAAGTACCGGGAATAGTATTCCACCGTCGTTGCGACCCTGAACCTGTCGCCCTGCTCGTCCATTGAGAACTGGTTCAAGAGCCTGCCGGGCACCTCTCCTCTTGCCGCGTAGCTGATCTCGCCGGCCGAGCCTATCGCTATCTTATGCACCACGGTCCTGTGTGCCTCTTTCTGCACGCGTTCATCATAGTCTTCAAGCGCCTTCTGAATTTTGTCGAGGAGTGCCGTCTTTTCCTGCTCGCCCATGCGGTTGTACATATCCTGAAGCACCGTGGCTATCCTGTCCCACCTCTGGGACTCGCTTTGCGACGAGTCGGCGTCTATCGACCTTATCTGCTCCTGTACGTCCTGCGGCAAGAGCGGGACGACGGCTTCAAAGAACCGCATGTGGTTTGCGACATCGTAGTAAGGCTGGTATTTCTCGTAGGCGATGTAGATGCTCTTCTCCGACACGTACAGCGTGGACGCGGGGTTCATCATGAACGTCTGCGAGTTGATGGCGTCCTCCGCGCTCTTGATGTTGACCGAGGTGACGGTGTTAAAGTTGTAGTAAGGCTCTGGGTTGTCAAAGTAGTAAATGTCCGGGACTATCAAGGTCGTGCTTGCCTCTGTCACCTTTGGTATCAGCGGCTGGCGGTAGTTGTAGAGGTCGCTTGTCGTCACCAAGTAAACATAGTCGCCTATCATCCGGGCATTGCTGTAGGCGCCGCTGACCATGTAGTTCTTGGCCACCTTGGGATCGGTCCTGTCGGTTACGTCGAGTATCAGCACATGAGTCTTTGGAGTGTAGAAAGGCTGGGGCATGATCTCGTACTGTGGAATTATGTTGTCCTGCGCGTACTCTTGGTAGAACACCACAAGCGTGTCGTCGTTGAGGAACATGTTCTGCAGGTACTGACCCTCCTGGATGTCAAGGCCCACCTTGGCAACTACCTTGGCGGACTCGGGCGGGTAAACTTCGGCTATGGTCAGCCTGTCGCCTGACAGGATGTACGCGTACTTGCCGTCATTTTTGATAAAGTCCGGCTCGTCCACTCCCGTCACCTGCACGTTGGTAGTAGAGTAGTCCTGCCCCTCTCCACTCTCTGTGGATGGAGCACCCTCTGTCGCTGGGGCCATGGTCGGCTCCTGCGCTCTCTGCAGGGAATCGGCGTCAGATAATCCAAGGGTCGGCCTTCCTTCAGCAAAGCTGGTGACTCCCCCGGACGCCGCCATCAGCGCGTTGCGGCTGCCCTCGATGCTTGCCAGAAAAGCGGTCAGCTCTTGAACCGAGGAGAACTTTTTTAATTCCTGTGACGACGTCGAGATAAACGCAATAGGGCCTGGCTGGCCCGAAGGCACACCAGTGTTTGTTACAGGGTTAACCGGTATGTTGGTGCTGATAGAACTCAGCATAAGCACGAAGCCGACGGCTGCCGCGACGCCCACCCCGGCCATGCCGTACATTGGAAACCTTGCCAACTATTCTACTAACTCCTACTAGTCATATTAAACAGACTTGGCATCTTAATCCTACACTTTAGAACAGCGTTTTTGGTGCCAACGTTCCACCGTTCCAGACAAACTTCGACGACCAACATATTGATCCGCCATAGTGGCGGCAGTGCGATAAATTGTATAATTCTTGCAAATTCTTATACAATTTTTACATCACATTGTGCGTCAGTTGACGACAAGAGAGTCGTTCTGAAACCCAGAACGGGTGCTCGGAGCATGTTCTGAAACCAAGGCTTAGGTATTCGGGACCTCTAGTAAAGAGCGTCATGTCAGAACAAAACATGAATAAACGCAACCTTGCGCTGATTGCAGGAATACTCGCAATCGGCCTGGTGGCCGCAAGCATAGCTGGCGGTCAACTGATGACAGTCGCTGCCCAATCGCAGCAAGAAACAGACCAAAGCGAACAGCCGACCGTGTCAACCTCGGGCTCTTCAACCGTTAATATCGACCCTGACAAAGTTACCGTCAACATAGGGGTCGAGACAAACGGGAAAACTGCAGCTGAGGCTGCAAGCGAAAATGCCAAGATAGTGAACAAAGTGCTTGAGGCGCTAAAGACGATGGGCATAAGCACAGACCAGATTGCTACCAGCAACTATAGCGTCTTCCCAGTCTATGAGATGAGGGCACCGCCATGTATCGAGATCTTCCCGCAGCCCCCGGAGTGCGCTCCAAAGAGCGAGATAGTGGGCTACAGAGCGGTCAATGCGGTGACGGTCACGGTTGAAGCAAACGCTGACGTGGGCAAGATAATCGACTCGGCAGTGGAGGCAGGCGCAAACAACGTGAGCGGCGCATACTTCTTTGTCTCGGAAGAAAGGCAACAGGAGATTCGCGACAGCCTCATTGAAGGTGCCATCTTAAACGCCAAGAACAGGGCTGAGAAGGCCGCAAACGCAGTGGATTTGGAGATTGTTGGGGTCAAATCGATAAACCTCAATGATGTCTACTTCCCGGTCTTCTACAAAGAACTTGCCGCTGACGGTGCACAAAGTGGAACTCCGATATTGCCGGGAGAGCAGCAGGTCACGATGACCGTTCAGGTCGTCTTTACAATGGGCTAAACGCCCTACCCTTCTCTTTTTTCTTATTTCATTTCCTTGTAGATGGCAAGCCTCTTTTTCAGCATCGAGTTCTCTCTGTTGAGGCGCATTACCTCATCTACGAGCTCTGCTTTGGTCATGTTGGCGTAAGGGGTTTGACCCGATACCGTCATCGTCGATTGCTTTACAATATCATAAAAAAGGGACCGACAGCTGCCGAGTTTACCTTCAGCTCTAAATTAGCTGATGGGCCCATGGCCTTGCAATAGAACGGCACTCCCCAATTCTTAATACGAAAAAACGGGCATGCCGGCACATGGGCTTGGTGATGTAGACAGTCATAGGCATCGTCATTATAGCGATAATCGGCTTTGGGTGGCAGACGTTTTTTCCGGCATCGTCCGAGGCGTGGAAAAGCTTGGCCAGAACTCAATAGTCGGGAATATTACCAAAGGGGCAGACGTAGGCAACGGGGCAAAAGACGCCGTCGAGAGCATGAGATAGAGTGATAACAAAGTAGCCACAATGATGATTGTTGGCAGAGTTGCAAGTTTACTTTGACGGGCTGTGCCAGCCGATGAATCCTGGCGGCATAGCCTGCTATGCTTTTCTCATAAAGACCAATGGCAAGACCATTTACAAGGAGAGGGGGCTTGCGGCGGAGCCTTTCTCAAAGGGAGCCACAAACAACGTCGCAGAATACACGGCGCTCATGAAGGCGCTTGAATGGCTCGTCGCAAACAGGAGCGAGCGTGAAGCCATTCGCGTAAGGGGAGATTCCCGGCTAGTGATAAGCCAAATGATGGGTGAGTTCAAGGTCAAAGCAAATGCGATAGTACCGCTATTTCAAAAGACTGTTCTCTTGAAGAACAAGTTTTCAAACATCATGTTTCAGTGGATCCCAAGGGAAGAAAACAGTGAGGCAGACAAGCTGAGCGAGGAGGCGTACAACAATGCTTTCTTGGACGACCCGAAGCTTCTGGACAAAATCAGAAAATAAGGGCTCACGCAGAGCCGAGCTCTGCGCCGCCAAAGTACACGCTGAAGGACTTGCACCAGATTATGACGTTGTTGTATTTTGACAGGTCAACGCCGCCCGGCACTTCATAGTTCTGGTTGCCGCTGTTTGCCTTGAGTTGGCCAAGGTCCACAAAGGCCGACGCGCGTTTGTCAGTAGATAGGTAGACGTAGAGGTCCGGCCCGTTGGTTACACGAAAGTTCTCTAGTCGCAGCACGGCGCTCCCGTCCTCGAGGTAGAGCACCGTCGCCTTGCCCGAGGCGTTGTGTATGCCGTCGCCTGCGCCCTGGAACCCGCCGCTAAACACGTTTGTCATCGCCTCTTCTATCATGACATCATCATTCTTCATCATTGCGTCGTCCTTTTCCATAGACTCTTCTACGACCGCGCTACCCTGCGCAGTATTGTTTTCACCAGACGTTGCGACAGGCGATGGCTCGTCTATCATGGTCTCCGTGAAGTATGGCGAGACGGCATAGACTGCCGCCGGCACGACCACGGCCGCTGCGATTATCGCTATCAAAACGTTCTTGTTCATGCAGGCAGCAACTCAAAGCATTATTAAAACAGTTTTTCCAAATCTTGTCCAGATTGCATCCCATTTTGCGGCCGCAGAAAACTGACTGACGAGTCAGTATGCTTATTAATCGCTTCCCCATAACATGCTACGTGAGCACAGGTTCTGAAGCACAGGGCTTGAGGCGAGCCTGACATGTGTCCCAAAGTGACAGAGCTTCACAAGAGCGAGGTGAGGGAGCGCATAATCCATGCTGCCATGGAGAGTTTTGGCCAGACAGGCTACGACAAGACCAAGATGGACGACATAGCAAAGAGGCTCGGCCTGAGCAAGGGCACGCTCTATCTTTACTTCACGAGCAAAGAGAACCTCTTTCTTGCCATCTGCGAGCACAACATGGAAGAAGGCACGAAGGACGACTCGAAGCTCTTTGTCAGGAAGGAAAACGCAGCTTCAGACGCCGAGCAGATCTACGACAACATCCGACGGAGAGAGCGAGGCAACGATAGGATCATCCTCGAGATGGTGGTCGAGTCCACGCGAAACCCCCGCCTTCGAAAAGCCATGCACGATTACCGCCTGAAGGTCCACGACCACGTGCTGCAAGAGCTCAGGAAGAAGGTCGACGAGGGCTACTTCAGAAAGGACGTCGACATCAACAGTCTTGCGATAGCCATAGTCGCGCTGTACGACGGGCTCGCCGTGAACAGGATGCTCGGAGTCGGCGACGCCGCGAACAAAAAGGCATGGGCGGCCATGATAAAGGCCGTTATAGCCGGTTCCAGCTAGTCGCTGTATATTACTTTAACCATCTTTGCCTGCTCCGGGTCTGCCGGCGCGTCGCTTGTATCAATTTTCAACGCTGCTATCTTGTCGACTGCGTCCATGCCGGCAGTCACCCTGCCAAACACGGTGTACTGGCCGTCGAGGAAATTGGAGTCTTTGAGCACAACGAAAAACTGCGAGCCGGCGCTTTTTGGGTCCGTCGCGCGGGCCATCGAAAGCACGCCCCTTGAATGAGGCTTCTTGTTGAACTCAGCCTTGACGTTCCAGCCCGGGCCTCCGGTTCCCCACTTGCCCTTGTTCACAGAGCTTTTCGTCAGGGGGTCGCCTCCCTGTATAACAAAGCCGGGCACTATCCTGTGAAACAGCGAGCCGTCATAAAACCCGCTTGCGGCAAGCTTTTTGAAATTCGCGACGTGTTTGGGCGCAATGTCTGAAAGAACTCGATCTCAATGTCGCCGTGTTTTGTCTGTATCTTGGCACTTGGCATGTACCTTGACAGTGAAGGGTGTTATTTGAACGCTTGAGAGGGCAAAAGGTCATTTAGCCGGTTCGTCAATTAGCTAATGATGCACGAATACCTTACGCCTATCAGGGAAAGGTACGGTGAGTGCAACTGGTGCGGCAAGAGGACTCCCCATGCCTGCCTGAAGTGCGGCTATTGCTATTTGTGCCACCCTGTCATCGAGGCGGCCGAGCGGATGCCGGCAAGCGCCGCCTGACACCCCCTCCCCTGTCCGTGCACCTTTTGTTATAAGCCATAGTAGCGGTTCTGACTGCGCTTGAGGCATTTCGTTGGCTGCACAACATGGAGGTTTGCGGCAAGGCAGTCGGGGTTCTACCCGCCCTCGCTTGACCCGAAAGATTACCTGTCGTACTACTCGCGAGTTTTTGACTTTGCTGAAGTGGGATTGCCTGCCACCTACAGGTTCTCCCTCGCCAGGTGGGCCCGCGAAACGCCGGAGGGTTTCCGGTTTGCAATAAGGATACCAAGGCAGTCGGCAGACGACGGCTCGCTTGGACATTTCCTTGAAGGGCTCAGGGACGTTGAAGAAAAGGTGTTTGCAGTCGTGCTGCAGACGCCGCCGGGTATGGAACTTGCCAACGGCAAGGAGTGGGCGGAAGAAACGCTTGCGACGTGCTCGTACCACGGCTACTCGGCCGCGATAGAGTTTTCGCACCCCTCTTGGTTCCAGGACGCAGGGTACGGCATCCTTAGGAGGCACGGCGTGGCCCTGTGCTGGGACGCAGGCAGGCGGGGCAGACCCCATGCGGAGGTCACTGCAGATTTCATCTACCTGCGGCTCGGGGGCGACAGGTGGCGCGAGTGGGTTGAAAAGGCAGAGGCAGAGACACTTGACGACAAGAGGATAGACGCGGTGGCGATAGCAGCGTCGGACCCCGTGCTGGCAAACGCGGCGCTGGAGGCGCTTGGCCTAGCCCAAAACAAGTACGCCGGCTCGCTTCCTGCCCCTGCGCCGGTGCTTGGCGAAGGCCCGTGGACCGGCAGGATGGTGGCCTGCGTTGACCTCAACGCCTACTACCCGTCGTGCGAAGAGCTGCGCGAGCCTTCGCTAGCTGGCAGGCCGCATGCAGTCATAATGACCGACCAGCCGGAAGGCAACATAACCAGGGGCGTCGTGTCGTCGTGTTCGTACGCCGCAAGGAAGTACGGCGTCAGGTCAGCGATGCCGCTTGCAAGGGCGCTTGCGCTGTGCCCCGACCTTGTGCTAAGGCCGGTCGACATGCACTACTACAAGCAGGCGTCGCAGAAGGTCATGGCGGTCCTCGCCCAGTTTGCAGACGTGATTGAGCAGGCAAGCATCGACGAGGCGTACCTTGACTGCACGAAAAAGGCAGCGGACACGAGCCCCCGCCAGTACGCTTTGCGGATCAAGCGCGCGGTGAAGGAGCAGTGTAGCCTTTTATGCTCTGTAGGCGTCGCCCCGTCCAAGTCCTGCGCCAAGGTGGCCTCGGATTTCAAAAAGCCGGACGGCACGACCGTAGTTTACCCGGAAAGGGTGCAGGATTTCCTTGCGCCGCTCGAAGTCGGGAGGATTTCAGGCGTCGGCCCTAAGATCCAGCAGGAGCTGAAAAAGATCGGCGTTGAAACAATCAGACAGCTTGCCTCCTGCGACGTGCAAAAGCTGGTTTCAAGGTTTGGCAGGAATGGCGCGTGGATGTGGAAGGTTGCGACGGGGGCCGATGATGAGCCTGTGGTTCGCCGCGACGACTATGTTTCGATAAGCACGGAGCACAGCCTTGAAGTGCACGCGAGGGCAAAGGATGAGGTGGTGGCGCACCTGAACGGCCTCGTAGACGAGATATACAATAGGGTCGCAAAGCGCGGCTACCTCTTTCGCACGGTCGGAGTAAAGATAGTCAGGGCCGATTTTGCCACAGAGATGCGCGAAGTGTCCTTCCAGTCGCTCCAGTCGCAAAAAGAGCCAATCGCTTCTGCAATCCCGCCGCTTGTGGACAGGTTTTCGTTCACAGGTCGCGCGGTGAGAAAGGTCGGCCTGAAAGTAACAAACCTAGTCCCGGCGCGCAGCCTGAAGGCGCAGCGGACGATAAGGGATTACGTCCCGGAGTGAACGCCTTTTCCCCGGCGCGTCTACAATCCCAACCCAAAGACCTTATAGCTTTGACGGCCCGGCTCAGCTTGATGTCGGCAGGCGCCGAGGCAGTGTTTGGCCAAGACAGGCTGTTTTACTGCGACAAGTGCAGCACGCTTTTCATTTCAGAGAGCGACGCCCGTGAACACGAAACGCTGACGGGCCACGTCACAGTCCAGCCCACAGCCGTGCAGGGCTGAATTGCAGGGCAGTGTACACGCACTAGTTATAACAAGCCGTTTCGATCGTCAACCAGTCATATTCAGACACCAACCCAAAAAGCCCCGGCTGCGATCCATGTCGAAATCCCCGGGGCAAACCTGGATATGCCAGAAGCGGACCCGCCCTCTTTTCCCCTTTGTGGCTCCATTTGCGCGGCGGGCCCTGCATAATTATAAGCAAGCGCACCTATCATAATATGACGCAATGGACGATAACACGAAAAAGTTCATGTTTAACCAGATGATGTGGCTTGGGATCTATTTTGCGATAAGCATAGCAATATCGCTGATTCTCCCGTTTCCGATCTCACTGGGCGTCCTCATTGCTGTCATAATCGGACTTTCGATGTACCGCCGGCGGCTCTACATGCGCAGGATTGGCCAATCGGAGGGGTCGTTCTTTGGCAACGCGTTTGGCGGATCAAAGGGCGTCGAGTACTACTGCCTTAACTGCGGCACAAAGCACAACAAGGCCGCCTGCCCAAAATGTGGGTCAAAGATGAAAAAGGCCGGCTTTTAGAAGTGCGCACGCGTTTCCAATCAAGAACCCAGAATTATTAGTTCATTAATATGTGGACCGTACTTGCGTTATTTGCTCTGGCATCTTGCGGTGGGCGTTGCCTCGTTAGCTTTTGCCGATCGAGGATTGTTCAGGGTTCGAGTCCCTCTGGGCCCGTGGTTTTCCACATATCAAGGTATCAGCCGATTCTGTTCCTCCCTAATTCCATCATAGTTCGATTAGAATGCCCGAATAACATTGCAATCAATAGCAGAAGAACAGATTTGCTCTCAATCTATGAACCTTTTTTTTCGCCCCTGTTGCACAATCAATCTGTACAATCCTATTGCAGCAATTGTGCCAACAATCAATGCAATCAGCAAGTTAAGGTACACTTGAATCCAAGGAATGATAATTTGTATCGATGACACGCTATTCGCTTCACCATGATCTCTACTTACGCCTGCTTCAAGGGAATACTGGCCTGGCGAAAGAAAAGTAATATCAAACGATTTTGACAAAGATTGATGAGGCGAAAGTGCGATCTCTTCTGCTCCTTCCAATATTCTTACCCCTGTTCGTTCGTCGACACACCAATAATGTAGGATAGTATGTTCAGTGCTGCTTGCGTTATTAGTAATCTCGATAGTCACTGAGCCTATTGCTGTTGGTGGAATCAACTGAAAAGCGGTAGAAATGCCGTTCAATGTAGCTACGATAACCACTTCCAGACCACTCTGAGTAACAGGGATATTTTCGTCAGCCCGTACTCCTACACTATCCGATACTCTGACATTTAGGTGCTTATTCTTGACTTCATTTTCGTCCTCAATTGGCGGAGGTTCTTCGACAGGCGGTTCTTCGACAGGCGGTTCTTCGGCTATGCTGAATACGACGTTTCCTCCGCCGCCTCCGCCTCGCCTTCGACGGTCTTCATCATCGGAGGGTGGAGGATTGATTAGATTCAGGATCATATCCAACAAGTCAGATATCAATGGAGAAGATTCTGAGACTGCTCTCACGGACACATAAAGTCTAGATGCAGCTTCGCTGACAAGCGCCCCCGACACATCCGCAATTTGCCTCGCAAATCCTGTAAATTCAGAGACGGAATCGGTTATTCCGGCTCCTGAGGCCTCACTTGCGGTCCTAAAGGCCGCAACACTGCGCGACGGTTGCGAATCAGTGCTTATAGCAGAATCTGTTGGGGCACGTGCCATGACCAGAATCCTTGAAATTGCATCCGAAACTGAGGATGATTCTGATTCGCCAACTGAGAATTGTGAAGCCTTTCCAAGATAAAAAGTGCCAGAAGATGACGGCAATACTATAGTCTGTGTAGAGGATGCCACTTGAAAAGTAATTGTCGTTGCCTGCAAAGGACCTGTTGTCACATCTATCCAATATTCCACTACGAGTACCCTATTCGTCAAATCAATCGAACCCGCTGAAAACGAGAGGGTTTCAGTCTGGGGGGTCAGGATGGCAAATACATTGTTAGTTCCTGTCGCGGATCCTATGAACGAATGGTTTGAGCCAGGCGTATCGGTGGAATAGACATAAACCTTCACTTTCCCGTTCCCTAGAAGTGATATCAAGCTGGCTTGCGTAGTAACTGTAAAAGACCATGAACCCGCGGGTATGGATGACCCAACCGCTCCTGTTGTCCTCCATCCGTATCCGCTCAGTGAATTTGTGCTTGGAGTGCCTGTGGCAGTGGAACCGGACGTATACGGGTTGACTATGAGAGTTCCGGTTATGCTGGAACCGACTGTAACTGTGGTAGTGGTATCTGCTGTGCCGCCAGGAGAAACTGTCGTTGCGTGCCTATAATCGGTGCCGAAGCTGGTGGCGGCGAACGCATCAAAGGCAGGTAGTGCAGGAATGAGGGCTAGGGAAAATAGGGTGAAGACGGATGATATGAAAACAGAGATTCTGTCAATTTTCCATTCCAATCCAGTTCATTCATTCCTCTTTCCTTTGCTCCAACCTACTGTCCTATGGTTATCGTCCAAGTTAGAGTAAGTTGGTCTCCCGAGATCAAATTAACGCTGCTAAAGGTGTTTTCTGCCATCATTGTTCCACCTGAAGAGGCTGTGAAAAGTCCGGTCTTTTGTACGTCACTAACGGTGGCCGACGCTGTAAACACTGCCTCAACAGTGAATGTATTTGTCCCAGCAGAATGGGTGTATGTTCCCTGTGCTCTGTCAAGACCGCTGCCAGTGATTTCTCCGGTCAAAGTGGTATCCGTGGCAACGGGTGCCGTGTCATCTGAACTTAGTGCAATGTAGTTGGCGCCATTGGAACCGGTCGATGTCGACCCTATCTGCGCGCTAATGAAGTCTTTTCCCGCGTCTGTAATAAGGTTGTGACCTTCGTAGTAGTAAATCTCAGTACCCTGCCTTGATACTGAAACCGTGACATAGCCCTCCACAGGTATTGTACTATCTATGCCTTCGCCGCCTTGGGGCACAACCTTTTCCTCTGGAAGGAGGATAAGCGTTGCAGCAGCTGCCACAGCTAGGAAAGAGACTACTACTGCCAGAACAACGCTCCTTTGCATCGCCCTAAATCACCTGGAAACTCGAGATACGGCTATTGGCGAAATGTTTTACACTAGATAGTAAATCTTCTCGCATATATACGGGAACACGGCCATTTGTGGCCCAAAATCCCGGTGCGTGTGATATGAGTAACGCAGGTCTCCTAAGAATGGGTTATGAAAATTATAACCCCACTTCTCCTACGATGTAGTCCCCTTGGGATCGCTTTTTGCCCCAAAATTTTCCCGTATCCCTCTGGAACCGTTCGCACTATGCATGCGAGTCCTGTCTTGATTCCCTCACTATTCTGTTGTTTGGCGACACCCCGACGAATGTCCAGCCCTGAGAAATGAGAGTTTCTGCTTCTTCGCAGGACACTACACTTTGTCTTGGCTTGATTTGCCGATACCCGGGGACCTGAGCATCTCTAGTGCCTTGCCAAGCTCTTCAGGTGAAGTCTTCAATACGATGTCCTGCAACTCTTCTTTCTGTTGGAGCAGCGGGTCGATTACCTACACGTGCCTAATGCCCCAACGGCGCTGTATATGTTGTATAATCAATACGGCTCCAAAAGCATTCTTAATGTAAACGAGCGCTAGACTTCCGCCTCAACATATTTCGTTGATTGTTGCTGCTGCCTAATCATATCTTCTACCAGTTCTTCATACAACTTTAGTCTCGGAAAAACATCAAGTAGTATACTGATATCTGATTGCTTGATGCCTTCTTTTCCACTTACCCATTTTTGTATTTCCTGGCTTTTTGAAATGCTGGACAGAATTAATCCAAAATGGTCAATATCAGGGGCAAAATTGGGGTCGAATAATACGAGCTCATCTCTAAGATACTCTGCTATCTGCAGCCGTGTTTTCTCCTTCGATGCGGAATTCATGTTGTCTCTATTTTCGTAGAAGACAATCAAATCTGCGGGTATAGCGCCTTCAACCGTTCTCATGTTCACATCTACCAAGAGATAGACCGCACCATCTCTTGCCAATGCTTCAACCCTTCTTTTCACGGTTTTGGATGAGATCTTTAATTCCTTCGAAATGGCGCTATAGGGCTTCCAGGGGTCCTGTAGCAGGCTGCGCATTATCTTCCAGTCAGACTCAGACAGTCTTGCTCGACATTCAGTAAAGAATTTTAGCATTTTGTTCACGTGGATTGCTTTTGTTATTTTCATCAACTTGTCAACATCCCCATCAAGGTCTTTGGTATCCTTGTAATACAATATTACAATCAGTTTCGGCTCCAGATGGTTGCACAAAAAGCCCATGTTGGGAAATGATGAAGAGATCCTTTGCATTATCTCATCTTTGTTAGAGTTGGGAGGTAGAAACAATTGCAGAAAAGCGGTCTTTAGACCAAAGAGGGTGGGGTTTACTACAATGTACCAGCGCTTTATGACTCCTTGCTCCTGAAGTTTTCTTATTCTGTTTCTAGTGGCATGCTGGTCTATTTTTATGCCCTTTGCGATTGAGCGGAAGGATCTTCTAACGCGCGCATTTCTTGTAGGCATTACAAAATCCGTAAGCAATTCTTTCATGATTTTAACATCTATCTTGTCCACTTGCATAGATAGATCCGAGTGTTAATCGCAGATCTTTGATATAAAGAACTCTAAGATGTAAGATGTCTATTTTGCGGCTCTAATGTCCGCTCTCAGTTAAGAGCAAGATTCTCGTAAGTGCAGTCATGGAAACAAACTATGTTGGAGGACCAAAAAATACCGAGGAAGAACGAAACAAGGCAATGATTCATCAGTACTTTGAACATCACAGTAAAAAAGATTTGCAAAAAATCGAAAAACTGGTAACCCCTAAGCATCGCTTTTACTTTTCAGGCATGCCACCAATGGATTGGAATGGGCACAAGCAATTCCTGACAGCCCTATTCAACGCTTTTCCAGATATTCATTTTGCCATTGAAGATATCTTGGCAGAAGGCGACAAAGTGGCATTTCGGTTGGCTGTTACTGGCACTCATAGTGGGGTGTTTCAAGGAATACCACCAACAGGCAAGAAGGTCTCATTTGGCGGCACAGGCATTGGAACTATTGTTGATGGCAAGTTAGAGGAGAATAGAGCGCATGCAGATATAATGGGTCTTATGCAGCAGTTGGGAGCTATACCTGCTCCTTCCAATGCTCCTTAACACAATAATTGTGCAACAGGGCGACCAAAATGCAATAACTATTCGCTCATCGTCCTTACCCCGGTTATTCCTACTAACGTACCACATAATGAAAAAGCGGCACAAAAACAAGCCTGAAAAGGGGGACTGTCTTTTTACTCATTGTCTAT
>NZ_DASWIL010000029.1:0-32913 GCF_036397675.1 Nitrososphaera sp. | reverse complement strand
CGCCAGAGCCAGTCCAAATTCTTGTACGAAGGATCCTACAGCTATCACTGCGGCCGTTGCGGTTATCAAGGTCCACGCGATCTGTCTTGCGCCGATCACGAAGTTATTCTGTCGGTTTTATTATTTATTGCCTGCTCAGCGCCAAATCAACATCAGTGAATACGTAGCACTGAATCACTACAGTAAGACATCCAGCTCTGAGACTTGTGAACGTTCAGTCTTTCTCAACATGATTAGCCATCTTGTGCCACGCGCTGCCCAAGGACAAATGCTGAAACGCGTGGTCATAGCAAGTGAAACAACGCGTATAATCCTCCAGCGGGCGCCGCAATAAAGGGAATTGCAAATCCTGACATGGCTGTAATTGGAGAAAAGAAGAGAGGGGAGGATTCGTTGCTATTCCCCTAGGACTACGAGCTGCCCCCTCATCGTTGGCGGGTGGAAGACGCATTGGTACTCGAAAATACCGCTCTCGCTTGCCACAAATTCGATGGTCTCATTTTCATTTGCATTCAAGTCGATATTCATCTGGTAGGGGTCACCTACAGTAAATGTGTGGTGCTCCTGGGTTTCCTCCGGCTCTAGGTTGTAGAAGTGGATGATCACCCTGTCTCCTTGGTGGACGGTTATCTCTTCAAGCGAGAACTTGTCTGGGGGAATCCCCAGCGCATCCTCTTCCACTTCTATATTTTCGTCCACCTCGGTGAAAAGATAGAACTCGCGCGTCTGTGGAACAGGAACTTCTTCTTGGTCGGCTCGCTGCTGAGGTAAGGATGCTACTGCCAAAGATATTGCAATTGCGGCGACTGCGATGCCTATTGATACATAGGCAAGGCCGTTCCTTGGTTTTGCCGATTCCATGATCTAGAAGAAGCTTCTATTCCTATATAAGGAAGATCAATGCGGTGCAATGTGATGCACCGAACGATACAAAAATAAAGTTTTGTTGCTTCAAGCTGCACCGATAACATAATCGCTTATTATGTTGGAAGAGGTTTGGTCCCTAGTGATAAGCAATCCCCCCCCTCATGTGAGGCGCATCACCGATGTTCTTTTCAAATAGACGCAAAAGGCAGAATCTAGTCGACCAGTTGATGATTAGGTTTACAGAACATCGGTAAAGGTAAGGCTTAATTGTAGACCTGCCGAAGTTGAGCCTGAGAGAAATGGTACACTACAAGAAGGACGAGATAGTGACATTCGATGCAACTAGTGAGAAAATCTTCAGGTACATGAGCGCAGGCAATCACCCGCACGCTGCATTCAAGAGCCATAAACTCGTGGGCGTATCTGGGAACGTGGTCACCATCGACGCCGAGATTTACAACCCGGATGGGACTACATTCAGTACGACCATCGTCCACAAACTGAATCAACCCGAAGGAGTCGAGACCACAATGAAGGGCGGGGCCTTTAACGGAGCCAGATTCATACACACATACACGCAGGTAGGCGACAAGACCAAAGTAGATCTGGAGGGGAACTTCCCGGCATTCCCAGGGATGAGCGAAGCTGATGAACTCAAAATGATCGACGGGTTTTTCATGACAGTTTTCGCCGAGGACAAAGTCACTCTTCAAAAGAGGTGATATAATAGAATCTACGCTTGTATTCCTTCGCGAATTCAATTTCTTCACTCCCGCTTTGAGGCTTCAGATTTTCACGAAAGGCATTACCAAAGGCAAGGGCGCGGATCCTGATGTTCTTCCTAAACCGGCGCAAAAGGCCAGTGTATGCCTACTCTGACAATTATGACGACGAAGAGGGCAGCGAGATATATCCGCCTCTGAAAAGAACGAGGCAAGAACAAAAGAATGTCAGATATTAGACACATCGTAGCCAAACTTGTACAATTTCACGTGAACATTATGTTCAAGCCACCACCGTACCCTAACGCGTCATGAAAAAGAATTTAGTGAACCAAGCCTACTAACAAACGCGGATTATCCGAAAATTCTTCTTAAGAGTGTGTAGTAATGCATTATGCTTGTTCAAACACAAGATTTAAAGTATGGCGCAGTCCAACGACCTGCATGCCAAAAAAGAGAGCGAGCAGAGGCCGTTCCAAGGGAGGCAAAGGCAGTTCAGGTACCGTCCATTGCAGCCAATGTGGCGCGCTCGTCCCACGCGACAAGGCCAAGAAGGTTACCGGAAGGATAACGCTTGTCGAGCCAACGCTTGCCAAAGAGCTCAAGGCCCAGGGTGCATACATACCGCTTTCGACCGACGTCAAGTTCTACTGCGTCTCGTGCGCCGTGCACCGCGGAATTGTCAAGGTCAGGTCGGAAGCAGAGCGCAGAACGGGCGGAAGGCTCTGGTAATCACAACCCTTTTTACAACTTGCTTGCAGTGACGACTATTCTCTGGATGAGGGTTATCCCTGCGACTAATGAAACGATGATAACGGCCCAGTTCATCTGGCCGCCAAACGATATTTCCGGCATGAAAGGTATCATCCCTATTATCGCCAAGATGAGCATCCGTTCTGCCCGCTCGCCCATGCCGATGCCTTTCAGCTCAACTCCAAGCGACTCTGCGCGGGCGCGCGTGTAGCTTACGAGAAGTGACAGTCCAAGCGCAACCATCACCAATACAGGGTTTGCAAGGCCGCCAACGGCGATCCCGGCAAATATCGCGACTTCGGCGATCTTGTCAAACGTCGAGTCCAAGAACGCGCCTTTTTTCGACGCCTGCTTTGTAACACGAGCAACAGCTCCGTCGACCACGTCGAAAAATCCCGATACAAGCAAGAGCAGGCCTCCGGCAATAGCCGCAATCCCGCCATGGACGCCAAAGATCGTGGACGCGTACACGCCGGCCGCCACAAACGCCAGTGCAAGGCCGACGGCGGTCCAAAAGTTGGCAGAAAGGCCGGTAGACGCAAATCCAGAGCCTAGCTTTTGCATCGTGGGCTGGAGCGAGTCCCGCAGCTTGTTCAGCAAGGCTGTCTGCTGTAGCCCCTGCCAGCATAATAGTTTACCGGGCAGGCATAATGCGGTAAATAGCTCCTCTGTATGAGAGAACGTACAGGTTGCCGTCGGGCCCCGTCTCGATATCGGTTATCCCTCCAAAGCCAGTGCCGAGCGTAATTGCTGACAGTTCGTTATCATTGTCGGCGACAAGGTCCGAGAGAGCACCTTCAAGCACCAAGCCGTCCCTTTCATCGTTTACCTCGAAATAGTACAGGCTGCCGTTGTTGAAGTCCCCCACAAACACGTTGTAGGAGTAGCCGCCAAGCGCGGTGGAGTTCAGAAACTCGATGTCAGTCACGGCCACCCGCTGGCGCCAGCTAAACGCGGGGTCGGCGTAATGGGCTCCGTCAAAAATCACGAGATCGCCTTCACTTGCAGAGGTCCTTGAAATCGGCCCCATGACGCGCTCCCACCCGCTGTTAAAGCCAGGCTCCACGACGTTTATCTCGTCGTACGCGTCTGGCCCGTTTTCGGTTGCCCACAGCATCCCAGTCTGCGGGTCAAAGTCCATCCCAAAGCTGTTGCGTATGCCGTAGGCGTAATAGCTTGCAAGCTTGTCATTCCCTGAAAGTGTGTTCGCGGCAGGCCCGCCTTCAAAGTCGACCTTTAATATGACAGAAGTGTCGTCTGGCGCGGGGCCGTTGGGGTAGTTCTGCAGCATGCCATCCCTGTTCAGGTCGCCGATGACCGCATACAGGTTGCCGTCCGGCCCAATCCCAATTTTGCCGCCGTGATGCATGGGCCCGGGCGTTCCCGGCAAGTCAAGGATCATCGCCTTGTTCAAAAGCTCGCCGTCCTGCAAGTCGTACCTATAGACGCGGTTGCGCGTGTCGAAGTTGCCTGATTCTGTCAGGAAAAAGAACACCTTGTCATCCGCGTATGCAACTCCGAGTAGGCCCCGCTCGCTCGCACTCTCGACATCAAATGTCAGAGAAGAATCCCTCTGCAGCGAGCCGTCAATTACAAGCCTGACGTTGCCGTCGTTCTTCTGTGTGATCATGATGTCGTTGCCAATAAAGACCATGCTCGTCGGCGCCGACAGGCCTTCTACCACCTTTTCGACCTTCAGTGAAGAATCGCGCAAGGCCGGCAGGTTTTGGTCAGGGATCGGCGTAAACGGATCGGTCGAGTTCCCGTTCGTAGAAATGTTGTCCGTCATGCCGATTCCGTCGCCGACTCTGGCCGGCCCGCCGGGTGTCTGCCATGCCACAAACCCAGCCGCGACGGCCGCTGCGACTGCGATGGCACCTGCTGCGGCAACGAGGCCCCTCTTCACTGACAAGAATAGGCAATTCTCGCTATTATGCCTTGAAGAGGGAGTTAGGTGCTGACGGTTGCAAAATCGTTCGGCGGGCTCCGCGACTCGCTCTACATACCAAGGATCTGCTTGAGGAGCGCGCGATAATCGACCTTTTCCTTTTTACTCCCCGGCGACGGCAGCTCGAATATCAATGGTATCGGCCTTTTTGTGCGCAGATTCGTGAGCGGGATGCGGATTTCCTTGCCAATGTCGTCGCTCAAGAGCACAAGGCCGACGCCGCTCGCATCGCCCATCCTGTTTATCTCGGCAAGCGCTTCTGCCGGCGATTCCACCTTGACGCCCTTGACTCCGGCGAGCTGGAAGCTGGTCACAAACACGCGGCTTCCGATGGCAACTATTCGCATCTTGCTCGCGCTTGCTATGCATCCCTTTTTATTCTTTTTGAGATTGGGCGTCTAAGAAGACTCTATGTCCGGACTGCAACTTTGTAAGATGTACAAGTTGAAGCAGCACGGTTGGACTCGGAAAGGGATGCGGCTGGCGGAAAATGCTACTGATGCTGGTAGGCGCTGGCACATATAATAATCGATCAACTAGGCTGTTGGCTGTTGGTCTGCTACAGACGTAGCTCAGACAAGAAACATACTCTATTTCAATAGGTATTTCAGTAACCGGCGATACCGATAGTCGAGCATTTCGTGACTAGCAAGGTCGACCATGTCTTGCTAAAAGTACTAGATGCCGAAAAAGAGGATGAACTAAAGGCAATAGCCCGAGTCAGCCCCTCTATAATGGAGAGACTCTCTCTCAAAGATGGTGATGTTATCGAGATCAAAGGCGAAGTAGCGGCTGCGGCCAGGGCATTTCAATCAAACGACAATACCGAGACGATAAAGCTGGACAAGACAACTCAAAAAAACGCTAGGGCACCAAAAGGAAAACAAGTAACCGTAAAAAAGATTCAGCCTGGTGACGCAGAAGAGATAACTGCAGTGGTTATTGAAAACAAATCAAACGTCGAACTTGATGCAGAATCTGTGGTTAACACGCTTGTGACCTATCCTGTAACAGTCGACGACGAAATCCCTCTACCTTTCAAGATCACAATAAAGGTCCTTGCCCACAAACCCGAAACCTCGTGTGTCGTAATCACCAAACACACACGCGTCCTTCTAAGCGACCTCTTGCCTCAAAAGCCTGCCGGCCAAAAGAAAGGGCATAATCTTCTCAACCTACTTCGAAGACCAGAGACTAGCAATATTTTGAACAGTTTTTTATCAAGTACGGTGGGCATGGACCCCTTATTGCGCAGCATCATTCAGTCAGTGGTGTCTGTTTCAACAAGAATCACTTCGCAGCCTGCAACGACGCGGTCGACTGGTACAGTACAACCGTTTGGAAGATATGGCAAATCGGTGAACTGCCCCGGCTGCGGTGCAACTTTGCAGATACTTGACCCAAAAGAACAATCAGTTACATGCGCATTTTGCGGCGCCAAGCTGGCCGGTTCATCAGCCATGACAAGTCCTGCAGTTCAATCTGCAGATGCATCAAAGACCAAGTGTCCTGCCTGCGCAACCAAGAATCCGCAAGATTCAGCATTTTGTAACCAGTGTGGCTCAAGGCTTCGAAATATCTGCAAGAAATGTAACCATCAAAACACGCCCAGCTCAAAGTTTTGCAACAGCTGTGGCTGTGCACTTTAACTTGTAATTGAACCGCATCGAATTCAAACCGGAAAAAATAAGGCACGCACGCAGAGGAATCCTTGTCGACTTGCATTTATTGGGGCTTTACTAATAGCTGGCTGTATCTTTCGATCAACTTCAGATATCCATCCATCACATCATGGCAGTCCCTGCAAATCATAACCTTCTCCTTGAGCTCCTTAACATAATGCTCAGTAAGCAGTTGGTCTGACCTGCAACAAGAGCATAATCCAAGTCCACCCATGTACATTAGGATAGGACAGATAGGTATAAAACAAGAGGTAAGTGTAGGGTTCTGACATCTCGTTTGTTTATATAGAAAGATTGATGCTGTCGGTGTATCGTTGAGCGCTCTCCAGGTGTGCTTGTCCCACCATGAATCATGGTCGCGACTTGACTGACTGACTGAATAAACAGGCTCAGAGCAGGCATCTGCTGCACATGCTACTATAGACGACCTAATTGTTTATACCGCGCTTTTCGACTATAGAAAACGACTTATACCGTCCTTTGCAAAGGTAGCTGATTTGGCTGTAGGAAAACAGGTTATATTGATGTTCATGATAGCCTCCTTTGCATCAGGCGGCCTTGCCTTCTTGCTCGCCGCCGCTGCAGGCTCGTCGTCTTTTCTGACGTTCTCCCTGCCCGGCTTTATCATAGGGGCTTTCTTTACCTACAAGTATGCAGTCTTTGACAAAAAGAAGACGCAAGAAGAGGAGCACAGGCGCAAGCGGAACAGGCATTAGTTCACAAGAAGAATAAACACCACAATCGCGGCCAGCCCGCAGAACAGCGCAACTGTCGCCTTCCACATGCCCCTGCTGGCAGCGTCGCTTATGTCCCACATACCGCCTTGGACCGTCTGTCTATACTGTCGCTTGATCTCATCGTAGCTGTATACGGTGCCAAAGTCTGCCGGCGGAGTCCACTTTTGGCCCGACGCAGAGAACGGGTTTTCTTCGTATTTCCTGCGCGCCTGCTCGTTTGACAGCACTTCATATGCCTCGACAACTTTCATGAACTTTTGCTTAGACTCCTCCGAGTTCTTGTTCTTGTCAGGGTGGTATTTCAGCGCAAGCGCGCGGAACGACTTTTTTATCTCCTCCTGCGATGCCCCTGGTCCCAGTCCAAGGACCTGGTAGTAGTCTGGCACAATAATATGCGCGCCAAAGTCGTAAATAAACTGTTGCTGCGCTACCCTTCGGCCCTCTTCTTGAGAGCCTTGTTCATCTCCTCAAATCCATTCTTGATGTCGTTGTCGAGGCTAGAGCCAAAAAACGACGTGAGCAGGCCACCAAACATCTCCCGGTGCACTAGGTGCGCGCGTTGGTCGCCCGCCGGCTCTATCGCAAAGATGTGCTCGCCGGAAAGAAGCCCGGGCATCTTGCCAAGCCAGCGCAGCTCGCGTTCAGCCACAACCTTTGTCACCTTCGGCGAATACTCGCGGTTAACGCCCGCCGGTGTGGTTATGTGTATGCGGAGCTTGGTCCCTTCCACGGGCTCGCCTTCCACCTTGCGTATGAACGTGTTCCAATCGGGATAGCTTGCAAAGTCGGTCAGCACCTGCCAGACGCGCAGCGGGCTTGCACCAATGTCTATTTCGGTCCGGATCTCTTTCAAGGGATCCTCTGGCTTTATGCGGACATGTTATTTTACCTTCTGCTCACGAATTCGACCCTTATTTCGTCACCGTCACGGAGCACGATGTCCAGGAAGTGGCCGTCGGTGTGCTGCTGTCCATTGACGTAGACCGTTGTGTCATACCTTGTAAGGTCTATCTTCCAGTTGAACAGGAAATGCCCCAGCGTGAATGGATATGACCTCGGATAGGCCACGTGTATGACGCCTTCTTCAAGCGTGTGCACCGGGAACGTGCAATCCTGTGCTATGCCGATGCCGCTTGACACTCGTACGGGCACGCCGTCTTCGGTCACAGTCACCGGCACTGACACTTGGAAAGGCTGCGAGCGGGGGTCGCCTATGCACTGGTAAATCGGGTCGCTTTCCCTGAAATAGCCTGTAATTGCCATCGTCGCTACTCCTGCGGCGACTACAACGACTACAAGGATGATCATTGACCATACGACGCGCTTCTTTTTTTCTGCGCCATCCGACCCGCCAAAACCCATAAAATCTCTATTCCTGAAAAGTTAAAAAGACTCTGAATTACTGTTGGAGCGCAATCACGTGGGCGACCGCGTTGGCCATCTGGAACCCCGAGAGCATTTTTGCCGCAGGGATTGTGGTGACGTAAATTAGGATGCCCGGAACGGCTGCGCAGACAATTAAAGTCAATATGATCAGCCACACGGCCGTCGTCTTTTCAACCATCGTTGGGATTTCCGCAATCTTGGTTATATAAGTCTTAAAAATGAAATCAGCCGGCTTTTGGCGCTGGCGCGGTCTTTGCCTGTCCCTTGAGCGCGTCCAGCTCTTCTCGGAGCTCCTCATTCTCGTCTTCGAGTACCTTCAATGAGGTTATCGCCTCGGCGCTCTGCGCCTTTAGTTGCTGGAACTCGCGGATGATCCTGTCGTACTGCGCCCTGTCAAACGCCGGCTGCGTGGTGCTTTTTTGAGCCACCTGCAGCTGCGTGCTTTCTGCCTTCAGCGATTCAATACTCTTGTTGGCGCTGGACAGCTTCTCTTTCAGAGAAGCAGTTTCTGCACTTGCGGATTTCAGCTGCTGGGTAAGCCTGACGCCGTCCTCTGCCATCTTTTGGCACTGCGCCTCAACACACACGATCTCGGCCTTTAGCTGCGCAACCAAGGCCTCGCTTGCGTTAGGCGACGACTTTTCAACCAGTTCTGTCAGGATAAGGGGCATCAGGTCGGAATTGATGTAGGCCGACGAGCCAAAGTCCAGGGTTATCGCGCCCCTCGACCTCAGGAGGCTCTCGACGTTGACGTCAAGTGCAAACGAGCTAGCGTTGAACGTGAACAGTTTTCCAGACAATCCAATGCTTGTTGACAGACATGGCTAAAAAGAGGACAACGCAAACTTTTTTGACATTTTTACTGGTAGTCGTGAAGCGGCCTGTCCCGGTGGGAGTCTATCTTGGCCTCGACCTCTTTTTTGTGCCTTGCGAGGATGTGCTTGTTGGCGCAAAGGTCGTGCATCACGCCTATTTCGCAAAAGTCGCAGGCAGTAACGAACTCGATCTTGCGGAATTTCTTGTTGCAGTGGGCGCACCTGTCCGTGCCCGCGTCGCCGTCAGTCAGCGGCTTGAGCCACTGGTCGCGCCAGAGAAGTGTCATTACCGTACAATAGAATGGCGCTTATGTAATATTTCCGTCTCTGAGCATCTCGTACATGCGGCGGTACGACTCCTGCAGGTCCTGCTGCTTTTGCAGGTTCCGCTTTACCTTTTTCAACAGTGGCTCCAGATTCTTGGTCCGGGCGAGCTCTTGCGCACCTTTCAGGTACCTAGTTATGTACGCAGGAGAGTAAGGGTTGTCGCGCAGAAGCGCCGCCGCAAGCTCGGGCTCGTCCGTCATGACGCTTTCTGCAAGCATCGACTGGAAGCCAAAGGTGGTCCCGCCGACCTGCTTTAGGGCCTGCAGGTCTTCTTTTGATATCACTCCGGCAAAAGCAATGTTGACAAAGTACGTCAGACCAAGCACCACTGCTATTGATTTGTCGTGGGTCCGGGCGTCGGCAATGGCGCTTATTGACATTCCGGAAAACGCCTGTTCAGCCGCCGCCTGCTCGTCTGCCTTGTCGCGCACCGGAACCAAGAGCATCTTTAGATTCTTCGTGCCGTCGGCGCCGGGGCCAAACATCGGGTGCACGCACAGAACCTGCAGGTCTTTTCGCACCTTCTTCAATACTGGGAACGTCGCGCTCTTGACCGACGAGATCTCGGCCAAGCGCGACCCTTTCTTCATCTCCTTGGCGCACTTTCTTATCAGCTCTGTCGTCTTTTGCATTGGCACGCAGACGAGCACGAAATCTGCATCGCGCACGCACTCGCGCAGGCTTGGCGCTCTATTGGAGCCGGCGATGGCAAAGGGCTTGACGTCAAACGCCGAGACTGTAAATCCCTTACGGGCAAAATACCCTGCAAACCACGAGCCCATCTTGCCTGCCGCACCTATGATTGCGAACTGCATGTCAGTTCTCCCTTCTAAGCACCTTTTCCATCATGTTCAGGCCTTCGGCCATCTCCTCTTCCGGCCGGCAGGCAGATATTCTCACAAATTGCCTGTACGAGTCGCCAAAGCCGCTCCCAGGCGCAATTGCCACGCCTTTTTCGAGCAGTTTTTCTACGAGCTCCACGTCCTCTCCTGCAGGCAGCTGTGGGTAGATGTACATTGCCCCGTCCGGCTCGATGAACCGGAGCGACATTTCCTTTAACCTTGACGACAGGAAAGTGAGCCTTTTCTTCATTAAATCTACGTTCCCGGAAGCGTCCTGCCCAAGCGCCACAAGAGCCGCGCGCTGCACCGGCTCGGCGACGCTTGTGATGCCTGCGGCCTGCACCTTTGCCATCTGCCTTATCGTGTCTACCGACGCTACTGCGTAACCGACCCTAAACCCAGTCATTGCATAAGTCTTTGAAAACGACGACACGACGACGCTCCGGTCATAGCTGTATGAAAGGGCGCTTTCAAAGGGCGCAAACGAGTAGTTCGAGTACACCTCATCGCTCAGTAGATACAACGCGTGGTCGCGCGCAAGCGAGACTATTCCATCCATCGTCTTTTCGTTGATTACCTTGCCGGTGGGGTTATTTGGGTAGTTTATCGCGATCATCTTGGTGTTTTCAGTCACCATCGCCGCAAGCTCGGAAACGTCCGGCGTCCACCCCTTCTCCATAGTTGTCCTTAGCACCTTGGTGCGGGCCCCGACAAAGTCGGCACACTCTTTATACGCTGGCCACGCCGGCTCAATCGTGATTATTTCCTCGCCGGGTCGAACCAGCGCGGCTATTGCGCTAAAAACGGCAAAGCGGCCGCCGGGCGTCACAATTACCCTGTCCTCGATCACGCCGGTTTTCTTTGCGATGGCGTCAAGGAGCGCGGGTATTCCTCGAGTATCCGTGTAGTGGTATTGTCTTTTTGCAAACGACTCGGCTAATGCATTGCCAACCTGCGCCGGCGCAGGAAAGTCAGGCTCGCCCACCTCGAGGTGGATTATCCTGCTGCCTGCCGCCTCCATCTGTTTTGCCTTGCGGAATATGCTAATATGCGTCTGCCGTGCTTTTAGCGGGCGACTCTTTTCCTGTACAAGCTCCGATTCCTGCAGGAGAACGCTAAGTAGCCTGAGGGCAAACTCTTTGCCCATCCCCGACTCTTCTGCCTGCCTTGCGACCATAAGGCGGATTTCCTGCTCGACCTTCTCGTCCTTGACGTCGATGCCGAGACGGCCCTTCACCTCGCCCACCTGCCTTGCAAGCTGCGTCCTCTCCTGCACCTTTGCCATTATTTCGGAGGTCAGCGCGCGTATCTTTAGTCTGAGGGATTCCAGCTCCTTGTTCTTTTGAACTGTCACTGCTTGCCCACCTTCAGAACCGGAGGTATCAGGCCTGCCCTCAATACGTGGTCCGCTAGCACCATCGACACCACACACTCGAGTATTGGAGGCGCCCTCGGGACGACGCATGGGTCGTGCCTACCAGGCACCGCAAGCCTGGTCTGGGCGCTGGTCGAGACGTCCAGCGTCTCCTGCTCCTTTGCTATTGATGCTGCAGGTTTGAACCCGACGCGAAGCACAAGCGGCATCCCGGTTGAGAGACCACCCAGGATTCCGCCGGCATTGTTTGTCTTTGTGATCACCTTGCCGTTTTCCAAGTAGTAGGCGTCGTTGTTTTCAGAGCCCCGCCTCTTGGAGCCCTCAAAACCCGAGCCAAACTCTACTGCCTTGACTGCGGGAATACTGAAAAGCGCCCTGCTCAGGTCCGACTCGAGCGACGCAAATATCGGCTCCCCTAGGCCCACTGGAAGTCCTGCGCTTATGCATTCCACGACGCCGCCAAGCGAGTCGCCGTCCTTGCGCGCCTTCAGGATGGCGTCTTTCATCCTTGCCGCCGCGTCCGGGTCAGGACACCTGACGTCGTTGGAGTACCTGGAAGGGATGTTTGACTTTGTAATATTACCTGCCCTGATGCCGCCTATCTCCGACGTGTAGGCGACAGTCTCGATGCCAAGCGTGCTTTTCAAGAGCTTTTGCGCCACTGCTCCGGCCATGACAAGCGTGGCAGTCAGCCTGCCGGAGAACCTGCCGCTTCCGCGATAGTCGGCAAAGCCGCCGTACTTGACCATCGCAGGATAGTCCGCGTGTCCGGGGCGCGGTATGCTCTTTATAGTCTCGTACGAGCGCGAATCCGCGTCCTTGTTCCAGATTAGCATGCAGATGGGCGCGCCTGTGGTAAACCCGTTAAAGACCCCGGAGAGTATCTCCACCTTGTCTTCCTCCTTCCTTTGGGTGGTGACTACCGACTGGCCTGGCTTTCTCAGGTCCAGCTGACCCTGTATGTCGGCCTCTGCGAGCGGCAGGCCGGCAGGGCAGCCGTCCACCACGATACCGACGCAGCGGCCATGGCTCTCACCGAAGCTCAGGGCTGCAAAGCGCTCGCCAAGAATATTTCCGCCCATTTACAGAGCACACTTGGCGCCGTTCTATATATTGGCTTTTTGATTATTCACGGCTCGACATCGGCGACAACCTCGCCCCGAGCGATTTCATGTCCTGCACAAAGTTCGGGTAGGACACGTCAACGGACTCAGCCCCTGCCACCACGGATTTCTCTGTCATCATCGCAGCTATGGCAAATGCCATGAACAGCCTGTGGTCTTCGTAGGCCTCTAGCGACGCGTTTTTCAATTTCTTGGGCGCGTTAATGACAAGCCCGTCTTGGAACTCTTCGACTCTTGCGCCGAGTTTGGTAAGTTCTACGGCAATGTTTGCGATCCTGTCCGTCTCCTTGACGCGGGCGTGCGCGACCCCGGTTATTCTGACAGGCGAACTTGCCTTTAACGCAAGTATGGACACTACGGGCAGCAAATCGGGAGTGTCGCCAAGGTTAAACTCTCCTCCCACCAAGCTCTCGGCACCGTGCACTACCACTTCGCCTTTTTGTCTGTCTGCTTTTACCCCGCAGCCCATAGCAGACATTATGTCCACTATCTGCGAGTCGCCTTGGGGCAGGTTGAAGTTGAGGCCCCTTACCTTCAGTTTGTCGCCGGCAAGCGCGCCTGCGGCGAGTATGAGGGCGGCGGTGGAAAAGTCGCTTGGCACGTCAAACCTCGCAGCGCTGTATTCTGCGTTGTGTATTCGGTATTCTAACATGTTCTCGTCGTGGTCCACCCTTACGCCAAAGTTCTGCATAGTCGCAAGCGTGGCCCTGACGTAGGGTTTCGATACGAGGTCGCCCTTTATCTTGAGCAGTATCTCGGTGTTTGCGTAAACGCCGGCTATGAGCAGGCCCGATATGAACTGGCTCGATATGCTGCCGTCGATGATGGCAGTCCCGCCCTTTATTCCGCCGGCTTTGACGATAATCGGAGGCGTCCCGTTCTTCCTTGCAGAGTGCGCCTCGACTCCCAGCTGCGAGAGCGCGTCTAGCATAGGCTGCATGGGGCGCCTGCGCAGGCTCTCGTCGCCTGTCAAGACCACGTATCCCTTGCTCGCAAGGCCGGCCATCGCAGTCATTATCCTGATTGTGGTCCCCGAGTTCTCGCAATTGAGAACGTTGTCAGGGGGCTCAAAGTTGTGCCTGCCCCTGACCTGCACGGCCCTGCCGTCGCGCCTGCTTTCCACCTCTGCTCCAAATGCCTTGCAGCACGCAAGCGTGGCAAGCGTGTCCCGCGCAAGGAGCGCGTTTATTATTGTCGACTGGCCGGAGGCAAGTGACGCTACCGCAAGCGCCCTGTGCGTGTAGCTCTTGCTTGACGGGCACCTCACGCTTCCGGCTAGCTTGGACCTGCGCACGACCATGCTTGCCATTACAGGACCTCCACGACCGCCTTCTGGTTATTAACCTTCGAGACAAGCACCTTGCCGTTGAATTTGGAAAACGCGCACTCTATGTCGTCCACCTCGTCCTCGTACGCGACTGCGGCTACCGACGGCCCGTTGCCCGACGTGCCGGCCGCAACTGCGCCCTTTTCCAGGGCGGCAAGGACCGGCTTGTAGCTTGAGGCAAGCGCCGCGGAGGTAAGCACTCCATTCATTTTCATCGCCTTCCAGTACTCGCCGGCTTCAGCAAGCCGGTATGCGTCGAGGAACAGGTCAGACAAGTCGCGCAGCTTGCTCACGTCGCCCCGCGGCGTGTTTCTTGGCAGAAGTATGACCGCATAGAGGTTGTCCGGGGCCTTTTCGCGCCTGATCAGTTTTCTAGCATAATTATCGGTAACAACAAAACCCCCAAAGTAGCAGGCTGTCGCGTCGTCAAAGGCGCCCGTTATGGTCACGTTGGCGTCAAGCGAAGATCTGACGGCGGCATCAAGCACCGCCATGTCGTCTATCTTGTCCCGGACCAGCTTGCTGAGGGCAAGTGCTATAGCGTTTGAAACGGCGCTGGAGCTTTTCAGGCCAAAGCCTACCGGGACTTCAGAGCGCACTCTTACCGCGACCTGGTTCTTTTCGAGCGTGCCGACAGGCAGGACGTTTTTCGCGATGTTCGTCACTAGCCGGTCGTCGCTTCTGCCGGTCAGAAAGCGCAGGCCCTTGCCGCGGGTCATCTCTGCCTCTGCGGTAACCGTGAGCGATATCCCAAGCGCCGAGCCGTTGCCCGTGGCTATCGCGTTCACTATGGACACTGCGCCGTGCATGGTCGCCCTGACCTTCATGTCGGCTCCCCGAATATCCCGAGCAGGTTCTTTTTCATGGCATCCCTCGGCGCCTCAAGCCCGGTCCATATCTCAAACGCCTTTGCGCCCTGCTCCAGCAGCATTTCATAGCCGTACACCACGTTGGCTTGCGCGAATTTGGCCTGTTCTATAAGGTCGGTCACCACCGGCCTGTACACAATATCGTAAACGATGGTTCCCTTTTTAATGTGATCAGAGTCTACGGGCGACGGCTCGTTGCCAAGCCCGATGGAAGTGGCGTTTACTATCATGTCTGCTTCAGCCGACGCTGTCATGACCAAGTCGAACGGCATTGACTCGCACTTTAGTCCGAGCGCTTCGCCGGCCTTTGCAAGTTCCGCCGCCTTCTTCTGGTCGCGGTTTGCAATCACAACCTTGGCGACGCCCTCTTGCTCTGACAGCGCGACTATCACGGCCCGCGCCGCGCCCCCTGCGCCTAGCAGAAGCACGGTCATGCCGGAAAGGTCTATCTTGCGCCTTCTCAGCGGCTCAATAAAGCCGTGTATGTCCGTATTGTAGCCTTTGAGGACGCCTTCAATGTTGTTGACGGTGTTGACGGCGCCGGCCTTTTTTGCAGTTGCGTCCAGCTCGTCAAGGTATTTCATGACTGCCACCTTGTGCGGTATCGTTACGTTGAATCCAGCTATATTTATGGCCCGGAGCGACTGTATCGACGCTTTCAGCTCGCCTGCCGACACCCGAAAAGCGATGTAGGTGCTGTTAAGTCCAAGGGCGTTGAACGCGGCGTTTTGCATCCCCGGCGACAGCGAATGGTGCACGGGGTCGCCTATTATGCAGTAGGTTTTGGTGGGAGCGCTTCCCATCGTCAAGAGCGATTGCCCTTGATCCCGTCATATAGCTTTCTCATTTGCGTGAGGGTCAGCTGCCCGGGCGCGACTGCCTTGTCAAGCGCTGCATAGGCGTATGGCGCGCCGTAAAACACCGAGAGAATCCGCGTAAGCACACCTGCCTCGCCCATTGCAAATATTATCGGATGCACGCCGACGGCGCTTTCGTACAGCCCCATCAGCCCCAGCGAGTCGTCGATGCTCTGAGCAGTAGTCACCACCTTGACGTAGGTGCTAAAGATGCGCATCTCTGTCAATATCGGCGACAGTTCCTCGTTTGAAGGCGTCTTGTCAAAGTCGTGCCAAGAGACAAGGGTTGGTATGCTTGCAAGTTCAAGGTAGTCTGCAAGGTTGTCGTTGGCCCTTAGGGTTTCAATTTCAACATCAACTAGCATCGGCCTGGCCTCCGCCAGCCTTCTCAAGATGCGCATCCTCTCCGCCTCCGTCCCGGAAAACCTGCCTCCCTGACTCTTTGAGCGGAGCGTGAACACGCACCTACCCCTGTCCTCGCCTATGAGGTCGACTGCCGCCATCACCTCACCTGGTTTTAGAAAGTCAAAGCGTACCTCGACAAAGTCCGCGCCGGCCTCAAACGCCAGCTTCATCTGCTCCTTTACCTTTCCCACGCTTTCCTCGGCGATTGAAACGCAGATCTTTGCCAACGTAATTAGGTGGTAAAAGAGGCACTTATGTACTTACTTAGCCCACACCCGCGGGCGGGTGGGTTGACTTGCCGTGCTCCATGCTCTTGTGCGCCTCCAGCAGGTCCGCGCTTTCGAAGACTCTGCCGCAAAGGTTGCACCGGTGACCCGCCGGCCGTTTCCCGGACGACGTAGCGGCTGACACAACACTATATTCTATACGCAGCTATTAAAGCTCGCCGACCGGGCGTGCATGGTTAATATTTCCTTCCCGGATCACCTGTCAGGATGTCGTTAAGCGACCACGTCCCTCGCCTACAGGCGCTAGGGTTTGACGGCGCTTCCATCGAGTCGTTTGCTTCCATGTGGAAGCTCCTAGAGGCCGACAGCTACGAGATGTACGCCATTTACACCGGGGCCGACGGGTCCGCGCTTGAGGGCAAGCCGGCCTGCGTCGTGTGCTCGAAAAAGTCGTTTCCCCTCAGATGGGAGAAGGTGATAACGCCAAGCCAGGATAGCGCCGCCGTCTACACGGTGTGCACGGACTGCGACGCCGAGTACGTCGACACGGCGATAAGGCAGAAGGCCCTAGGGCGCTTGTTGAAAGAAAGAAACACCCGGCCCGGCTGATCACTGTCGGAGCCGAATGAAAAACGCTTGTTCCGGCTTTATCCGCAAGAGTATCCACTTTTCGCCGGGCATCGCAAACGGGTACCTGCCCATGCCAAGGTACTTTTTCGCCATAAGGTCGATGTATCTGTCTGCCTCTTCGGCAGTCTGCTCCACAACTTTTCCCCTTACAGTCACCAAAGCGTAGGGGTTGGTGCTGTCGACTACCGATATCGCCACGCGGGGATCCCGCGCCACATTCTTTTGCTTTACGCGGCCTTGTGCAGTGTCTATCAGTATGTCGTCGCCGGCGATGTCAACCCAGACGGATGAGATCTGCGGCGAGCCGTCCTTAATGAGTGTTGACAGGAATGCAAAAGTTTTGCCCCGGAACAGGCTCCGTGCCGGCTGTGGATTACTGATTGAGAACTTACCATGCCCCCGATAGCGGGCCGGCAGAAATAAAACTATCTGTGCCTGTAGTGGGACCGGATTTTTTTCCAGCTCGCTATGAGCGTCTCCTGCCTTATGTGAAGCGGCTCACTGGCGATCCGCAACTTGGCAAGTTCCACGTACTCCCTGACCATGTCGATTCCGATATAGCGCCTGCCTAGGTTGTACGCCACCTTTGTGGTCTGGCCGCTGCCGTTGAACGGGTCCATGACGACGTCGCCCTTGTACGAATAGACCTGCATAAGCCTGAATGGTATCTCTTCTGGATACGGGCAAGGGTGCGCGATATACCCCGGTGGGACGGGGGCGATGTGCCACACGGAATTTGCTATCTCCTTCGTCCACTCCTCGTGCGTGGCCGGCAGGGCCTCCTTGCGCTTGCGTCCACTTGCGACGTCGCCTTTTCTAAGTACAAGTATGAACTCGTGCATAATGTTTGCCCGGTAGTATTTCGGGTACGGGTTTATGACAAACGAGCCGTAGCGGTTCGTGCCACCGGTCACCTTGTGCCATATTATCTCCTCGTGCAGCTGCCACCTCCCAAAGGGCTGTACAAGCCTGGAGAGCAGCATGTGCGGCAGCGGTAGTATCGTGCCGTTGACCACTTCGTTGGCGATCACTATGCAACAGTAGCCGCCGTCCTTTGTGACGCGGTAGACCTTTTCGCCGAATATCTCCTCCATCTCGTCCAGGTACTCGGGGGTCCCGATGCCGGCGTTCCCCCTGTAATATCCACCATTTCCGGAAGCGTGCATGTCGTAGTTTATCGCGTTCCTGTAGGGAGGCGATGTTATCGTAACCTGCACTGAATTCTCAGGAAGTTTCTGCATTATACGCTTGCAGTTGCCAAGTATAACCTGGTCTGTCATCTGTTCCTCCTGAGCAAGCATTGTGAGCAGCGTTTGCCTAGTTCGTCAATATCAGGCATGCTTTAGACTCCTAGACCATGCAGTGAAAAATTACTGTACGATCAGCTCGCTTTTTTGAGCTTGGGGCGCCGCCCTGCGGCTCGAGAGGTGACTTGCAGTTTTATCCTCCGCCGAGAAAATCCGCAGGCGATATATCAGATGTCGCAAGGACAGACACATGAATTCCTCGAGTGTTCATAAGGGCAGTTGACCAGCTTGCCGAGATGGTAAAAAAGACGCTCGTCGCAAACGGCGTGAAGGAAAAGGACATCGAAAACTACGCCGAGGCCAAAGTGCAAAAGGGCTCACCCATCACATTCCTTCACGAAAAGACCACTTCGCCGCTCAAACTGCGCATTGCCCGCGTCGAGGACATGGCAGACAGCGATTTGAACATGGTCCACGAAAAAGAGAGAGTCGGCAGTCTGATTATTTTTCTACGATGTACTCATCTGGAACTTCCATGCCAAAATGCCTGCCGGTAGCCGGTTTGGCAAACCCGAGGACTTGGTCGCCGGCAGTGACCTCCGTCACGGAGAGCAGCTTGCCATCGGGCTTTATCAGGCGTATGGTCTCGGCGTTCTGCAGTATCACGGTCCCGGTCTCACCCTCTATCTCCGCTCTTATGAGCAAGAGCGGGCGCGTCTCTATCTTTGACCGGCCGACTACTGCCTTTCTCGACTGGCCTTCCTTGTTCACTATCCACACCTCGGTGCCCGACTCGACCTCTGAAAGGTAGCGGGTGTTGCCGTCAGGCGTTATCGTGTAGCAGTAGACGGCTCCGGCGTTCACGCGGAAAGGTCTGGGCGACGTGAACGACGAGCCCAC
Source organism: Nitrososphaera sp. (assembly GCF_036397675.1). Classification (GTDB taxonomy): domain Archaea; phylum Thermoproteota; class Nitrososphaeria; order Nitrososphaerales; family Nitrososphaeraceae; genus Nitrososphaera. The sequence goes on along the minus strand of NZ_DASWIL010000029.1, from coordinate 13,873 downwards.
CGATTCGTTGTGCACAAGAAGCATAAAGTTGGACCGGCTGCCGACAAGCATCCCCTCACCCATGCCCATCATGGACGCGGTGTCAACGCAGACGCGCTCGCCCGTCCCCACGTCCTTGACCTCTGTTATCTTGGCTACTCTTATCGGGAACTTTACGGTCGAAAGCTGCCGACCTGCCTTCTCTACCTCGTCCTTGCTGTCTGTCGACAGTATCACGCCGTCGACTCCAAGCTCGAGCACCGAGAACATGGTAGAGAGCTCCTTCGCGCCTGATGCCATCGCGTAGACCTTTGTCCTTGACTTGTGCAACCTAGCTATGATGTTTTCAAGTGGGATTATCTTCCAGTCGCTTGTGTCGACTATGACAAACGACGCGCCTGCCTGCGACGCCTTCTCTATCTCGTTCACGTCGGCGTTTCCAAGCACCTTCTTGAAGTATCCAAATGGCTTGCCAGTCTGCTTCGCAGACTTCATCTGGTCAAACGTCTTGCATATTATCATGTCAGCGTCCTGCGACTCGAAGATGGTCTGGAACTTTTTGCCTGAAACATTCTTGGGGTCGACGTTTAGTATACTCACGTTCTTTAGCTTTGAGAGGAATTTCTCAAGCCCCGCCTTTGGCACCGTCGGCCTGACTATCAGGTCTTTTGCTTCAGCCAAGTTCCTTTACAGCCTCTTTGGCGCTCTTGTCTTCAAATATCACCTTATGTAGGGCGCGCACCATCGCCGGCGGGTTCTTGTGTTGGAATATGTTGCGTCCAAATGTGACGCCCTTGGCGCCCGCCTTCATCGCGCCCGCGCACATTTCTAGTATTTCTAGGTCCGTCGTGGCCTTTGGCCCGCCTGCTATCACCAGTGGGACAGGAACGCACTTGACCACCTTGCGGAACGACGACACATCGCCCGTGTATACTGCCTTAACAATGTCGGCGCCCGCCTCGGCACCCACCCTCGCAGCGTGAGCAACAATTTCGGGGTCGTGGGGGTTCTTTATCCCCTCGCCCCTTGGGTACATCATGGCAACGAGGGGCACGCTCCATTCGTCACACTTGTCGGCTATCATGCCAAGTTTTTGCAGCATCTCGGGCTCCTCTTTTGCCCCAATGTTGATGTGAAGTGAAACCGCATCGGCGCCGAGCCTTAGCGCTTCTTCCACGCTTCCCATGAGCATCTTGCGGTTTGGCGCCGGCCCAAGCGAGGTGCTTCCAGAGAAATGGGCGATAAGGCCGATGTGTGTAGGCCTCGGCATTGTCTTGATTATGCCCTTGTTTACAAGGACGCAGGTGAGGCCGGCGTTCTCGCACTGGTATATAATGCCGTGCGGATCCTCAAGTCCCCTTATGGGGCCGTTGCTGATGCCGTGGTCCATAGGTATGCACAGCATCTTGCCGTCCTTCAGTATCCTACTGAGCCTTATGTCCCTGCCAAACACCATAGGTAGGGATTGAATCTTGCCATCCTACTTAAAAGTGATATGCCGGCCCATTTGCGCGTAGCTTTTTTAGAAACACCGTGCTAGGATTGACATGGGCTACGAGCCGGAGTCTGACGGCAGCATCGCAAAGATGTCGGGTAAGAAACTGGCAGTACTTTTCGGCCTCATACTTTTTGGCGCCTTTATGGGTGTGCAGGTGATCACGGGCTTTCCGATAAAGGACCTCTTTGTCAAAGAGTCGGTCACCGAGGATGCAAAGGTCGTCTTTAAGGAGAATGGCACCTGCACAGTCGACACGTTTGACCACCCACGCGAGATTGAAAACTGCCCCTACGACGAAGGCGATGTCGTCACGGTCTCGTACAACAAGGACAATGCAGGGATTCAGTCGCACAGGCTAGCCGACTAGCTCCAAAAACGCCTTCATGTTGCCCATGTCGTCCCTCCTTTCGTCTATCGGAGTCTCCAACACTATGGGCAGTTTCGCGATAGCCTTGTGGCGCACGAACGCGGACAGCCCCGCTTTTCCGATTTTGCCAAGGCCTAGATGTTCGTGCCGGTCCAAGCTTGCACCAAGCGCGCCTTTGGAATCGTTCAGGTGCACGAACTTTAGATCCTCGAGCCCCACTGCCGCGTCAAATGCGTCGAGGGTCTTTTCCACGTTTCTTGCCGTCCTAAGGTCGTAGCCAGAGGCAAACGCATGGCAGGTGTCGAGGCAGACATCCGCGTTGACGCCTACCATGTCGAGGATCTTGCGGATTTCTTCAAAGTTCCCACCGACGCGCGGGTTCTGGCCCGCGTTGTTCTCCAAAAGTATCATAACGTTCTCGCCCTTCTTTTTTGCCACGTCACGGGCAGTCGCTATCGCGCTTGCTAACTGCCTCATGCCTTCGTCAACTCCCTTGCCAAGGTGGCTGCCAAGGTGTATGACCAGGTACGGTATCCCGAGCTCGCCGGCGCGTACAAGCTCGCCTGCAAGCGTTTCGACCGATTTCTTGTAGAGATCGCCCTGACCTGACAGATTCGGCAGGTAGGGCATGTGGACCAGAGTCGCGTTCCTGTCAATGCCGCTGGTAGCCAGTTTTTCCTGAAAGAGTGAGGCCTCTGCCGGCGCAAGGGGCTTTGCTTGCCACCCACGCGGGCTGCGGCTGAATATCTGGAAAGCAGAACATCCGATTGACATTGCGTTGTCGACCGCGTTGCTTATCCCGCCTTTGATCGACACGTGGAATCCCACCTTGTAGCCAGAGTTCACTGGCATGTTGTGAAAAAGGCGGTTAGTAAAGTTATTGCGATGTCGTTTTATGGCAGTTGTGCAGAATAACACATGTTTGTCCATCCGCCTTGGGACCGGCGACCTGGCCAGGTACCCGTTCCTCAACGAGGCAGGCGAGTACCTGCGCCAGTCAGAGTTTGGTTGGGAGGAACTTGACAGGCCTGACATGGCAGACATCATAGAGCGGGCTGCAGAACGGATACAGGTCGGCGTGTCCGGAAAGGTCTACGACAGGGTGGAAAGGTACGAGACTGAGATACTGACATTTCTTGTGACTCTGATAATGGTCAAGTCAATTGCCATGGAGCCCGTCCTGAAAAAGTACGCGCTTGCAGAAGCGCGCAGGGCCGAAAAGTTCCTGACCGAAGACCTGAAAAAGCAAAACGAAGCGCAGAGAAGAGCGCTTCTGTCAAAGATTTTCGGTGACCTGTTCGGGCTCACGATAGGCACAACAGAGGACGGCAGGCTGTTCAAGGTCAAAGTAACCGACTATTTGGCGCGTTCGTCGCATTTCCATGAGCAGGAATGGAAGATGATAAATAGGCTTGTAAGCGGCGGCCAGGTCTACCTCGGGCCAGACGAGACCGTCCGCTTGGTGAGAAACGAACTTGCGGTGCTGATAAACAGCAGGGTGCACGCGATGAGCCTCCCCGCGCTGCCAAAGGCGATAAAGGAGAAGGCCGAAGTGTTGCGGATAGCGCTTGCGCCGCACTATGAATACACGGCCGATGCGGTAACTGAATACCCGCCCTGCGTCAAGCACGCGATGGAAGTGATGAACAAGGGAGAGAACCTGCCGCATTCTGCTAGGTTGATGCTTGCGACGTACATGCTTGCAATCGGCAAGCCCACGGACGAGATAGTAAAGATGTTCAAGAACGCGCCGGACTTTAACGAGCGCATAACGAGATACCAGGTCGAGCACCTTGCAGGGTCCAAAGGGAGCAGGACCAAGTATTTCGTGCCTTCGTGCGACAAGCTCCGCACCGAGAACCTATGCTTTGCGACCAAAGATTGTGACGGCATAATAAACCCCACACAGTTTGGCAGGCGCAGGAAATGATCGGGAGCAAAGCCGTACGAGCTGCATTTCGCGAATACTATTTCAAGCAAAAACTGGTGGAAGCGCCTAACAACATCGAGCAGCGCGAGTTTGGCTATGCGCAGTTCGGAATACCTGGCATGGTCCGGCACCTTTCGTTCAAGGGTGCCGGCGAGCTCACGGCCACGCTTGTAAGGGAAGTGCCGTCCGACGTATATTGTTCAAACGCGCTGTACAGGTTCCCGACGCTCCCGATGCAGGAAAAGCAGTGGCAGGGCGCAGACCTGATATTTGATATCGACGGCAAGGACCTGCACCTCTCCTGTGTACCCTCTCACTCATATCCGATATGCTCAAACTGCGGGCATGCCTCTCCCACGCTTGAAAAAGAGTATGCGTGCCCGGCGTGCGGCGGCAAAAAGGCCGATTATGTTTCAATACCCTGCGCCAAGTGCATAGAAGGGTCGAAGAAAGAGGCTGCAAGGCTGGTTGAGTTCTTGTCGGGTGACCTTGGCATCGCGAAGGAAAACATTCGTCTTTACTTTTCTGGGAACAACGGCTTTCACTTCCACATATGCGACGACTCGTACAGGCCGCTTGACTCGCAGGCCCGCTCCGACCTAGTCGGATACCTCGCGGGCGTCGGGCTAATCGCAGAGAGCGTTGGCGTCAGGAGGTCGCCGGGGAGCGACCTTGCGTTTGTCAAGTTTCCAAGGAGCGGCCTTGACTACGGGTGGCGCAAGAGGGTCGCAGAAACGCTGGACATAGGCGCGTCTTCCACGATAAGGCTGACAAACATCGTCAAGGAAAAGGGAGGCTACTCTGCCTTCAAGGCAGAGCTTGACAGGATAACCCGGCAGATGGGCGTCAGGATAGACCCGCAGGTGACCACCGATGTGCACAGGGTGTTCCGGCTGCCCGGCACGCTCAACAGCAAGAGCGGCCTGACAAAGCTCCGGTGCGACATTGCGAGACTGGAGTCGTTCGATCCATTCGCAGACGCCTGCCAGCTCGGTTCGACAAAAGTAAAAGTGAAGATGAAGACGCACGCCAAGGCCAGGCTGAAGGGTCAGACGTTCAACATCGCAAAAGAAGAGGCAGAGCTGCCGGCATTCGCCGCCGTGTATTTCATGTGCAAGGGCCTTGCCGAGGCGGCATGAAAGACATTAAAGGACCTTTTGACATAGTGCCGGTGATTGTGGGACACCTATAGCGGAGAGGACAGGGCCCCCGCCACGAACATCGGTCGGATGATAAGGATAGCCATACTTGGAGCGATGGCCATCGTCATCTTTACAGTCGTCAGCAACCAATCTGTCGACCTCCTGATCAACCTGTCCGAGTTTGGCGACGTCTTTACAAAGACCTTGGGGTATTCCATAATCTCCGGCATTATCCTTGCCACAATAGCGCTTGTCAGGGTAAACTTTGCCTCCCGTCACTCGATTGTATGGTACGGCCTTCACACCATCGTCAACTTTGTGCGCAGGGCCGACTTTGAGGCCGCCGCAAAGCCTGCACGCTACACCGATTTCAAGATGAGCCCTCTCAGCTTTGGGCTGTGGCAGGTTACCAAGGTGGCGCTCATGGCCCCGCTCTTTGGCAACCTCGCTTTTGGTATGGCAGTCTCGTACATGACAGAAGGAAACGACATTGGCATCGGCTCACTTTGGACCGTGTTTGGCCTGCCATTTGCAGAGGTCCCATTTGACGGCGCCTTTGCGCAGGAGAGGGTGGTGACTGCTATTCCTGCGCTGACGTTTGTTATCCCGGCTGTTCTTGGCGCCATTGGAGTCAGGCTACTCCTTTACGTCGGCGTTTCTGGGGCAGTCAACATCGTCTCAAACTATGTCCTTGACGCGGCAGAGCGCAAGCCCAAGTTCTTGGGTTACATAGCGACAGTTGAGATCATTGTTGGAGCCGCGATTTTCTGGGCAGGATTTACAGTATTCTTTAGCCCCGCCATTGACTTTAACACAAAGTATCTAATAGGCGGCTCGCTCGCCCTTGGCGCCGCGTTCCTTGGCTTTGGCGCCTGGGACAGGAGGCGCGCAAAGGTGATGATATATCCTACAAAGAGGCACTTGTATTCCAGGATACTGACAGTAGTTGCGGTCATCGCCATCGTCGGCTCCATCGTGGTGATAAACACGAGCATCGCCGAGGCAAAGAAGCTGGAGTACAGGGGCCCGTACATCGCGCAAGAGATAGCCGTCAACCGCTTTATCGCCGAACTTGACGACGTGCGCATCGTCAACTACAACGTCGCGCCACCCTCGATATCGCCCTCGGCAATTCAAGGCATCGTCAACGAAAACCGCGAGACTCTGGACACCATCCGCGTCTGGGATCAGGAAGCCGCTACGCAGAAACTAAAGCCCGAGCTTGGCCAGAGAAACGACATCCTCTTTGCCGACACCGACATACTCCGATTTGGCGGCACGATGTACTGGACCAGCACGACCACGCCGAAGCTGCCGGACAACCTTGCCAGGGGCAACGAGTGGTTCAACCAACACCTAGTATACACCCATACTAACGCCGGATTCAAGATGCTCCAGGCAGACACGGGGAACCTGGCCAACTCTAACAATTTCTTTAACCAGAACCGCATCTATTACGGCGAGAGCGGCGACGGGGGCCTCTTCTCAAACTCGTGGGCCGCCTACCCCACGGGCAGGACCACTAGCGACGAGCTCGAGGGCGTATACTACAACGGCACCGGAGGCGTCGATGTCCCGCCGCCGCTGAGCTGGATGTTTGAGCCAAACTTCATGCTGTCCTACCCTGAAACCCCAATCCACGTGATGCGGTACAAGGACATACACGACAGGATGGGCCTGCTGTACCCGTACTTCACCTACGACTTTGGATTTGCTGGCGCCACTGGCTCCACGCTGCAGAAACTGGAGGTATTCCCGGTGACCGATGGCACCAACACCTACTGGATGATGCCCCTCATAGCTGCACTTGACACTTCGCACGTCCCGTGGGGTGCGCCCTTCATGCTCAAGCTGGTCGGCTATGCATTGATAGACTCGTACGACGGAGACCTCCAGATTATAGTCACTGGCGACGATCCGTTTTCAGAGATGTTTTACAGCCAGTACCGTGAGCTGGGCGCCACGCGAGATGTGCCTGACTGGCTCGAAGAGCAGATCCGCTATCCTGAGGAGATGTTCATCTGGAAGATTGCGAAGTTCAATCGCTACCACGTGACTGACCCCAAGACGTTCATAGAGGCAAGGCAGTTCTACAACGTGCCGCAAGAGGCGCCGGCTCCCTACTACATCATAACCAAGCCCCAGGGCTTTGAAGACACTGCCTTTGTGGGGTTCCAATCGCTTGAGCTTGACGGCTCGCAGACCAAGAACCTTGTGGGCTACATGATAGTTGAAAACAACCTCGAAGGCCTCGGCGACATGTCGTTCTACTCTGTCCCGCTTGACTCGCCCACGAAATTGATAGGCCCGAGCGCAGCCAGAGAGGCGCTTGAAAAGGACGAGAAGTACAAGAACTTCAAGACGCTTTTGCAGGGAACCCCGAAGGTGGGCGAGAACATCCTGTACAAGATAGGCGAGCAAGAGGTGTACTTCATACCGGTATACACTGCAAGCAATACAGGAGGCGTTGTGTCGCAGCTTGGCACGGTTGCGGCCGTAGGGGCATCGGTGACAGGGACGTTCTATGTCGGGCTCGGAGACGATTCTGCCGAGGCGTTCGAAAACTATTTGCTTCAAGCCGCAGGGCGGCAGCCTTCGCAGCCTGCGCCCGGCGAGACTCCAGAAACGCCCGCGCCGGACCTCGACGCGCAGGATAGGATAGAGGAGCTTGAAAAGATATTCGCGGACGCAGATATACAGGTGGTCAGGCCGACTTCTATATCGAGCCCCATAGAATTCTTGAGGGCAGAAGCGCGCTACATGGTCGACACAGACTATGCAACAGCGGAGCAGGTGGTCAAGCAGTTCATTTCAGACTTTGCCCCCGACAGGGTGTACGAGTGGAAGGCGGACGACAGGGTCAACTTTGGCGTGCTGCACGCAGAAGGCGGCATAGTCGAGAACCACTACATATCAGTAGAGGTAAGTTGATGCGCCCGGTACTGGTGGTGGACAACCTTTCGCCGTTCACGCCCGACATCCTTGCGTGCCTCGGCAGACTGAAAGTCAAGCACGAATGCACAATGTTCTCAGAGGTGAAGCCGGCAGACCTTGCGAATTACGACGGGGTAATTCTGTCAGGCAGGCGGAAAAACGACCCTGCCATAAACGCGGCAAACTCACGAATAATCAGGTCGCGCCACGACAGCGGCCAGCCACTGCTCGGAATATGCTACGGGTCGGAGATAATCGCTCTGACGCTTGGAGGCTCGCTCAGGAGGATGGCGCGCCACGTGCAGGGCCCGATAACCATAACGCCGAAGCAAAACCCGCTCACCCTTGGCAAGAAACAGGTCACAGTTTACGAGAGCCACGGCTACTGCGTCGCACGCCTGCCACCCGGGTTTGAGTCACTTGCAAGCTCGCAGGACTGCCAGTACGAGATGTTTGCCCACGAGACGAAAAGGATCTATGGCACCCAGTTCCACCCTGAAAAAAGCGGCGCCGACGGCATGGACATAATAGCCAACTTTATTCGCGTGTAGAAGGATTTATTTGCCCTGCGCGCAGACGCGCAAGACATCTTGGAATCGCAGCCGGAACACTTTATCTCGCTGCCGCTTGTTGGCAAGGAAGAGGAAAGCCCGCGCCTTCCGCTTGCGATAAACGTGGTGGCCAAGTACTGGGGCGAGGACCTAGTGCAGCCGGATAGCCCGGCGCAGCCAAGGGGAGCGGTCATGATAGACGGCATAGAGCTTGCAGAAAAGGCGGGCCTTGCAGCCTACATCTACAAGGGCTCGCTGAAGAATTTGAAAAAGAGGATAGACCAGGGAATTCCTGTGATTGCGATAATGCCGGGCATACAGGACGTGGCCCAGCACGCCACCGTCGTGTCCGGCTACAGCGTCGACGAGCGCAGGATACTGACTTACGTGCCGGAACCTGACACCGTCGGAGCTGTCCCAGAGTCAAAGTTCGAGGACGACTGGGAGCAGGACGACTCGACTGCCATAGTAATCGTGCCGGCAGACATGAAGGAACTCGTCAAGAAAGAGGAGGCGCAATTTGCCCAGTCAAACAGGCTCTGCTTTGAGGCAGAGAGGCTGCGACAGCAGGGCAATGCAGGCAAAGCGGCCGAGATACTCAGGCAGGCTGCCGAAAAGGACCCCGAGAACGCGCAGGCATGGTCGCAGCTTGGTGGCGTCTACAACGAGCAGGGCTCAGAAGAAGCAGTAGTGTGCTATGAGCGCGCAGTCAAGTTGAACCCCAAGTACTACCTTGCCTACAGGGGGCTTGGCAACTATTTCCTGAAAAAGCAGGACTACTCGCTTGCAGAGGCCTACTACTCCAAGGCGATAGGTGTGAACCCGGCGCGCTACGGCCCGATATACAAGAACAGGGCGGTCGCAAGGATGCAGCTCGGAAACAACGCCGGCGCAAAAGGAGATCTTGTAAAATACCTGGAGCAGACGCCGGGCGCGCAGGACAGAAAGTCGATAGAGGACGCAATAACCCAGATCTAGATCGGAACTTTGCGGTAGGCTTCGATCCTCGGTGGCTCTGCTACCTGGTGCTCGATTCTCTTCAAAAGTAACTGGATGTAGGGCTTTTGCAGGTGTTCTTCAAACGCCTTTCTGTTTAGCCATATTTCGTCAAACATCAGACAATGTGGATCGTTTTCGTGAGTGTAAAGGATGTAAGACGAATTTCCCGGCTTGCTTTGCGTCGGCTCGACGAGCGACAACAGGATGCTTTGCAGTTCCGAAGCGCGTCCGCGTTTTTCCCTGAAAAATGCAATCACCCTCAGGGATTCTGGATTGTAGATTTCTGGCGTTCTCGTGTCACTCCGACGTGGGCCTTTCCATCAGAACCTTCATTGCCTGCTCAAACTCCGCCTTTGTAAGAGGTGGCGCATCTGCCACCTTCAGGTTTTCCTGCACATGCTCGGGCCTCTTTTGGCCGACGAGGGGTGCGATGACCGCAGGGCTTGAGCGCACCAGCTGCAAGAGCCTCGAAATGCTGTCTTTTGCGCCGGGATAGTCAGGTATCTGGGAGCGCAGAAGCCGCCCTTGGAAGAGCGGTATGCTTGTGAAAACGCCGATTCCAAGCTTGACCGCCGCCTGAAGTATGGTCAGGTTAACGTCCGCGCCCGCCTGCTGGTTCTTCAGCAAAAGAGCCTCGCTGTAGGCAAGGTTGTACGGCAGCTGGATGAACCGGAATCCGTGGTCCTTGCCGCCGACTGATTCTGCAACCTTGACCGCGTCCTGTAGCGACAAGTATTCGTTACTTTCAGGCGGGACCCGGAAGCACGTCCAGGTTGCCATGCCGTAATAGCGCAGCTTGCCCTGCTTCCGATACTGCTCATAGACTTCAAAGGCGCGGGCGAGCATCTCCATGAACTTTTCCCTGCTCACGTCGCTGTGCCAGCTTTCAAACGCGTTGTGGACGTATACCAGGTCGATGGTGGAAAGGTGCATGTTTGCAAGCGACCTGTCGATGCACTTGGCAAGGTAAGCAGGGTTCATGACGTTGTATCCAGAGCTGATGTCGTCAGCGGTAATCACGCCGGTGGAAATGTACATCTTGTACATGTACTCCATCACGTCGACTCCGGGAAAGTCGCCGTCGTTTGTGATGTAGCCGTTCTTGGTGGATATGAACACCCGGTCGCGTGAAATGCCCTCGCTTTCAAGTCGCAAAAGCGCGCTGCCGATGCTTTTCTCGGATTTCATGGCTCGGTAGTTTATCGCGGTGTCTATGACGTTGATGGCGCCGGACTTGACGGAATTATAGACGGCATTTTCCACCGCCTCGTCGTCTTTTTGCGTCAGGTCGCCCAGGTACGTCCCCATGCCGATGCTTGAGAGGTGTAGGCCGTCAAATGTCCTGAAATGCTCCTTGGGCTTGCCGGCGGCGACTGCGCTTTCCATGTATTTTCGCGTGCCGTCCGGCGTCGCAAAACCCTTCAACATCTCAAAACTTGACACGCGCGCTCAAAGAGCGCTCGGCGATAATAAATGGATCGTACGCTAGAAAAGCAGGCTTGCCGCAAGTACAAAGCCAGTTATCTTCGAATAGGTGACCGTCGCCCCCATAGCAGGTACTAGGCCCTGTGTGGTCTCGTGGTCTTTACGCAGCGCCGACACTGCCTTTACAGCAAGTGGTATCGAGGCCAGGCTCGCAAGCGAGTATATTTTCGTGTAGCCAAGCAGGACCCCTATCGCAATCAGGGAATACGCCGCGATTACAAACGCGGGAAACAGCATAGACGCCCTCTGCCTGCCCAGCACGATTACAAGGGTGCGCCTGCCCTTCGACCTGTCCGCCTCAAAGTCTGGGAACGCGTTTACAAAGAGCACCGTAGCAGAAAGCAGTCCCACTATTGCACCGACGTAGATGGCCACAGGTTCGATGAGCGCGGTCTGAACGTAAAAGGTGCCGAGCACTATCAACGCGCCCTTTATTGCCACGAACAGCTCGCCTAGACCCGAGTTCACAATAGAAGTGGAGTAAAAGTAGATCGCAACAACCGCAAAGCCCAGTATCACCGCGATAGTCACGCCGCGTATTGCCACAAAGTACGCCCCGACTGCTATTCCAAGTATCAGGAACACGACGCCGGCCGTGTAGACGGCTTTCGGCGTCAGTATCTTTTCCGGAAGCACGCCGGTGCCGCCCGAGAACTTGGTCCTAGTGGTCGCCGAGTCGATGCCGCGCTTGTGGTCCCAGTAGTCGTTGAGGAGGTCTACGCTTGCATGCAAAAACACCACGCCAGCATAAGTCAGCGCCGCATAAAGCGGGTCAAATAGGCCGTATTTCCAGTAGGCTATGGCAAGCCCGTTGCTCACCGCGATGACCGAGGCGAGCAGGAACCTTATCCTGATGGCCCTAAGCCAGCTGGAAATCAACGCCATATTGGCGTCAGGGTGGAATCTATGTCTTTTGAAACGAAAAACTTCATTAATGTTCGTCTCGATAGCCTCGGTAATGGCAGAGGCATACATTCTCATAAACTGCGAGCTTGGTTCTGAAGACAACGTCATCAAGGAACTCAAGCTCATCTCTGGCGTAGCTGAAGTCAAGGGCGTGTTTGGAGTCTACGACATCATTGCGAGGGTCAGCTCTACAAACGACGAGGAGTTGAAAAAGGCCGTAGCCCGGATTCGCTCTCACCAAGGCATCAAGTCCAGTTTGACCATGATGGTCATCGAAGGGCAAGGGAACTGACACCCCCTTTTCATTTTAGGGCAGGTTAATTTCAAAGTCTTTTTTACAAAGCTTTTCTTTAGCGTCAAATATGCAAGCCGTAAAAGAACTTGACAGCCCTGCAAACGGCGGCGAGTATGTATTTCTAGTCTATCGTGGCGTTGTGCATTTAGGGCAGCGTAACATGACAACCGGCGAGACTTGCGCAAATTGCGCTCGCGATGTTGAAACATGCGCTATCTTTCAAACGCACTTGGTTAAAAATAACAAGCGGCAAGCTTTGCGCTTTTGCAAGACTTGCTTGCCTGTCGTTGAAATTGATACCCGCGACTAACTAGTGCATCGCGCCTCGGCATTAAACCTGTCTGTAACAGACAAGGGTTTATTATTCTGGCTTCAGCCGTAACCGTCAAGAAAAACTTGTGCGTTGTTAAGTGGCTACATGAAATGCGCGGTTAAAGATCACATGCGCACCGGCGCACATCATACTTCATACCGAGCGACTCGACAAACTTCTTTGTCTTCTCTTGCGTCTTTGAGATCGGGCCGCAGCCATACTTGACCTCAACAAATCTGGGTTTCTGGCGTGGGCGCATCTCAATAAAGTCTGCACCGAATGGTATTTTGACAACATCATAACCGTTACTCTTTGCGTCGTTCACCATTCTGCGTTCGCAGAGCTTACCATTTCTTATGTCTCGTGCGCGTATCAATGCTAAAGTAATCGCCGATCTATTTTAAAAAGATTCTCATTTTTTTCATCATGATTACCAATTTTGTTGCACAACATGTGCAGGTTGTGCATTTGTTACAATTCTTAGAAAAAGAAAAAGCGCCGACTTGGGCGCTTAAAGGTCGTTTAAGATCGGGCTTTTTGGTTTTTCTAGCGTGCGCAGTAAGGCGGCCTTAAGCCCTGCAAATACTAGATGTTTTCAAATTTTTGCTTGTAAACGACTTTAGACCAAGGGCGAGGGCGCCAGTTTAAAGCTTCGATCACCATCTCGTGTTCTTTTAGCTCGTCTAAAACATCGTCAAGAATGACGCCGCTACCATGATCTTGCGGTAATGTCGCTATGGTTTTGTCGCCACCAGTCACAATGTCGCTCTGCCACTTTAGATAAGTCTTGTTGACTCTAATTCGATACGAATAAGCTGTTTTATTGCGATTGTGAACAGTTATTCTAGCCTTGAAATAGGGTTCTTGTGGGCTGTTTGCAACTACAAGCGCAGGTCTACGACTATTGTAGTGTATGTACAAAAGCGTAAAGATGGTTGCGGCACCTACACAAGCAGTTATGCCGGCGGCGATAATGACATCTGACAATACAACGCTAAGAGGTTGAGGCAGTTAAAAAGTCGTTAGATCTTTAGTCTACGGCGACCTAAATTTACGGCGAGTTAAATTGTTTCATGACAAGCTTTAGACATGATTTTTGCCCGTCATAAATTACCAGCGCTGCGCTTTCGACTCGAAAATTTGTACCTAGGGGGGTATTTAAAGCAAAATCAGTTTACCGACTTTCATATTTTCGGGTCTCTATAGATAGGGTATGATTACAAACCCTACCTTAGTTAGGTGTGCGATTTGGCCAAATCGCAGGCAGTTAGTATTTAAAGCAGAGTTAGGCTAGCCTAATGACAGTAGTTAAGACTTACTTGGTAAACATAACCGTAGATTTGACATGACGCCTCACTTCGCTTTGCTTCGTTCGGCGTGCTAGCGCACGATATTGCTACACTCGCAAGAAGCCATAACGCCCGCACGCCGAACGACACACGCTTGTGTTTTTGTCACGAGTCTACAGACTTGG
>NZ_DASWIL010000028.1:0-47281 GCF_036397675.1 Nitrososphaera sp. | reverse complement strand
CCACGAACAGGCCAAACGCCCTTGACCCAGCGCTCAGGCGCCCCGGCAGGTTTGACCGCGAAATAGAAATCAAAGTCCCGGACAAGCGCGGCAGGCTGGAGATACTGCAGATACACACGCGCAACATGCCACTTGAAACCGGCATAGACCTAACAAGGATATCGGCAGTCACGCATGGCTTTGTGGGCGCGGACCTTGAATACCTGTGCAAAGAAGCTGCTATGCGCTGCCTCCGGCGGTTGCTGCCGGAAATCAACCTACAGGAGGAAAAGGTGTCACCTGAAAGCCTCGAAAAGCTCATCGTGACGCAGGCAGACTTTGATCAGGCAATAATGGACGTAATGCCCTCTGCTATGAGGGAGGTTTTCCTAGAGTCGCCGGACGTGAGCTGGCAAGATATCGGCGGCCTCGATGAAGTCAAGCGCCAGCTGCAGGAGGCCGTTGAGTGGCCGCTGAAATACCCTGATTTGTATTCAAAGCTTGGCCACGCGGTACCAAAGGGCATACTCCTGCACGGGCCGTCGGGGACCGGGAAAACCATGCTCGCAAAGGCAGTCGCCACGGAATCTGAGGCGAACTTTATCAAGGTCAACGGACCCGAGCTTTTGAGCAAGTGGATAGGCGAGTCCGAGCGGGGCGTCCGCGAGGTGTTTCGGCGCGCTAGGCAGGCCGCGCCCTGCGTCATATTCTTTGACGAGATAGACGCCATAGCGAGCGCAAGGGGCGAAGGTGGCGGGAGCACCGAGAGGATAGTCTCGCAGATCCTGACAGAGATGGACGGAATAAGCGAACTCCACGGAGTCGTGGTGATTGCTGCTACCAACAGGCCGGACATGATAGACCCTGCACTCATGAGGCCAGGGAGGTTTGACAGGATAGTGCTGGTGCCAAACCCGGACGCAAAGACGAGGAAGAAGATACTGGAGATACACGCAAAAAATGTGCCGCTTGGGCACGACGCGGATTTCGAAAAGCTGGGCGAGGTAACCGACGGGCTGAGCGGAGCGGACACGGCTGCGGTCATAAACACGGCAGTGTCGTTAGTTCTGCAGAAGCACCTTGCCCTGTATCCTACACCGGAAGAGGCGGCAAAGCACGCGTCGGAGGCGCACATAGGCATGGGCGACCTAGAAGGGGCGATAAGGAAGATAAGGGCGCAGAAGGAGATGAGGCCAGAGGAAAGGCGGGCGCTGTCCCACTACAGGTAAATAATATAGGGGCACCATTGAATCGCAATGCAAGGCAAGGTCTGCCTGATAACTGGAGCCACCTCGGGAATAGGCAAGGAGATTGCGCGAGGATTATCAAAGCTTGGCGCGACTGTGATAATTGTAGGTAGAAGTAGGGAAAAATGCGAAAGCGCAGTGCAAGAGATCAATAGCGCGTCTTACTTTATGGCCGACCTCTCTTCGCAGGCCGAGGTGCGAAAGATGGCTGCGGAATTCTCGTCGAGATACGACAGGCTCGACGTTCTGCTGAACAACGCCGGCGTGTTTCTTGCAGGGAGAAAAGTGACTGTAGATGACATCGAGTACACGTTTGCAGTGAACCACCTTGCGCCATTTCTTTTGACCAATTTACTGCTTGACAAGCTGAAGGCAAGCGCCTCGTCAAGGATAATCACAACAAGCTCTATGGCGCACGAGAGCGGACACATCGACTTTGGCGACATCCAGTTTGAGAAGAGACGCTACAGCGGCATTTCAGCGTACAGCCAGTCCAAGCTCGCAAACATTTTGTTTACGCGCGAACTGGCAAGGCGGCTTGCCGGTACGCAGGCGACTGCAAACTGCTTCCACCCAGGCGCAGTCAAGACGAACTTGGTGCATGGCAGTTCTATTTACAGCCTGGTGTGGAGGGCTGCAGGTGCGTTCTTTATAGGGCCTGAAAAGGGCGCGGACACTGCCATTTACCTAGCTTCGTCCGATGAAGTGGCAGGCGTAACTGGCGCGTATTTCGTAAAAAGAAGGCAGGAAAGACCTTTCGATGCATCGTATGATGAGCAAGCAGCGAAGCTGTGGGAGCTGAGTGAGGAGCTCACCGGTCTAAAGCCCATCACGCCTTAACTCTTGATGCAGCCCAGATCTCTGCACTGCGCGTCAAGCCCCTTCTTGCCGCTACGGTTGCAGCAACTACCATCGCGCTTACCGCCGTGGCCATCACTACCAAGACAGGAAATTCTGGTACAACGTTCGTTCCAGTCGCTTCTCCAGTACGTTCGCTGTGGCGGTAGCTCATCTCGAGCGTCATTTCCGCGTTTGTGTTTGAATAAATGATGATGGTATCTGTCTCGCCTTACCGCCTGCCAATCTATCAGGACCGTCATCACGGCGCTCGGAACGACATCTTATTCCGCACCGGCTGGATCGACTATGGCGTGCATGTCATCTATCGATTTACTATTTCAGCAGCCAGGAAACTGTATTTAAAATCCCGTATTTCTGACGCTGTACTTGTCACCAGCAACAGGCTCGTTTTGTGCGTATGCCGTGGCAGAGCTGCCAAGAGAAAACAAAAGGAAGACTATGGAGGCTCTTCCAAGCATTGGTAATGATAATACCACCTCAACGATTGTATTCAGGCATTCTGAATTTGCCTTCTATGCCGACCAAGATTATCAATAAATATACCCTCGATGAGTTGGTCTTGTGAAGCAAGCAGGAACGGGCTTGTTGCGAAAGGATTTCTCCAAGGTTTCGAGCAAGATACAGCGATTCATCTCCGATCACCTTACATCAAGCCGCGCTAAAGGACTGGTCATAGGATTAAGCGGAGGTCTGGACTCTGCTGTGGCGCTACAGCTATGCGCAAACGCTGTGGGTACAGGAAAGATCTCTGCCTTGATTCTTCCAACAACATCGACTCCCGATGGCGATGTATCTGACGCAATTAGCCACGCGTCAAGCCTTGGTGTCAAGTACCAGATAATCAACATCGATCCTTTAGTGGAGAGCTACTCCAAAGCTTTGCCAGCAGCAGACGACAAGACAAGGGGGAACCTGACAGCCCGCATACGAATGAGCATTCTGTATTACCTTGCAGCTTCTTGGAATTCTCTTGTTATAGGTACAAGCGACAAGAGCGAAATTTGGATTGGTTATTTCACAAAGTATGGCGATGGCGGCTCCGACCTAATGCCTCTTGCCGACCTTTACAAGACGCAAGTCAGGGAACTGGCAAAACACCTTGCTGTACCGCGGGGAATCATTGAAAAGAAGAGCAGCCCCCACCTGTGGCCTGGACAGCTCGCAGAGGAGGAGCTTGGCATGGACTACAACACCATGGACCCCATTCTTTGCTGCCTGATAGACAAGAAAATGAAACCGCAGCAGGCCGCGAAGAAACTGCGCATTTCTCTAAAAAAGGTCAAAAAGGTGGAGTCGATCGTCAAGGCAAGCACTCACAAGAGAAACATGCCGCCTACAGCTCGCACCACATAATAACAAGCTGCGTCATAGACGCATGTTAAAAACTTTACATCTTGCTACAATTGGCGGTATTGCGCTTGCGGCAGCAGGCGTCCTTTTCCCATACCATGCCAGCCTTCAACCATGAACGGTTCCAGCCACATCATATACAGAAGGTGATTTCACGGCTCACGTGCTTGAAGACACAGGCAACAGGTTCCTTGCTAGGGTAGAAAACAGCAGGTCTGCACTAGGCAGCACCGCGGCGTTTGCCGTGAGAAAGCGTCCCATCGAAAACTGCGAGCCGCAGCGCATAGTCGTCGCCAACTTTGACGTACGCGACCAAGGAAGAATGCCCGTGCCCAACCCTGACTTTATGCCTAGAGACTCTAGCGTAACGCTTGACTTGGGGGGCCAAACCTGAACGTTATTCCAACAGGGCCGGAGTTTGAAACGACCGTTTGCAATCTGAGGTTCTAACCTGGTAGTATCCGAGCAGCGGACCTTACTGAGAGAATTCCAATACAGCAGCCAGACTCTACGGAAGGCGAGCTGTTCGAGAACTGCCTTGAAGAACAACTGGCTCACCTTCCGTACCTGCGCACCCTGCGCTGGTACGTCCTTATCGCCCTCATCAGGTCTATCTTTCGGAACTCGGGCCAGAAAACGTCCATGAACATCAGCTCGCTGTAGGCGCTCTGCCATATCAAAAACCCGCTCAGCCGTTTTTCGCCAGACGTCCTGAGTATCAGGTCTGGCGATGACTGCGGCAAGTGGGAAGTGTACAGACACGCCTCTATGGTCTTCTCGTTGATGTTGTCGACTTCAATCTCGCCCATCTTTGTCATTCTGGCTATTTTCTTCACCGCGTCCACAAGTTCCCTCTGGCCGCCGTACGCTATCGCGATGTTCAGGAACATCTTGTTGTACTCTGCTGTCGATTCTTCCAGCTTTGTCAGGATCTCCTGCAGGTTGTGCGGCAGCTTGTGCCTATCGCCTATCGCCTTTATCCTCATCTGGCGCCGGTGGACGCGCTCGTCGTTATACAGCTTGTTCAGCTTTATCTCAAGCAGGCAGTAGATGTTGTGGAGCTCTTCGTCCTCCCTATCTAGGTTCTCCGTGGAAAGGATATAGAGCGTTGTTATCTTGACGCCGATGTCGTGGATCCAGTTCAGCAAATCTTCGGCCCTGTCGGCGCCATACTGATGGCCCCGCTCGCTGTCCAGAAAGTGGTATCGGGCCCACCTCCTGTTACCGTCAAGGATTATTGCGATGTGGTTTGGCAACGGATATTTCAGTATCTCTGACTCGAGCCGGCGCTCGTAATAGGAATAGACGCGGCTTGCGTGGAGCACTCTGTCCATGACGGCCCTGCCTCCCCTGTCGAAGTCCTCGCTGAGCCCCATCTATACAGGATTCCTGTCATCTGACATTTATTTTAAGATACTACCGAATTCTCTCAAGCAGGCGCCAACAATATAATCGCTCTTTGGCAAGAAAGGCTGTTGAAGAGGCCCTACACGACCCTTGTTGCAGTGGATCAGTCAGTTCACGCAAAAAGGGCGCTAATGACTGCGATATGGCTTGCCAAGCAAGTCCTCAGACGCTCGGCTCCTTGCCGTACACGTGGTCCCGCCGCCCACGCTTGAAAAGCTGGAAAAGGCATACATCAGCGCCGGGAGCAGGCTCCTTGCAGACCTTGCTTAGGAGGCAAGCACAAAATACGATTTCAAGATAGACACGCTGCTGGAGACAGGCGACGCGCGGAAAAAGACACTGGCTGTAGCCAGGGGTAATGGCGCGGACATCATCGTCATCGGGAGCCACGGCATGGGCAAGATAGGCAGGCTGCTGCTTGGCAAGCCATATCGCAGTCAGTAGTGCAGAATGCCAAGATACCTGTCCTTGTCGTAAAATAGACGCGCGAGGCCCGCCCAATGCACGTCTTGCGGACCAGGGCGCTTTGAATGAGGTTTTTCTCGTCAGTTTTTCAGCTGCTATCAACAGCACGACCAAAAGTCTCCCTCGCAGGCGGCGCGGTTGCAACCGGCCCGCGACCCCACCATTATGCAGTCACAGGCCCTACGCCACCCCTAGCCAGTTCTTCAACCTCCGCATTTTGCTTCATTCCCGTAGTCGCGTCTTCTCAGCTATTTCCTTTGATATCGTCATGCTGGCCCGAGGTTTCGGGGCTTTCGTTTCGCAATGCCTAGTTTTCTTCTCGTCTATTGAAAACGGTACTCAAACTTTGGAACGTTGCCGCTGCTTTTGCGTTAACCTACTATATCTCTGGTTAAGTCTGTTTCATTTGGACCACGAGTTGCAAGGAAAGATCATGACAACAAATTCTTCACGGTATAACCTCGGACGTCGACAAGACGTTTGACGAATTCAACATCAAGATCTGCGATGATCATGGACTGGACCTCAAGATATTAAACATCCACATCGACAAGCCGCGCCAGAGAGTTCCCGACCCTCTTCGGTACGCCAGTGGAAAATGGAGAGGCCAATAATTTTTTTAATTATTTACTCATCACTGGCCTACTGTAACCATAACTAGAACGTGAGAAACACTTCTTCGACCGGCTCCCTAACGCCCATCGCCCGCACCGACCTTTCAAACTCACGCTTGCGATCTGACACCATTATCTGCAATTTCCCGCTGCCACTCTTCTTGGTCATCCTATTGAACTTTAAAAATTTTTTCACGTCTTTGGCGACCATCTGCGCAGGATCCACGAACTTAACAGTGGGCAGGAGCGCGTTTAGGTATCGCTTGACAAATGGCAGGTGCGTGCTCGATAATGTCATCACGTCAATCCTGTCGCCGACGCCGTCGCCAAGAACCCTTGAAATGACGTCAAACGTCCTACGCTCGTCTAGTAGGTGCACTCCTTCTTCGACGAGCTGCACAATGGGCGACGCGTTGAATTTCGTGACGAGGATGTGCTGCGGCACCTCCCTTCCAATCTGGTTTTCAAGTTCCTTGCTGTGCACCGTTCCGGCAGTGGCCAGTATCCCTATGTGATTTTTCCGGGTCATCCTTGCAGCCTCTTTGAGTGGCGGCCTGACGCCCATTATCGGGACGCCGGTCACGGCTTTCTTTACTTCTTCGAGCACCTGCACTGAAGGGGTGTTTGACGCCACCACGACCAGCTTTGGCTTGAACCTCTTCAGGTAGTTTATGGTGTTAACAATTATCTCGTGTAGCTCTCTGTGCGACTTGGAGCCGTACGGAAAGTGGGCCCTGTCGGCAAAGTACAAGAGGTCCTCTGCGGGGACCTCGCGCCGGAGCTCCTTGATTATGGAAAGCGATCCTATGCCCGAGTCAAACACGGCTATAGGGTTATTCGTCAACTCAATTGCTATCTAGCAAATGGGGTATAAACGTAGACATCAGGAGGCTGGTCAAGAAAAAAGGTAGTAAACCAAAGATCTCGCTGGAAGACTTTGAAGCTGCCTTAGACAGGATTGAGAGGAACAATTGTGGCAGCAAAAGAAAAAAAGATTCCGCGTTGTCATTTTTACAGATACAGGAGACTGAAGCCTTCAGAGCCCGGCACAAGTCGTACTGTTTAAATTTGCCAACAACTCTCAAATCACTTCCTGCCGGGCCTATAGCTCGTTTTTCCTTATCCTGTCGACAAGAGCACCCGGCTTGACATCGCTGGGGACGATAAACTCGACGCCATCAACTATTGCGTAACCCGCCATGACGTCGAATTTTTCCGACTTGGTCAGATCGTGCCAGCCAAACTTGATGAACGTGCGCCCACCATGCATTGCCCTGAACTTGTTCAGGCTGCCCAAGCTTGAGAACGACCTGTACAAGACATAGTTTATCCTACCCCCGTCCATTTCAAGCGGGTAGGCGATGAACTCATACTTTGACTCGTGTTCCACGAAAACGGCGTGGAACCTAGGTCTGGCCTCTGCGACCCTTGCCCAACCCTTTTCGGCGTTGCGTTGCGAGTCGAAAATCGGCGCAATTACGTCTTGCTTTTCGTCGCCAAAGTAGCCGATTCCGAGAAACTCGGAAAACCTTACCATTGGAGCAGGCTTTTCATGCAATGCCTGCAAGGGATGTTTTTCTGTATATATTGCTACTTTACCCTGTCCTGAACCACACGTACACGGGCATAAGCGGATGCGCGCCAAGTTCCTGCTCGCCTTTCTTGTTATAGCAGACCATCACCATTCTGCCCAAGAGCGGTCCCCTAATGTCTGCTGTCAGCTCGGTTTCTTTTAGCGGGCCGTATAGGCCAAAAAAGTAGTCCTGTTTGTAAAAGGCGACGTGTTGCGCAAAGCAGTCTGCCAACATAGTGGGGTCGCCGACAAGCCTATCGTCGGTAAGCTTTTTCTCGACTGCAAGCTGGAGCCCACGATTTAGGAATTTGTCCCGGATACGTTCGGCTTCGAGATTGGCCTGCGAGCTGTTCATATAAACGTCAACGTCCACTGCCATCTGGTTGGCGGTGCGCTTGGCAAGCCCGGCTGCCTCCATGATTTCGCCGTCTTTGATGCCACTTCTCCTTCCGTACAGGTACATTAAGCACATGGTTTCATTCTTCTCGACAAATGGAAAGCTGCGCTTGCCGGCAATAAACTCTGATATGCGCTCTGCGATGTCGTCGGGAAGCACCATTGCCATGTGCGAGTCGACGACAATCAATTGGAAAGAGAAATAGCTAACATGTTTATAGTCCTAGCCCTGTTGAAATTTCGTGTTGCAGATAGACAGCATGAAAAAGATTTACATCATTGTACACGGGAAACGCGATCTCTTGGAGTCGGTCAAAAACCAGCTTGCCGCAGCTGGCTTTGCGAAAGAGAACATGGAGATGGCAAGCCTCGAGAAGGCCGGCAACCCCGGAGAGTACGTCGCAATGCTATGGCCGCCAATGGCAGCAACTGACATTGCCGTGAGCCAGATAATTGGACCTGCAAAAGAGGGACAGAGTCGAGGTATGGGTGCGTGGGGCTCTGTCGCCATGAAAGAGGTGCTGAAATTGCCGATGAAGTAGACATCAGCGCACGTCTCACCATCGCTGCAATTAGCTGACCTTATTGTTCACCAGATTATACACCCGGAATTAATAACACAAATTCTTATGCAAAGGCATGACCGGGTTTGAAAAAAACTGGAATAACCAGAGCCATGCCGGCACATCCGAAAAGCTGAAAGAGTCGCTCAGGCCGCAGGTTCCTCTGAAGCCACAGATCGAGACCGCGGTTAACAAGCTTCACCTCCAGACATCAAAATTAGACACAATGATAACCAAGATGAACGCGAAAGACGCCACGCTTTTCAGGCGCGTTGTCGAAGCCACGCAGAAGCACGACATCGACGCGGCTAAGGCGCTTTCAAACGAACTTGCCCAAGTGCGCAAGATTTCAAAGACACTTAATCAGGCCAAGTTGGCACTCGAGCAGGTTCAGATGAGGCTTAACACAATACACGACCTCGGCGACGTGATGGCTTTATTAGGTCCAGCTATAGGCCAGATCAAGGGACTAAAACCAGGACTCGCACAATTCCTGCCGGGCGCAGACGGCGAGATAGGAAACATGCAGAACGTGCTCAATGGAGTGCTCATGGAGTCGCTACAGGGAAGCAGCTTGAACATCGAGATGAATACCTCCTCAGGAGGAGACATCGACCAGATAATGATGGAGGCATCAGCCGTAGCCGAACAGAAAGTGAACGACAGGTTCCCCTCAATTCCATCGGCAGGCTACAACCTTTCTGAGGAGCATCAGCAGTAGGTGATTGTGGTGTCATCAAGAGTTGGAGTAATTGCAGCGTTCGGCGCAGTCGGGTTTGCGATAGGGTTTATGGCGTTCTTGGCATCGCCTTCAGTCGCGCAGTGGCTCATCGAGGTGCTTCCGACACTGACTCTCGACCCAGGCATTGTGTTCGCCACAATAACCGGGGCGGCAGGCGCGCTGATATCGACTGTGACCGTGACTGTGTGGGCAAAAAGGTCATAGCCCTCACTTCTTTTTCTATTTCTTTTCCAACACACTATTTCGCTTTTCTGTATCCGTGGGTAAACCCGGCGTCGTACACCTTGGAATATTCGTACCTTTTGGGCGCAATCACGTTGCCAACTATGATGAGCGCCGTCTTGATTATCTTCTCCTTCTTTGTTTTCTCCGCAATGTCATAAAGCGTGCCCCTGATTATCTTCTCATCATCCCAAGTCGCCCTGTACACGACTGCCGCCGGCGTATCCTTTGTGTAGGCTCCACCCTTCAGCAATTCCTTAACTACATCGCCTATCAAATGCACGCTCAGATAAAACGCCATCGTCGCGCCATGCTTTGCGAGCTCTGCAATCGACTCCCTTTCGGGGACGGGCGTGCGCAGCTCTGCCCGGGTGATTATGAGCGTCTGTGTAACGCCCGGCAGTGTCAGTTCAAGTCTCAAATCCGCTGCCGCGCCCAAGATGGCGGTGACGCCGGGCACGACCTTGCACTCGATGCCGTCAGCTTCGAGCTTGTCTATCTGCTCGCGGATGGTACTGAAGAGTGCGGGGTCGCCGTCGTGGAACCTAACTGCAAGCTTGCCCTCAAGGGCTGCGTCGCGCAGTATCTGGTAGATTTCCTCACGGTCGATGACAGCCGCGTCATACATCTCCGCGTCTTTTTTTGCATATTCCAGGTTCTTTGGGTTGAAAAGGGAGCCAGAATATATGATGACATCGGCCTGCTCGACAAGCTTTTTGGCCTTTAACGTTATTAGTTCAGGGTCGCCGGGCCCAGAGCCAACGAAATACACAGTCTTATCTTCTGGCATGTTTTTTCGCCACCATTATTGCAAAGTACTTTTCTGCCGGCCCCTTCTTGCCTCGCTGCTCTGCAAGAGTGCTCTGCTCAAGTATCTCACTTTCGGGCACTGAGATGTCCTGCGCTATAGAAATGGATGCGTCATCGGGAAAGCCCGCCTGCCCGAGTATGTCAATCACGCTGTCAAAGTACCGGCCGTCTTTCAGTAATATCACGGTGTCGCACGCACTTGCCGCCTTTTTGACGCGCTCCAGGTCATAACACGCCGGCACTATTGCCACCGTCTCGTCGGCCTCCGCCAAGCTTATCCTAGCTTTGTTGGCAATCGCAAAAAGCGAGGTGACGCCAGGCACGATCTCTACCTCTATGTCAGGGTGGCTGTGCCCAAGCTCTCGTTGGATGTAGATCCAGGTGCTGTACAGCGCAGGGTCGCCCACCGTTAGGTAAACGACCATCTTGCCCGCCCTGACTGCGTCTGCAATCTCGCCGGCGTTGCGCTTCCAGTAGTCCTTGAGCGACTCCTTGTCCTTGACCATCGGGAAAACTAGGCTCGTTGTCTTTGCAGACTTGTCGATGTATCTCTCGACGACTGAAAGCGCGATGCTGGGCTTGCCTTCCCTCGCGGTCGGCGCAAATATCACCTCCGCGCTCTTTATCAGGTTGACGGCCTTGACAGTCAGCAGTTCAGGATCGCCGGGGCCGCAGCCGACGCAGTAAAGCTTCATGAGGACTGCTCACGCTCGCAGCAATTTAAGGCTAAGGGAAGAGCTGCTCGCCAGTGTACCGGTCGATAATCTTGATGGCCTTTGTGGGGCACGTCTGCGCTGCCGCGTAGATGGTGTCAAGGTCCGCCCCGGTCTCTGATTCTACGCGCGCCTTTGGGTTGACTCGCTTGTTCTTCTCGACGACAAACACCTTGGGCGCAAGTGTCTCGCAGGAGCCAAACGCCATGCACAGCGACGGCTCGACGATGACGTGGAACCTGCTCTTTGGCGTCTCGATGAACGTGGGCCCGTTGTAATAGTCCGTGTCTTTCTTGGCGGTCTTCACCCGCTCGGCCCTGTACTCGGGCTCATACGCCTGCTCGCTCACGTCGTACGCTGGCTCTGCTTCCTGCTTTGCGTCTGCAAAGCCTGTCTTGTCATATTGGGCGCGCTTGTGGTCGTCCGACAAGACCTCATACGCGGCGTTTATCTTTTTGATCATGTCCTCCGCGTACACGGTGGCGTTCCTGTCCGGGTGGTATTTTCTGGCAAGGCGCCTGTACGCCTTCTTTATTTCATGGTGGCTCGCCCTCTCATGCACTCCAAGCGTGGCGTAGTAGCCCTTGCTGTCGACCAATGTAAGGTAATCGTGCCGAAGAACTATTATGCTTTCTTCCGAATCATTATAAGGGCTCTGTATTCACAAGAGGGTGTGGAAGTGGGGTTTGACGATTTTACAAAGGCCGGATTTGCGCGCCTTCTCAAGCATTTCGAGACCAACACGGACGACGTTGTCAAGCTGACCAAGGCGTTTGCGCTTGCAAATAGGGCGCACAGGGGCAAGTTCATGGACGAGCCACACATCAACCACTCACTCCGGGTCGCGCTTATACTTGCAGACGAATTCCAGGTGCGCGACGCCGAGCTCGTGTCAGCGGCGTTCCTACACGACGCGCTTGAAAGCGTGCCGGAAAGCGATGTGAAGGAAGAGTGCGGCGACAATATTGCGAGCATCGTGCGCGCCGCGGCGGACCCAAAGCCGGCCGAAGCCGGACCTGAAGAATACTACGCAAAACTTGCGAAAGAGTCCAAGGAGGCAAGGCTCGTAAAGCTGGCAGAAAAGCTGGACATCGCCCGGGCCATGAAGAACCATGCATACCGCGAACGGGCACTCAGGTTCAAGGACGAGGCGCAAAAACATACCATCCCACTTGCGCAGAAAACTGATGAGCGCTTTGCGTTCAAGTTATCTGTTGCGCTGTACGAGATCAAGTAGGCACGCAGCGGCCGTCCGGGCCGTGCTTGTGCTTGCCCCAGTGCCTGTTGCACCCGACAAGCCTGTGCTCGGTGCACCCGCAGATTGGGCAGCGCTTTATCTTGTCGTCTTCCACGCGCTAACTGCGTAATACCGGTATTTCACAGTATGTGCATCATGCCGCCGGAAACGACGGTCACGAACTCGACGCCGCCAAGCTCTTTTGTCCTTGCAATCACTGCATCCATCCATAAACTATCGATGCCCTGGCTCCATATTGTTATCTTTTTGTAATTTTTCTGTCCGCCGTGGAAAAAGCCGACGCAGTCCTCGACCGTGATGTTGGGGTATTTCTGGCTCACGTCCTCGACTACCGAGGCCGCTTCAGCCGGAACGTAGACGATTGTGAGCGTCGGAAAAGGTATGGGGCCGGCGGCCGCCGTGTCGTCGGACATCAAACGCACATCTTTTGGCGCTTATATCACAGTTTCGGGCGGGCGGGGCCGATAAAGGCTGAATAGGTTGAACTGAGAATAACTCTTCAGACAAGAGCAGAAAATTGAGGACCGGCATTATAGCGATAACCATTGGTGTCGTTGCATCCGCATAGTATTATCTGTTGTCCAATTTTCTACGACCAATGGGGGCCTATCGGTAATTACTAGTGGCGGATACAGCCCAACATTTAGTGAGGGAAACATAGAAGGCTGGAAGGAATGCGTGGACGCTATTTGAGACAAACGCTTTGGAAATACAAGTGACATCAGCAAAGCCTTTCACTGTCCATCTTGCGTGGGACACTTACAAGTTGAAAAGTCAACCCTTGGCAGAATTTGAAATACTAATAACCGACTCTGGCACTGGCGAACCGCTGTCAGACGTAACGTACGACTTTACTCACAAAGGTACGCGCGACCTTGGAGTAATGCAAGATAGATACGTCGCTGACTTTTCCGACGGACCTGATGCCTTCCAGTTGCAGTAAAGCATCCCCGTAGCCTACACTTTATAGTATTTATAGACAAGGTTGGCTCAATCGTTTCTTCGAACAGACCCAGAGGAGATCGAAAGGCTGGGCAATGCCTCTCCTGTCTTTGCAGAATTTAGAATGACCGGAACCGAAGACGGGAACATTGAGATGATTGTGGTATGACTCGCCCTTCATCGATGCCAGTTTTTCAGAGTATAGCAAAGGTTAATTCCGGCCGGAGCGCCCGGTTCTGTCATGTCAAACAAGATCAAGTGCTCGCACATACTGGTGCAAAAGCAAAGCGAGGCATTTGCGATACTTGACCGGCTGAAAAAGTGGGAGAGCTTCTCAAAGCTTGCGCAGGAGCTTTCAATAGATAGGGGCTCTGGCAAGCGCGGAGGTGACCTTGGCTACTTTACGCGGGGCATGATGGTCAAGCCGTTTGAGCAAGCAGCGTTCAAGCTCGAAAAGGGGCAGACTTCAGAGCCGGTCAAGACCGAGTTTGGCTACCACATTATAAAGAGGGTTGACTGATGGACGCCTACCTTGAAGAGGAACTGTACGATCTGCTGACTGCATGCATACAGCAGCCAGACTCGCCCGAGCTTGCCGCAAGGAAAAACAGGATCGCGGAAATTGGAAAAGAATTGGCAGCCGACAGCGGGGCCGACGCAACGGAGAACATGTTCTTTGCAATAGAGAACAGGATACAGGGCGAGATAGGCGAGGACGCCCGGCCCTACCGCTCCTGGTGGAACAGCATCTCCGGCGAGTGGAAGTACTAGACGTCGGCGTACATGGAGAACTCGTGGGGGTGCGGCCTCACGGTGACCTCGACGTGCTCGGCATGCTCGTGCTCGATTATCTTTTCTATCGTCAACTCGTCAAACACCGGCTTCAAGAACGCGCTGTTGCTTTCAAGCGCCTCGTACGCATCCCTGAGCGATGCTGGCAATTGTGTAATGCCAAGTTCGCGCCTACGCTTGGGCGTCATCTTGAAGATGTCCTCCTTGACAGGGTCGCCTACGTCGCGCTTTTTCTTGATGCCGTCAAGGCCTGCGGCCATTATCGCAGAAAAGGCAAGGTACGGATTGCACGACGGGTCCGGCGCGCGGAATTCAATACGCTTCAAGTTTGCAAATTTCTTGCCTTTGTAGTGCGCCGGTATCCTGATTATTGCAGACCTGTTGCCGGTGCTCCACGCGACATAAACGGGCGCCTCATAGCCGGGCACTAGCCTGCGGTACGAGTTTGTTGTCGGTGCCACGATTGCAGCCAGCGCCTGCGCGTGCTCCATTATGCCCCCTCCGAAATACCGCGCCGTCTGCGACATTTCCGCGTAATCGTCGTCCTGGTCGTAAAACAAGTTCTTGCCCTTGTTCCAGAGGCTGACGTTAACGTGCATTCCAGAGCCGTTGTCAAGGGCGATTGGCTTTGGCATCATAGTCGCCATCATGCCTCTCTTTTGCGCGATGTTCTTGACGATGTACTTGTAGCTCTGGACGCCGTCGGCCGCGTTCATAAGTGTGTCAAAGCGGATGTCTATCTCGCACTGCCCCGCCGTCGCGACCTCGTGGTGATGCGCGTCGCACACTATGCCAAAGTTGTTGGTGAGGACATCGACGCACTCGTTTCTGTATTCCATGAGCGTGTCGCCTGGCGCGCTCGGCAGGTATCCCTCCTTTAGCCGGAGCGTGTAGCCGACGTTGTCAGTCGACCAGGGAGCTTCCCTTGACGTGATGCGGTAGCTCTGTCCCCGGTACGGCGTCATGGTGTCCACCTCAAGCTTGTCAAAGACGAAAAACTCTACTTCCGGCCCCCAGTAAGAGGTGTCATACCCTTGCTCTTCGGTGTAGCGCCCGGCCTTTCTAGCGAGGCCTCTCGGGTCGCGGGGGAAAACGTCCCGCTCCGAGCCACCGCTCAAGATGTCGCAGATGAGCCTGGCCGTTGGCGCCTTCTCTATCCATGGTATGGTGGCATAAGTGGCAGGGTCCGGCCTGATTATCAGGTCTGACTCGTGGATTTCAGTGAAACCGCGGATTGACGAGCCGTCCAGCTTGGGCAGACCGTCCTCGAAATCCTCGATGCGGAACATCTTGGCATCCATCGTGGTGTGGTGGAACCTGCCGAAGAGCCCGGTGAACTGGAGGTCGAGGAACTTGATGCAGTCCTCCTTGAGCCGGCGCGTGACCTCTTGGGCCGTGAATGTAAGGGGCTCGATCTTCCCGTCAATCAATTTATAAGGCAACCTGGTTAACCTCTCGCAGTAGGACACGAAAACCCTATACTTTAAGGTTATTCGGACATGATCCGGCGATAAAAAAATGAGCGAGCAAAACGACGGCGGCATTTCACTGAAGGATGTCTGCGAGCTTTTGCGCCGGGAAGTGGAATCTTCGAGCCTGCAGGAAGTCGAGCCTGACATCTACCAGAAGATAGCCTCGTCGCTTGGCAGCCTGAAAGGGCAGGGCTTTGAGGGGATGGAGGCAAAAGTGCGCGACAGGATGGTGGAGCTGATGTCGTCGTCTGCGCGGCTGCTTGTGGGAATGAGGCAAAGAAAGGCGCAGGCCGGTTCCGAACCGGTCGACTATTCCCGGCTGACAGACGAGGAGAAATACGTGCTCGACGGCAAGAGCGAGTCTGAAAACCGCATGGGCGAGGTTGTGGCGGCCGCAAGCCGGGGGCGCCCAAAGGTGCTCGAAGCCATATCGGCGAGGATGCGCGAAAAGCGCGTCATAGTCCGTTTCGTAAAGCCGATGGCACAGTTCATCGGAGTTGACATGAGCAAGTACGGCCCCTTCCAGCAGGAAGACGTCGCCACACTCCCGCTCGAAAACGCCCGGTCGCTCGTCAAGGCCGGCGTCGTGGTACAGGTGCACGCCCAGCTGTAAAATTAAATACCGATCTCGGCTATTGGAGCATGCTTGACGCACAACGGCGTTGACATTGTCGACTTTGTGCTGTACACCATCTACCCCACTGCGGCGTTTTTCGCAATAGGGTTGACGGCGAAAAAGACTGGCATGAAGCAGCTCTACACCTACATCGCCCAAGCCACCGTCTGCATTGCGTTTTCGGTAGCTTACTTTACCCTTGTCCCCCTGGGCGGCGCGCAGGGCATAGCAGTCATTCTTGCCATGTTCGGCGGGCTGCTGCTCTTCATGGCCCGGAAGCAAAAGCTCCAGGCCGAGGAGAAACAGAACGCGTAAATTTCAGCTTCTGGCACGGTCGCCGTCGGCCAGCATGACATACACATCCTCTTTGGCTACATGCTCAGATTCCTTGAGAGGCTTGGGACGTCCTCCAGAGTTGCTCGGCTAGGCCGGACAGCGGCCCGATTTATCAGCTGTTCGACGCGTTTAGCATGTGGTTTGAAAGCTCTATTCTACTGTCCATAAGGCCGTCTATCCACCGGCGGAACTCCTGCTCCGCTACGTCAAAAGAGCAATTGTTGGCGCTCATGTACTTTTGCACGAACTTGACCTTGGTCCACAAGTAGGCAAGCTCGTCCCCATCATCCAAGCTCATCGAAATGGTAACGGCGTCTTTCTACTTAAGTTTTGCAAAGACAAAGACATATTACGACGCAAACAAATTCTACGGCCATGATAAAGGGCAAGGTCGCACTGGTCACCGGGGCGAGCAGCGGCATAGGCCACGCCGTCGCGCTTGCGCTTTCCCGCGCCGGCGCCAAGGTGGCCGCGGGCGCAAGGCGCACGGACAGGCTGGAATCGCTCAACCAGGAAATAGAGAAGAGCGGGGGCGAGATAATTGTCCAAAAACTTGATGTCACGAAAAAGGCTGAATGCGACTCCTTTGCCGAGGCTGCAGTCAAGAAGTGGGGCTCTGCAGACATTCTCGTCAATAACGCAGGGCTGATGCCGCTAAGCTTTTTCAAGAATCTCAAGGTGAGCGAGTGGGACCAGATGATAGACGTCAACATCAAGGGCGTGCTGTACTGTACTGGCGCCGTGATACCTCATATGGTCGCAAAGAAATCAGGCCACATTGTCAACATGTCGTCGATAGCAGGCAGGATTGTTTTCCCGGCCGGTAGCGTCTACTGCGCAACCAAGCACGCGGTTACCGCTTTTTCGGAAGGGTTGCGGCAGGAGTTCAGCCAGCACTCAAACATCCGCGTCACATGCATCGAGCCGGGAGTTGTCGACACAGAGATAAACAACACCATTACAGACGCGTCTCTTACCAAGTTTGTCGAATCCGCGAAACACATGGTGGCGCTGAAGGCGGAGGACATTGCAAATGCCATCCTGTTCGCGGTCGAGTCGCCTGCGCACATGAACGTGAACGAGATCCTGATTAGGCCGACGACACAGGAACGCTAACCACTAGATTTTTTACTCCGCAACGACCGTCAAATGTCATGGGCAAACGCATAGTGATACTCGGGGCAGGCTTTGGCGGCCTTGCCTGCGCAACCATGCTGCGCAAGAACATTGGACAGGAGCACCGCATCATCATCGTTGACCGCAAAAAAGAGTTCATGATGGGGCTTGTCAAGCTGTGGGTGCTGAACGGGACAAGGAAACTGGAAGACTCACAAACTTCCCTTGCTAGCCTGAACGCAAAAGGCATCGAGTACCTGAACAACGAGGTCACGACGATACAAGTGGCCAAAGACCGGGTAGAGGTCAAAGAACACGGCTGGCTAGAATACGATTACCTCGTCGTTGCCCTTGGAACCGAGCTTGCGCCGGAAAGGATAGAAGGCTTTGTGGGTAGAGGCTTCAACCTATATGACCCAAAGCAGGTGCCGCAGCTGAGGGAGAAACTGTTGGCGCTCAAGCAGGGCAGGGTGGTGATCTCCATTATGGGAGGACCCTACAAGTGCCCGCCTGCGCCCTACGAGGCTGCGATGATGATAAGCGACATGCTTGTGGGGAACGGGACAAGAGGTGCCATCGAGCTGGAGGTATTTGCCCCGTCGCCCATCGCCCTGCCGGTAGCAGGTCCGAAGGTCAGCAGCGACGTGGTTGACATGATAGGCAGATACGGCATCCGCTTCAGCCCGAACTGCAAGCCCAAGCTGGTGAGGGACGGCGAGATAGAGTTTGAAAACGGCAGGCGCGAACGATATGACGTGCTTGTGGGAATACCGCCGCACAGGGGGCCGGACGTAGTCAAGAACTCTGGCCTCGCGGCCGGCGAATGGATACCCGTAGACAGACAGACGCTGAGGACGCAGTTTGAAAACGTCTTTGCCATAGGCGACGTGACAGAGATAAAGATCGGCCAACTTGCCATGCCGAAGGCCGGCATCTTTGCGGAAGGGGAGGCCAAGGTGGTGGCGCAAGAGATTATCGACGAAATAAGCGGTAGGCAGCCGCAAGTCACGTACAATGGGCAGGGTTATTGTTACGTCGAGGCCGGCAACAGGATGGCCGGCTACGTCGAGGCAGACTTTTACAATACCTCAGGCCCTGTGTTCACGCTCGATGCGCCATCCGAAAAGTACTTTGAGAAAAAGCACGACTTTGAGCGTACCCGGCTGAGAGAGTGGCTACTGTAGGTCCTTTTTCTCTGGCTTGGACATCGTGTAAAAGCCGTGCGCCGATATGAGGAATGCTGCCAGCGACATTTTGGTCGCAAACACCAGGTTCCACGGCGTCTCGGGCTTGGGGTATTCCACGTTGATGTCGTCGAACCTGAAAACGCCCTGCAACACGTCCGCGGTTATCAGCGAGTTCCACACGATAAAGTTGTAGACAAACTCGTAAAGCGAGACGACCGCAATGGCAAGCACTGTCAGCTGGAGTATAGCCTTGGCCCACTTGGGTATGCTGCTCACCTTGTCGCCCCCGAGCCTGACGACGCAGTACCAGCCTACCACTGACACTATCATGAGGTACGTCACCAGCTTGGCAAGGCCGGGGAGCGGGAACTCGGTGTTGACCAGCACCTCGCCTATTACGACCTTGCCGGTCTTCTGGTATTCCTCGATGCTGACGTACAGCGCGTAAAATGTGATGGACGCCATCACGATGGCGCAAAAGTAGAACACGCCAAGGTAGATCTTCCTCGCGCTGCGGTCGTCCTTTTCAAGTGCGGAGCGCACGGGCTAGGGTATTGCAAAAAGGGATATATGTTTACTTGATTGCCTTGAGAAGCTCGCCGGCACAAAGTGTGTTGAGGATGTCAGAAGACTTTGCCCACCCACGCCTCGCCTGCCCTATTCCGAACTGCAAAAACGCAAAATGCACAGGATGATGCGCGTCAGAGTCTATGACCAGCTTTGCCTCTTTCTGCACTGCAAGCCTCACGTACTCGTCCTTCAGGTCCAGCCTGTTATAGTGCGCGTCTATCTCTAGCACCGTATTGGTTTCGCACGCAGTCTCTATGAGCTTTTCAACATCGACGGGGTAGCCCTCGCGCCTGTTGATGAGCCTACCCGTAGGGTGGAATATGATGTCCACGCTCGGGTTTCTCGCGGCCCTGACAAGGCGCGCGGTCTGTTCCTCTTTTGGCAGGTTAAAGTTCGAGTGGATGGCGGCACCCACGATGTCCAGCTCGTCAAGGACGTTATTGGGTATGTCAAGCAAGCCGTCCTTCATGATGTTCACTTCAGCCGATGCAAGCACACGAAAGCCGTCGAGCCTGTCGTTCAGCTCTGCAATCTCGCCTGCCTGCTCCAACAGCTCGTCGCCGTCAAGGCCGCCGGCCATCGCCAAGCTCTTGGTGTGGTCTGTAAGTGCGATGTAGTCAAGGCCGAATTCTTTTGCCGCGCGGGCCATCTCTTCTATTGTCGCGGTGCCGTCGGTGCTGTTGCTGTGCACCTGCAGGTCGCCCCTCAGGCTGCCGTACCCTATCAGGTCGGGGATCTGGTTTTTCGCGGCAGCCTGTATTTCGCCGGCATTCTCCCGCATTTCTGGCGGTATCCACTGCAGGCCAAGCGCCCTGTAGACCTGTTCTTCATTTGTTCCGGCGACCCTCTTTTCCGTGCCCGCCTCAAAGACGCCCCACTCGTTGAGCCTCAATTTTTTCTCGATGGCAATCTTGCGCAGCTCGACATTGTGGTCCTTGCTCCCAGTGAAATATAATAGCGCCGACCCCCAGCTTTCTTCAGGGACGACCAGAACGTCGGCGTCTATGCCGCCTTCCAGCCTGACAAACGCTTTTGCAGGGCCTCTGCTCTTTACCTCCTCAACCTCGGGCATCCTGGTGAAAAAGTCCATGACTGCGCTGCCGTCGTCCGAGGCGACGAGAAAGTCAAGGTCGCCCACCGTCTCTTTCATGCGTCGTGCAGAGCCGGCAAGCGCCGCGGCAAAGACTCCCTCCAGCTTTTGGAGCCGTGACTCGATCCCTTTTGCGAGGGGCCACGCCTCGCCTATTATGCGCCTCCCTTCTCTCTTTTTCGCAAACTCTATCCTCTTTAGAATTTCCTGCTCCTTTTTTGCCGAAATTCCAGGCACGGTCTTTAGCCTGCCCTCTTTTGCAACGGATTCAAGCCCCGCGAGGTCCGTCACCCCCAGCTTGTTGTAGATGGCCTTGACTGTCTTGGGTCCGATGCCCTCGACAGAATTCATCTGGTGGATGTCTATCGGTATCTGTTTTTTCAAGTCTTCAAGCTGGTGAATGCAGCCAGTCTCGATGAACTCTTCGATTTTTCCGGAGATCGCCTTGCCTATGCCCGGCATCTTCAACAATGCGTTTAAGCCATCTTTCTTGTACAGTTCGACGACATCTGCAGAAAGGCTGTAGATGCTGTCGGCTGCTCTGTAGTAGGCGCGGGACTTGAACTGGGCGTTAGCGGCGCCTTCAACTTCCGTGAGAAAGCCTATCTCCCGGAGTGCCTTTGCCAGCTGCTGGTTTTTAGTCAAGTACCGTATATGCGAATACAAGTGTTCTTAACGTTTATCTGCCGGGTGTTGTTAGAACATGTGCTGTTTACTGCTGAACGGTGGTGATGACAGCTTTCTAGCTCTGAGCCGTTCGCAATTCATGATAAAAAGCATGGGAAGTGGGACTTGGTTGGAAATGCCGTAACCACTTCCAATGCCGTGAAGTCGTCGCCTTTGCATACAGGCCGGGCGATTTTACCCTTGATAAAACGCGTTCTTGACTTGTAGCGCGCGCTTATGATAGCGCAAAAGCGCCGCTGACATCTGCATCCTGCAATGATCTGTATGGTGCTGTTCTGAAAGCTCGTGCCAGCCTTTTAGCACGGTTAATCTCTCTTCTTCGCATAGTAATGTCGTGATCGACATGATCGAAGCAATCGAATACGTGGCAATCGGGTTTGCGGCCACCCTGGCCGCGATGGAGGCTGCGTGGAGGATGGGAAAGCGCGGGCTCCCAGTCCTTGAAGTGAGGGCAAAGTGACCGAGGCCCTCACCATCGCCGGCACCGCGGGCGTTGCTTTTATTGCGGCCTGCTGGGCCTGCGCATAGCCCGGGACGAGCAGAGGTTCAGGCGCGCCAGGTAGCCCGTGCACTGTATTGCAAAGAATACGGGCAAAAGATATCGACTCACACTGATTTACATGCGTGACTTTTCGGCAAATTCTCGTTCCATAGACGGATCAAAGCCTTCGGAGGCTGCGTTGAAACATGCAGTCTCGCTTGTCAAGCTGGCCAAGACCGGCAAGCTGGTGCTCCTTAACCTTGTTCAGGAAGTACCGTTGCCGCCAATGATGTTCGAATCCAGGATGCGCTCCACTAGGACAGGCGAGGAGACCTCGGTCGTGGCGGTCTGGAAGGAGCTCCATCAGGACATGAAATTCACCTCGCAGAAGATGCTTGCGGAAAAAAAACCTGAGATAGAGGTTTTGGGCGTGGAGGTAAAGACGAGGGTAGAAGTGGGCCACCCGCCGGACAGAATACTTGCCGTAGCAGAAGAGGAGGACGCGGACCTCATCGTGATCAACAACATCGGGCTTTTCGGCTTTTCAAAGCTGATGGCAATAGGCAGCGTCTCCAGGACGGTGTCGGAAAAAGCCAAGTGTCTCGTGCTAAGAGTTCACTAACAGCTTTTATAGCAACCCTGCCCAGATAGTGCGGATGCAAAGACCCGACTGGGACACCTACTTTATGCTTCAGGCCGAGATAGCAAAGCTGCGCTCAAACTGCCTAACCCGGCACATAGGCGCAGTCATAGTAAAGGACAACCGGCAAATAGCCACCGGGTACAACGGCACTCCCCCGGGAGTAACCAACTGCTTTGAGGGCGGCTGCCCGAGGTGCGCGGCGCGCGTGAGGGGCGAGGTCAAGTCCGGCGAAAGCCTTGAGCGCTGTCTGTGCACGCACGCCGAGGCAAACGCGATAATGCAGTGCGCGCTGTTTGGCAACGCGGGCAGCACGAGAGGCGCGACGCTTTACTCGACGTTTGCGCCCTGCATCGAGTGCAGCAAGATGACGATAACCGTGGGGATAAAGCGCATTGTCGTTCTTGCAGACTACCCGGAAGACGGCACGTCGCTATTGCGCGATGCCGGCGTAGATCTCGTAAGAATAGACCCCGAAAAGCTGACGCCGTGGCTGACCATAATACCGCAGGACCCAGAGACTTCTGCTAGGGCTGTAAGCAAGTAGCTATGCAAGTCAACATCACACAGTTCAACGTCCAGCTGTATTTCAAAAAGCCCGTGCTTGACAGCGAGCGGTTGGACGACGCCTTTACGGCCGCGGAGGGCTTCTCCGCAAATCAGGTCGCGCGGGACTATGGCACGCACCCCATGCAGGGCACAACCGCGTTTTCCCGCGAGGGCTTTCGCATAGCGCCGGTCCAGTCCAATGTTTTGCCATTTCGAATTCTGCAGGTGACGAGTTTTCCAAATGTCTTGCAGGAGCAGGATGCAGAGACGCTTGCCTGCGTGCGCTTTGTCGCCGGCCGCCTCCAGGAGCGCCTCAACATCGACCCTGAAAACGACATTTGCGTGGTCAGGGTCGTGTCACATTGCATAGTGAACGGCAGCCCGGACATCCACCGCGTGCTTTCAAAACTGACTTCCATAGACAACATCCCGTCGCTTGCCGGCAAGTTCGTGGCACACAAGAACCCCATGGACGCGATACAGCTTGTTACGAGGACTGGTGGTGAGCTTTTCCACAGTGACTGGAGCGACATACGCGTGAGCCAGTTCAACGAAAGCTCGTACGTGGTGACCATCTTTAACGAGACCAGCTCGCTTGCGTCGGCGCTCGAGTCGATAGCGGGAGTGAAGCAGTTTGTAGCCACCATGATGCAGGAGATGGAACAGGCATCAGGATAAGGGCGGCCAAAGGCTCCGACAGGGAGGAGATACTGCGATTTTGCACAGACACGTTTTCGTGGGGCGACTATATCGACCGCGTCTGGAACATCTGGATTGCCAGAAAGAATGGCAAGCTTTTTGTGGGAGAGTCTGGCGGAAGAAGGATAGCGCTTGCGCACGTCAGCATGTGCCCGAGCGGCGTCGCGTGGCTCGAAGGCGTGAGGGTGCATCCCAATTTCAGGCGCGCCAAGGTCGCGACGGCGCTTCTGGATAAGATGCTTGGCTGGGCGGCCAAAAATGGCGCAAGGGAAGCGTCAGCAATAGTGTCGCAGGAAAATGTGCCTTCGCAGCGGATGATGGAAAGAAACGGATTTTCTATGATATCGGCTTGGGCATACTACGGCACAGTCGAAAAGCCGAAAAAGCGCGCTACAGAAGCCCGCTTCGCAGCAAAACAAGACCTTGCAGAGGCGTGGGAATACCTGAAGAAATCGAGCACATACAGGCTGTCTGCCGGGCGTTACGTCAGCTCGTGGCAGTGGTACCGCCTTGACAGGAAAGCACTGCAGCATCTTGTCGCGGCCGGACGCATCGTGATGACAGGCAGGCCGGTGGACGGGCTTGCAGTCCTCAACAAGGCAGGCTACTGGGACAAGCCCGACGTGCTGCAAATAGTCTACCTCGATCCGGGTTCCGCAAGTTCCCTGCGAGACCTTCTGGCTTTTGCGGCAAACCTCTACGCGCAAGGCTATTCCCGCTTGCACGTCCTGTGCCACAACAGCGAAAAAATGACGTCTGCCGTGGAAAAATTCGAGATGGAAGAGTCCGAAATATTCCTGCTCTACAGCAAGAAAGTTTTTACGCAATGAATGGTTTTGCGCCCTGATGGAAAAGTTCGTCAAGGTGGGCAGAATCCGCGCGCACTTAGTCGACGCAAACAGCAGGGCCAGAAACGCAATACTGCTGATACACGGCCTTGGAGGCTCGGTGGACAGCTGGGCAAACAACATCGGGCCCCTTTCAAGACGATTGCGCGTAATTGCGCTTGACCTGCCCGGCTTTGGGCTGAGCGACAAGCCTAGGATAAACTATTCAATAAGATTCTACTGCGGCTTTGTTGCAAGGTTCATCGAGTCTCTGAAAGTAGCGCCGCTTGCAGTCTGCGGCTCGTCGCTTGGCGGCCACGTCGCTGCAGAGCTTGCCATCCAGCGGCCAGACCTCGTCGCAAGGCTGGTGCTGCTATGTCCGCCGGGCGCCCTTCCAAAATCGTTCAAGGGGTCGCCGGCTCTCTGGCGCTATTCAAAGGTGCTTCAAGCGACAAGCGTGAAGGAAACAAGTGAGGCTCTTTCTGCCGTAGACAACAAGCCCGTAGACAACGTCTACGCAAAAGCGACGTTTGAAAAGATGTCGCTGCCCGGCGCGAAGGACGCGTTCTTGTCAGCCCTTGCCGGCAGCACAAAGGCGCCCCGCCTGAACAGCCGGCTTGGCCGGATAAAGATGCCCACGCTCGTCCTGTGGGGCAAGGACGACATCATCATACCGGTGCAATACGCAGAGCCATTTATTAAGATGAAAAACATCAGGGTCGTGCTTCTGGAGAACTGCGGCCACCGCGTTCACAGGGACAGGCCGGAGGCCTTTAACAGCTTGGTTACAGGGTTCGTGCTCGAGAGCTAGCCAAAGTCCCTCTCGAGTCTGTCCATCCTCTGCATCATTTCAAGTGACCTGGCCCTGGCCTTGTCGAGCTCTTCTCTGAGCTGGGCTATCTCCCTAGGCTTTCTAGCCGCGTCTTTTATCAAATTGATGCACTCTTCGGCTATGCGCCTGACCCGGTGGTCAAGGTCGGTCTCTGCCACCCGGGTGATGTCCGGCAGGGCCTTTGCGTAGCCGGCGTCTGCAAACGCCCTGCAGGCACTTATCCTGACCCGGAACCACTTGTCGGTCAGCAGTAACTTCAGGTGATCAACGACGACGTTGTTGCCGTCAACGAACCTGCCAAGCGCAAACGTGGCGGCCTCCCTTACGCGGTGGTGGTTGCCGTATTTGCTCTTTTCAACAAGCAACGACGCTATCTCGTTGTCGTCGGCAAACTCCTTGAGGCCGGCTATAGCCCCTTGCGCCACCACGTTCTGGAACGAAGAGGTCTCCAGCGCCTTTTTCAACAGCGGCATCGCCTCCATGCTCTTGGTCTTGCCCATCGCTGTTGCGACTTCGGACTCGACAAAGTAGCTCTCTTCATGTAGGTGCGGCTTTAGTAGCTTCACAGTTTCTTCACGCCTGAACTCTCCCAGCGCCCGCACCACTGTGCGCCTTGCCTTTGGGTGCACGACCTTCAGGCACTTTTTCAGCGCGTCAAATGCCGTGTCGGTCCTTATCGCGCCAAGCGACTTGGCGGCTTCGGCAGCAACGCCCCAAAAGTCGGACATGACTGCTTTCTGCAGCGCGTCGACCACCACGTCGGCGCTGTGGCCAGCAAGTGCGTGGGCCGCGGACGCGCGCTCGGCCACCGTCTTGCCCTTCTGCAACTGCTTTACCAGCATCTCCTTTGGAGCCTTGAGCGACATCGTCTTTAGGACCTTAAAGCCGGGGTCGACAGAGAACCACTCTACCTCTTTGTCGACTGGAACCTGGAACACACTCTCCTTTTCAGACACGTCAAAAGTCACGACCTTGTCGCCCTTGGCAAACCCAAACCTCACCTCGAGGCGGAACAAGAACGGCTCGCCTTCCTGCGCCTGCTCCACCTTTATCCTGGCCACCTTGCCCTCGGTGGAAAACTCGACCTTCAGGTCCGGGTGGCCTGCGCGGTACAGCCACTGGTCAAAGAACTGCTGCAGGCTCGTGCCAGTTTCAAGTTCAAAGACCTTGCGCAGGTCCTCAGTCTCGGCGTTTCCGTTTGCAAACCTCTGCAAGTATGTCTTTAGCGCGCGGCGAAAATGCCTGTCGCCCACGACGTTGCGCAGCATGTGGAGCACGCAGCTGCCCTTCTCGTACGTGTGCTTATCGAAAAGCTCGTCGGGGTGCTTGTACACTTTTGTTACAATAGGTCGCGTGTAGCGGCTGCTCGCCTCCTCGAAATAGTCTTCGGCAGTCTGCATGACATAGTACACGAACTCGTCTGCGCCCCTGCTCGCCTCCCAGTATAGCCCTTCGCAGTACGTGGCAAAGCTCTCGTTGAGCCATAGATGCTGCCAGTCCCGGCACGTGACAAGGTCTCCAAACCACTGGTGCGCAAGCTCGTGCGACACAAGGTAGTCGCTTGAAAAGTCGACGTGCGCCTTTTTGTCGTGCAGCGTTTCCTGCGTCAGGGTAGTGCAGCTAGAGTTTTCCATGCCGCCGTAAACGAAATCTTGGACGCAGACCTGCGAGTACTTTTCAAACGGGTATTTTGTGCCCAAGTAATCTTCAAAGAACTCGACCATCTCGGCCGTCCTGTCAAACGTCCTCTTGGCATCGTGCGCGTATTGCGCCGGGACGTAATGGTATATAATGCCCTCGTTTATCTCGACGTACTTGCCGACCACGACCGACGCGAGGTAGGCAGGGTGAGGGTTGTTCTCGCGCCAAAAGTATTTCCACTTTCTTCCTTTCTCGACTTTCAAGAGCTTGCCGTTAGATATGGCCGTAAAGCCTGCCGGCACCATCACCGTTATCTCGCTCGAGAATTTCACCTGCGGGTGGTCAACACATGGGAACCAGTGCCTGGCCTCCGTGGTCTCGCCCTGCGTCCACGCCTCCACGCGCTTGTCCGGGTAGTGCATGTCGGGCGCGACAAAGTAAAAGCCCTTCCTCGGCTTTGCAGCGTAGACGATCGCAATTTTCGCCCTCGCGCCCGCTGCAAGGCTCCTGCCAAGCTTTACGATGAGCCTGTCATCTATCGTCTTGAATGACAGTTTTTTGTTTGAAGAGGAGACTGATTTGACGACAAGCTCGGCCGCGTCGAGCTCGACGATGTCCGTGTCTTGGATGGCGATCAGCTCCAGCTCCTGCCTGCAGGATACAGACTGCGCTTCAAGGTCGGGCTCTATCTCAAGGCGCATGTGGTTTACCGTAACGGCAAGCGACGGGGCATAGTGGGCTCGGCTGCCTGGAAGCTCGAATTTTTTCTTGTCCTCCCCCTGCATGGCCGGTGCTATGGCAGCGACCCTATATGAGTGCTAAATGCCGTCAAGCGAGGCGGGGTTCTCGACGGTTGAGAGGTCCTGCCCCGCCACGTCCTCACCTGCCACCCTGGCCCTCACGAGGCGCCTCACGAGTTTGCCGGTTCTTGTCTTTGGCAGTTCAGCAACAAACCACACCTCGTTGGGCCGGGCAAACCTGCCTATGGCGTCTTCGACCCTCTTGGCAATTTCGGCCTTGAGGCCATCGCCGGCAAGGCCGTCCTTTACGACGGCGCAAATGACTATTACCTCGCCCTTTAAGCCGTCAGGTTTTCCGACGGCGACTGCCTCTGCCACGGCCGGATGCGACGACACGGCTGCTTCGACCTCCGCCGTTCCGATCCTGTGGCCAGCCACCTTGATGGCGTCATCGGCCCTGCCGCGCATGTACCACAGGCCGTCGGCGTCAACGAGCACGATGTCGCCGTGGTACCAGGCGTCCCTGTATTTCGACCAGTAGGTGGCAATGAACCTGTCCGGGTCGTTAAGTATCCCCCTTGTCATGGAAGGCCACGGCTTTTTTATGACAAGGTAGCCTTCTGACGCTGACTTGCCTTCATCATCGAAAACGTCCGCGTCAAAACCTGGGATAGGCACGCCTACCGTGCACTCCTTTAGCGGCATCACCGGCAGGGCGCTCAGGATGGCGCCCCCGATTTCTGTGCCGCCAGAGAGGTTTATCACGGGGCACCTCTTGCCGCCGACTCTGTCGTAGAACCATCCCCACGCCGCGCTGTTTATCGGCTCGCCGGTGCACGCAAGCATCCGAAGCGACGACAGGTCTGTTTTTTCGGGGATACCGGCCTTCATGAACATCCTGATGGCGGTGGGCGCGGCTCCAAAGATGCTGACTTTGTGCTGCTCGACCAGCCGGCACCACGCCGTCGCGTCGGGATAATCCAGCGCATCTTCGTAGACAAGCGACATCCCACCAACTATGGGGCTCCCGTAAACTACCCAGACCTGTCCCGTTATCCACCCGATGTCGGCGTACCAGAACAACATGTCGTCGGGCTTCATGTCAATCAAGTACGAAGTCTGCTGGGCGGCGACTGCCATAAAGCCGCCGTGCGTCTGCAGTGTCCCCTTTGGGCGGCCGGTCGTGCCGGATGTGTAGAGGATAAACAGCGGGTCCTCCGCGTCCATGACCTCTGTTTCGCATTTGCCCTTGTTCTTCACAAACTCTTCGTAATTGTTGTCCTGCCCTCCCACGGAGACTATCTTGGAGACCTTGGTGCCCTCGACGGCCTTTGACCACTGGCCTTTCAGGTCAATGTCCTTGCCCCGCCTCCTTGCGGCGTCGGCCGTTATGAGCATCTTGGCGCCAGAGTCTGCGAGCCTTTCCCTGAGCGCGGGCGCGCTGAAGCCGGAAAACACGGTGGCGTGCACCGCGCCTATTTTGGAGCAGGCAAAAGCGGCGTAGAACGCTTCGGGCACCATAGGCAGGTAGATGCCCACGACATCGCCCCTCCCTATGCCTGCCTCCCTCAGGGCAGAGGCAAGCCTGCCCACCTCAAGGTTGAGCTGGCCGTAGGTCGCCCTTCTTGCGCCGGTCTCGCTGGCAAATATGTAGGCCGTCTTGTCTGGGCGAACTTTTGCATGCCTGTCAATAGCATTAGCGACAATGTTGCATTTACCGCCAACGAACCATTTTGTCCACGGCAGGCCGGCCGACGAGTCAAAAACACGGTCGTATTTGCGCTGCCATTCAAGCCCGAGATCGTCGTTGACGGCGTCCCAGTACCATCCTATGTCGTTATTTGCGCGCCTGACAAGCTCGCGGTAATCCGAAATGCCATGCCTTTTCATAAACCGGGCAATGTTGCTCCCAGACAGGTGGGGCTCGGTCGGCACGTGCGCAAAGCCTTGCAACCCAGCTTTGGCGAGCCCGATACCTATTTTACTTAACTAACCGGCGGTGTTGAAGGCTCAAGTCGGTTCGTTACTGGTAAGAAAAATTAAATGCAGAGGCCCGGCCATACCCCATGACTTGGTTGTAGAAGAGGTCCGGTACGATTTTGAGGATCACCAGAGGTACGCCGACGACTTTGTCCGCGACCTTGTCAAGCTGATGATAATTTCAAAGATGAACTCGCC
This sequence comes from Nitrososphaera sp., assembly GCF_036397675.1. Lineage (GTDB taxonomy): Archaea > Thermoproteota > Nitrososphaeria > Nitrososphaerales > Nitrososphaeraceae > Nitrososphaera. The sequence continues at coordinate 17,686 of NZ_DASWIL010000028.1, read as the reverse complement.
TGCCCGGAACAAGGCTTCGAGAGAATACTTTGAGAAACTCGTATCGCAGATGGAAGGGTGCGAACCGACCCTGGTCAAGTACGGGCAGCCGCTCTTTTACGTCAAGTATCGTGGGCTAGCATTTACGGACCAGAAGGTGACATCGCAGTTTGTCAGAAACGGCCATGTAATCGACGTAACAATGGAGTCCGTGTTTGGCGAGTTTGTGAAAACCTTCGACAGCCTTGCGTCTGCTTCCCAGAGCAAGGTGCGGTGGGGAGCTGGAGAAAAACCTGACCCAATGTTTGCGCTCTTGGACCTGTTCGTGGACGCGGTCTGCAGGCTATCGCTCCTAGAGCCGTCAAGCCCAGACAGCCTTGCGGGGAAACGGTTTGGCATCCGCAACACCGGCATCGTGAGGACTTCACTGCACCTTGAATTCCTAGTGGATGGCCGACTCAACATAGTGGAGCTTAACCCGGCGAAAAGAAAGAAAAAAGCAGAGATCCTGTTCGGCGACTCTGAGGCAGCAGAGGCCATGGTGCGCTCATGTCGCAGTGACTAAATATGTAAGTAATTATTGAATTATTGAATTGGCATGGGATCTCCATGGAAAGCAGTTGCCGACCACAGCCGGCGGCAGATAGTCGTGCTGCTGTGGGAACGGGAAAAGACGCCCGGCGAGATAGCGATGCACCGAGGCACAGATCGTCTCAGTCTGGACGCCTACAGGGAACGATGGGGATAAATTCATTTCACCTTCATATCAGTTATAGTCAATTGAAAAATAGTGGGGATGCTGGGTAGAGCCAGACCCCATTGTCAGGTTTTGATATGCCTAGTTGGGTTCAAGATGAACATGCACGGGAGTCGGGTTTGATATGATGTCGAACACAGGGGAACGCTTTTGTGCAAGCTCAACTAGCTGTTGAAGCTTTTCCTCTGGGGCGTTCGCCTTTATTCTAAAGGTCACATCAATTTTCTCGTAACCATTCCTGATTCTCTCAGACAACCCAAGAAAGCCTTGGAGATCCAAGTCACCCTGTAATGTTGATTCAACTTCATCTATTTTGATTCCTTGCGCCGCGGCGTGGTAGACGAGGCTCGTGGTCAAACAACCTGCCAGTGCAGCTAAAGCATATTCCACAGGGTTAGCACCTTGATCTTGACCCAAAAGCACAGGTGGCTCGTCCTTCACATATTCGAAGGGTTTGCTTCGGCTATGTGTCTGGCAGGCACCATAAAACTCGTTCACTGTCGTACGGTTGTTTCCACCAGCTATCCATCGATTCTTTGCCTTGAAATTGAATTTCGCAATTGTTGGATTGCCCTTGACTGCTACGACAGTTTTGAACAGGTTGTCGACATTCACTCCGTTTACGATTTTTTCAGATGACATTTTTTCTTGTGTCATAGAATACGTTATGGTGGTTGGGTGATAAATCATGGACGGGCACTTGACACCCGTTTTCCACATTGTAAGAGTTACGTAGCGGGGTTAACAAGTCAGGATATTCTAACAGCTGAGAGTCCTTTCTAGGTAACCTTATTGCCTGCCATTCAGGCTTCTCAGCTAGGTAAGAAGGAGAATAGATGCATGGATGCCAGGGATGTCAGGATCTTCTGTGAAATGGCATTCAAGGGTCTAGATTATGATTCATTCACAGATAGACGTGTTAGTCCTCTGGCTATCGGAAGGAAGTTGGGTTTAGATGAAAAGACCGTCAGAGTCAGAGTAAGGAAGATGGAGGATGACGGGTTCATAAAATACTACCAAGCGATCCCCAGCTTGGCACTGTTTGGCTTGAAGAGCTTGAATTCATACAAACTTGAGGCGGTAAATATAGCCACAAAGCAGAGAGTGGTGAAGAACATCCAGCAAGTTCCCTATATTGTTGAGGCAATAGACTACTTGGGACCGGTCATCACTGTCAGTATAGCTGGAGCTTCATCCCGAGATATTGAACAAGTAGTTGGAAGAATAGTCAATCAATTTGAGCTGAACAAGACAAGCCTCGGAGGCCGCATCGTTAGGGAACAGCTTTCACAGCCAGATAAGCTAGACTGGCAGATAATTCAAAAGCTAAGATATGATGCCTTGTGCAGCACCAAGGATGTTGCGCAAGCGTTATCGATAACACCTAGGATGGTAGAATACCGTATTACAAGGCTTTTAGATTCAGGTGGTCTTCTAATCCGAGCAATAATAAACACACAGAAGCAAGAGGGTTTACTATTCTATGAATTAGACATGTCGGTTGAGGAGGCGAAACAGTTTGTGGTTGTTAAGGCACTAAGTGAAGGGTATGGAGAGAAGCTCTGGTCCATCCGAACTTCGGAGGGCGGGGTCCTGCTCGCCAATTTCTTTGGATTTACCCTTGGAGAACCGGAAGACACGACTGTGAACGCACTTGAACTCGAAGGGGTCAGGTCCTGTTCTCTTTTGATTTTCAAAGAGATCATTGAACCTCAAAGACCAAATTGGATAGACAGCCTAATCGAACAAAAAATATCATCCCTAAAGTCGAGTTGACAAGAAACAGCGCGCTCCAGCAATCTAAAAATAAGTCACTTCTTCAATTTTCATGTCAAAGCAAGAGGCCCAATTCAATTAATTGCAAGAGTCTATACAGTCTTGATTATCTTTCCAATTTCTTCCTCTGTCATTGTCATGCCGGGGTGCGCGTCGCTCAGATGCATTTTGGTATGTTTCTTTACGTCTTCTGCTCCTTGTGGTGAAACAAGCGTCCAACCACACGGGCATGTAAGCATGCTTGCCATGCGATTCATCTAGGGGCACTTCGGTAAATGTCTTTCCAGTAAACTACACTTCCACTTAGCTATCCTGTCAGTGAAGTTCCTGGAAACGGCTTAAAGACGATATGTTGGCGATATTTGCAGATGCCGTCTGTATTATCGTACTGTAGATTATGGGCGTGAAGCTCCCTTAGTTGTCTTATCAAAGGAACCCATAAGTGTAACTGCAGACATGACAAAAGGACCAGAATTATTCAAACTGTCTGGAATTTCAGCAATTGCAACCTTGGCCGCAATAGCTGCATTTTCAGCTATCGTGCCAACAGCGACTGAAGGTCACTTAGCCTACGCAGCCCAACCAAACAATCAGGCTTGCCTTGGACCTGATTTCTCCGGGTATGCTCAAGGAGGATCACTCTTTGGAGACTTCATTAGCTTCCTGGCTACATTCACGCTAGGCATTGGCAATGAAGTCCAAGCACGCTTGGTTGGATTGGTCCCTGATACGACAATACCGAATAGCTGCAACAACTGAGGCAAATTAGCAGCAGAGCTTTTTTCTTTTCTTCAGTTCTTGACGAGCGTGTCTAAGCAAGCGGAGCCTTGTCCTTAGTTTGTAATCCTCTGCCGCGCACTCCTTTTGGAGAAGGTTTACACAATATCTAGAAGGAATCGACGAGTAAGCTTTGCTGTTTATCCAGAAGCAGGGCATCGCCTGTAAACTGAAGGCTTTTGGATGACAAAAACGCTGTTGTGGTAGCCTAAAATATTAGGGTGCACCCTGTAACTGTATTTGTGTCAGTCGAGGTGCATTTCCTCATCCCGCTGAATGGGCGGTCGGCGCAGGTTAGTGTCATCACTAGGCTGGCTTGATTGCTAGAGTGATTAAAGGCTTACTGCCTCTCCTCGACCCTCTTTCCCTTTTCGGAGGGGACGACGCGCAGCCTGCCCCCTTCAAACTCTTTTTCCAGCTGCCTGCCGCCGGCAAGCCTGTCAAGGAACACTGCGAGCGCCGCTATCTCTGAATGCGGCTGGCTCCCAACTGCGATGTTATAGTCGGCAAGGTCGTAGGCATCTCTGGGCACCTTTTCCGCGCCTATTATCACAAGCAGCTTCTTTTCCTTCCTTATCTTTGAAACGACATCGTTGACGTTTACGCCGTACATAGTCAGGTGCGCAACTTTTCCGCCGTCTTTTTTCCAGGCTCTTGCAATCCCTTTCCACTCGTCGATAACTTCTACTTCGAACTTGCCGCCCCACCTCTTGCCCACTGCGTCCACCGTTTCTTTCACGGACTGGTCTATGCCGGTCATGTAGATTTTCTCGGCACCAAACGCCCGGGAGACCAGAGCCGCGTGGGTGGTCACCCTGTCGTCACGGACCAGCCTGTGCCCTATCCTAAGAACCGCCAATCTCATCTTGAACCTTCTCCGTCTCAAACAGCAGAGACCTTGCCAAGTCTCTCAACTGATCCAAGTTAAAGCCTGTTTTTGCGGAAACAGGTATTACACGCTTTGACGAAAGGATGCCGAGCTGCCCCGCTTTTTCAAAAGCATCATCGACGCCGGTTTTGTCGACCTTGTTCAATACGTATACTATCCTTGATTCCGGAACTTCAAACTCCCTTATCACTTCAAGCGAGCTGGCAAGCTTGTGCCTGACTTCGTGGGCCGGCTCGCTGATGTCAATCACAAGCAACACCAACTCGGCGTACGACAGCTCCTCAAGCGTTGACTTGAACGCGTCTATCATGTACGCCGGGAGCTTACTTATGAAACCCACCGTGTCCAGCAAGAGCACCTTGTCGCCCTGAAGGCCGACTGCGCGGGTGGCGGTGGATAGCGTGGTGAACACGCTCGCCGCAGTCGTCTTGCCCTCGCCCGTGAGCGCGTTGAAAAGCGTGGTCTTGCCGGCGGAAGTGTAGCCTGCAAGCGATATGGACATCAGTCCCTCTTTTGCGCGCTGGTTCCTGTGCAACTGCCTCTTCGTCACTTCTTTTTCCAGCTTTTTCTTGAGCGCAGAAACTCTCCTCTTTATGTCGAGCAGGTAGGCGTCAGCTTCGTACTTGCCGATGCCATAAAAACCCGGCTGCTCGCCGGCACTTGAAAGTCTGACACTCTCCCTTGCCCTCGTCATGTCATAGCGCAGCTGTGCCAGCTTGATCTGCGTCTTCGACTCTGTCGTGCTTGCCCTCCTCTCGAATATCTCCAGGATAAGGCGTTCCCTATCAATGACCTCTACCTTGACGACGCTTGCGAGGTTGTAGGCCTGGGTTGGCTTGAGAACCTCGTCAAAGAGGATGGTGTCAGGCTTTAGCTTGTCTGCTATGACTTTCACCTCTTCTGCCTTGCCGCGCCCTACGCCGTAGCGGGATCTAGTGAGATTTTTCTGCGTGACGATTTTTTCCACCTTGTATCCGGCGGCGTCGGCAAGGGATGCTGCTTCGCCAATGGCCTGCTCCACGGGGTATGTTATCAGTATCGCTCTTTTGGAAAGGGTCAACCTACTTCCCTTCTGCGCTCACGTACAGCTTTATGCCGAGGTGGCGTTCGAGTTTCTTTGCCATCAGGTCGTCGGGCTTGAGCGCGCCTGTCTCAAAGCGCCTGAGAAGGTTGGATTTTTCGTTCATCTGCATCCCGAGCTGTTCGTGAGTCAGGCCGCGCTTCATGCGCGCCTCCCTTATTATGCCCGGAAAGTCAGGATCCAAAATGAGGTCGTCTGTAAGCGCTATCCTTGCTGTGGCAAGCGGCGCAGCCTTCTTTTTCTTTGGAACGGGCGTCGGCTCGTAGGGCTTGCCATGCTTGGAACAGGACATGCAGACGTTGAACACGGTGCCGTCGACTATGACGCGCTTTCTCTCCGGCGCCGGCCGGCCACACAACTCGCAGTATGACACTGTTCAAGCACCTGCGCAGGAGCGATTTATCCTTTCCTTACGGTTTGCTGCACAGTCATGTTGAGCACTATCTCGGCAATGTCGCTTGCGTATTCTGCGACGCGCCTGATGTTCTCTGTTATCAACTTTATCCTGTAAGTCTCGTTCAAGTCGCGGGGCTTTGTGACAGAGCGCAGGATGGACTTTTCAATGTCGTCTATCTTCCGCGCCTTTTCAATAGCCCTGTCTGCCGCCTCGTAGTCACGCTTGAACATCGAGAGGCACGCGTCGTCCAGGACCTCGAGGGCAAAGGTGCACATCGTGTCTATCTTTTCTACCATGTCCTTGTTTATCGGCTGCTTCATGTCGATGATGTCCTTGGCGATTATCGAGGCGTGATCAGCGACGCGCTCGACGGACTTGGCTATCAGCCTGTAGCCCAGGCAGTTCCTGGCCTCTTCAAGGCCTATTTCCTTGAGCAGGTGTTCGTTTTTGATGGCTATCTTCAACTGCCTGACTATGTAGAAGCTAAAGCGATCCACTTCGTCGTCCGATTTTATCACTTCCTCCGCAAGCTCGCTGTTATTTTCCCGCAGCGCAATGAGCACGTCGCGGTACATCGACTTGGAGATGAGGAGCATCCTCTTGAACGCCGCGTCAACCGACAGATCGAGCAGGTTGATGAGAACTTGCAGCGTGATGCCGCCGGCGGAATCTGCAATAATCTCGGTCCCCATGAGGACCCGCCTGGCAATATTCTTGATGACCTCGCGCTGGTCCGCCTGCAGCCTGCCATCCTTTGGCACTATGTTGATGACGTTGTAACCCAAAAAGTAAAGCGCAATTAATTTTCGCGCAATAAAGTACGGATTGTTGTCCTTGGCCACCTCTATGGTGGCCTCTTTCTGCTCCTTTGTCATGCGCCTTGAGGCCGGAGCTATCTGGAGGCTCGAGTTGCCCTGCCTCAAAATAACGACGTGGTCTCCCTGCTTTAGGCCAAGCTCCTGAATCCATTTCTTTGGCAGCGACACGATGTACGAAGAACCGCCGGTGTACTGAAGCTTCCTCGTCTCCTCGCCGTGGGCGGACTTGCCATTCCCGTTCTCAATGCTTTCCATCAAAAACATGGTTTTCATCGATTCTATATATGTGTAGCTTGCCCTATATAGATGGGAGAAACCTACATGGTTACACCGTATTTATTGGGGCCGTGCGAACATCCTGCGAATTGAACCCGCTGCCGATCGACCCTCTCTTAAAAGTGTCAAGGCACGTCGACGCGATATTTGGCCCAAGCGTGTCAGACGCGCTCCCAGACAGCTTGAAATTCGAATTTTCCCGAAGGACCGGCAGGATAAAGAATTTCAGCCTGGACGGGAGGCTCTTGGCGACGCTTCGCACAGACGGCGGCCTTGCGCTTACCATAGAGGGGGCCCGGCACTTTGTTGAAAGCAGCAAGCAGTTCAGGCAGAACTGCGTCGTCCCGGTGGAGGAGGCCGTGCCGTTCGTAAGCGAGGGGCGCTCGCTTTTCTGCCGCCACGTGCAATGGTGCGGCCAGAACGTGCGCGCCGGCTCTGACGTTGCTATTCTGGACGGCGAAGGCGTGATAGCGGTGGGCATAGCCGTGCTCGGCTCCGCCCTTATCAACAAATACAGCCGCGGGGTAGCGGTCAAGGTTCGCGAAGGAATAAAAGGTAGAACGGCCTAGCAAGGGGCATGATGCGCGGCAACCGCGAAATGAGGCGCATGCTGGACAAGATGGGCCTCGATATGAAGGAGATGCCAAACGTGGAGGAGGTAATCATAAAGACGGACACAAAAGAGTTCTACGTTATCAAGCCGCAGGTCATAGAGATGAAGGGCAAGGACAGCACGATATTCCAGGTGGTCGCAACAGACATCGAGGAAAAGCAGCGCGACGTGCCCACCTTCAAGGAGGAGGACATCATGCTCGTCGTGCAGCAGGCCAACGTGTCAAGGGAAAAGGCGATAGTCGCGCTGACAGAGTCAAAGGGCGACATGGCGCAGGCCATACTGAGCCTGACGACCTAGCTCTCTACTTTTAAATAACCCTTATTGCGCATTTCTGGTGGCTTGGAGCACGAAAAGACCGCGACTGTTTCTGCCACGCATTCTGGAGTCGAGTCCATAGTGAGCGCGCTCGGCGAGCTCGAGAAGGAAATCGACGGGATGAACGCCCGCGTCGACGAGATGAAGAAGCGTCTGATGGCGCACTCGAACGAGCAGGTGGAAAAATTAAAGCAGCAGCTTATCTCGATGGCAAACGAGGAGGCCAAAAGGATAGTGGACGGCGCAAGGGCTGAAGCCGAGGCCGAGTCTGCGCAGATAATGAAAGAAGCAGAAAAGAACTTGGCCAACATGAAAAAGAACATCGACTCCTCTCTTGGCAAGGCGGTCGAAAGCATAGTCCAGACAGTACTTGGCGTGGAACAGGAACCGCTCAAGGTCAAGAAGACCAAGAAAAAGTCCGAAAACTAAAAGCTTAAAAGTGCTTTTTAATAAAACCTACCTGTCGATGAAACGCCCCTGATAAAAGAGCTTTTGCAAACCCGGGTGACCGTGGCCACGGTCCGCGGCCGCTCTTATTACGAGATTATCCGGGCGCTAAAGTCTATGGACGTGAAATACGACTCGCTGTCGCCCGAGGAAGCCTCGCTGTCAGACGCCAAGGTGGTAATAACTACGCGCGACGAGGCGGGAGCTTTTGCAGGGCGCAAAAAGGCTGTCCTGCTTGACACCGAGCTTGAAAAATACCCTGCAATAGCCAAGGCCAAGATCCTGAAAAGCTTGGTCGGCGCAGCCGCAGACGACCAATTGACGATAGGCATTGACCCCGGCACAAGGATAGGCATTTCAGTCATCTACCTACACGAAGAGATTGCGAGCATGCTCGAGTCGTCGCCGCTGGGCACCATCGAGCAGGTCGCGGCGCTTGTAGGGGGCATAAGCTCGCGCAGAAAGGTGGTCAGGATAGGAGACGGCAAAATGACGATGGCAAGGCAGATGGCGTGGGCGCTAAAGAAAAAGTTCCACGATGCCTTGCAGGTAGAGATAGTGGACGAGCACGGCACATCGCAAAACGCGGAAGCCAACAGGAGGGGGCTGCGCGACCGTTCGTCTGCAAGGACTATAGCGTTCCGCGAAGGAAGACCTTTCGTGCTGAAATAACAAAACGCTTTTATCTTCAGTTCAAAAATTTCAATTCATGCGAAGTTAGCCCAGCCCGGTTAAGGTACGAGCTTCCCAAGCTCGGGATCGCGGGTTCAAATCCCGCACTTCGCATCTTTTTCGTATTTCATCAGTTTGAATTGCTGACAAAATTGCTGGAATAATCACAAAGCAGGATATACTCAAGAAAGGTTAAACTTTTTCCCTCCGTCTCATGCACTCCGCCATAGAATGTGATGCTGGGATTAGCCAAGAGTAGAACTGATCTATAACAGTCGTTTATTAAATTTCTGCAGAACCGATAGCACAAGTGCTTGAGCTTTAATAACTGATACGCATACTAAAAGACATGTCTAACCGAAAAAAGAATGAACAAAAAAACACAGCCAATCTGGGTTCATATACTAAAGAAATAATGGCAGACGCATACAAGGAGCAACACCCGCCAATATATCACAGACCCGCGAAACGCAAGTACTAAAAGCAGCAAAGCCTCAAACACTATGAGGGAGTCAAAAAGCTCTCAAGAGCTATCCTGACACATACCGCCTGAAGATAACGCGGTTGGTTATAGACAAACTCTACTGCCTCGTACCTCGCAAGATCAGTCAGTGGCTTGATAGCATCAGTTGAGAGGTAACGCCTGCCTGATATTACAATCCTCTCATACGGGATTTGAGTCACAAACCATTCTTCAGTAGCTTGTTCGCGGGTGAAAGGGTCACGGCCATCCTTCAGACATATACGGTTGTCTTTGAGGTTGATAGATACGCCGTATCCCCTCAGAAGCTTTATCCCGTAGTGATTCTTCTTCCCCTTCAAAGTCACATCTTCCTACCACGTGGAAGTTGACAGTTTAGTTTACGACAAGGAGCGGATTTTTGTGCTCAACGAGGGGATGCCTATTTTTATAGACAAGGAGTAAAAAAGACAACCGCTTCCTTGTGTTTGGATTTGGGCCGGTCCACTACATTAGTATGCAGGCTATTATTTGTTGGAGGAAGTATTAAGTGCAATGCAAGCATATTCAATATACATGTCACAACCACAAACAACAACAAAATACAACGATGCTAATGCAGACGCAAGAACAACTCTACTGCGCGCAGCCAAGATCGAAGAAAGCCAGATTGTGACACTAGCAAAATCACGGTTCGAGGCTCTGCCAAAAGACGTGCAAGACAAGCTGAGTAGCCCGGTTTCCTCTGCCTAATCTTGTCAAGAACCAGCAGTTTGATTGCTGCTGGTGTTTTTCTTGATGTTATGTCAAAAAATAATCCTGCTCTTTCCCCATCGTTTTATGCTGTCGCTATGGTAGGTCGTGAGAGGGATAATCATCAGATTCATCGAAGAATCTTGTTTTATGTCTACTATGAAACCTAGGGAAAAAGAGTTTGAGAGGTTATGGCAAAAGTGAAAAAAAGAGGAAAGAGCTCTACAAAGAAAAGCGTAGATTCAAAGTCAGCTTATCGAAGAAGATCCGCTTGAAGGCTTTTGTCAAGGGCATGAAACTGGTCGCAATCCGCACTTCGCACCAATTTCCTATTCAATTTCGCAAAATGCTTATCTTTCTATCCCGCTAATCATCATCATGCCTATAGTGACCGTGGCTATGTACAGCGGGAAAAGTCAAGCTGAAAAAGACAGATTGGCAGAAGCGATCACAGAAGATATGGTGAAGATATTGAAAATAGACAAGAAAGATGTGATTATAGTTTTTCAAGAGGCGCCACACGGGAATTGGTACGGTTCGGGCGTTAGGCTTTAGTTGCCTAGTTGCCTTGCCGCGTTTTGTATCGCAGTTTTCCACTTGTATTGTCCTTCAATCTCGACGCCCGCTATTTCTGCCTGTGTCTTTCCTTGCAGACCCTCGTGCCCTGTCCTTGCAGTGCGCTGATCAAGACTTTAGGAACCCGTACCCCTTGTTTGTGGTTACCCACACCTTTCTAAGCCGGTCATAGGTCAAATGGCCCCTGTACACAAGGGCGGCCATGTGCCTACAAATTTAAATGATTCTAGCCTATTGAATATCATGCAAAAAATCAACCCGTTCCTGTGGTTTGATGACAAAGCTGAAGAAGCTGCGAACTTTTATGTATCGATTTTCAAAAATTCCAAGATCGGAAGCATTACCCGCTATGGAGAAGAAGGGGCAGAGGCCACCGGGAGAGCAAAAGGAACGGTAATGATCGTTACATTCCAGCTCGGCGGGCAAGAATTCATAGCGTTAAACGGCGGCCCGCAATTCACTTTCTCGCCAGCCATATCATTCCTCGTGAACTGCGAGACGCAGGAAGAAATAGACGAACTGTGGGAGAAGCTCTCCGAAGGGGGAGCAACAGAACAGTGTGGCTGGCTGAGAGACAAGTACGGCGTGTCATGGCAAATCGTTCCCACTGTCTTGGGCGAGATGATGCAAGACAACGACGGCGAGAAAACGAAAAGAGTCATGAAAGCGCTGCTCCAGATGGTCAAGATTGACATACAGAGTCTAAGGCAAGCATATGGACAACGATAAAAACACTAAAGTTCGTCGAGACCTTTAACATAATTCCGAAAGGAGAATGAGCGAGCCGAGAATCTTTATCTGAGCCCATCCAAAAAATACCCCTATGGTGATATCGTAAGGTAGGTCAGCGATGGATGCCATTTCTTATATGGGAATAATTGATATTTGACGGTCATAACTGCCAAATTCTGACGGCGTCGAATTTGGCTTCTGGCTGATTAATGTACCGCCATCGGATGAAACCTTCTATTGACCATTTTCTTGATTACGAACGGAATGACGTTGCGCACAGCTTCTTTCATGGCAAAACCAACGTTACATGAGAATGTATTACACATCGAATCACACTCAAACAGCATCTGCCTGGCCTCTTCAGGAGTAACATCCGGGTGCTTCCACACCAGATGACCGTCATCCCAGTGGTTCCAGTTCCAATCGATAATCCGTTCCTCATATTTCTGGAAGAGCGGCGTAGGCGCAAAGGGGGTGAAAATGACAGGCAATACAGCTGGAATCTCCAATCTTGCTAGTTTCTCGATGTCTGAACGCATGGATTCCTTCGTATCCAATTCGTGACAAAACATATAGGTGCCAAGTACAAAGCAGCTGTTATCTTTCATTTCTTTAATCACCCTCATATTCGTACTCGTAAGTCTGCCTCTTCGATAATCTATCAATGTCTTGTCGCGCAAAGACTCCATGCCCATCAAACATCCCAAGAACCCTTTGTCACGCAACTTCGAAACGTTACCGTCAAGTTCTTCGGAACTGGTAAGGCAAAACCACATCAGTCCCCGTTCGTTTAACATTTCTATTACCTTCCAGGAATGCGATGGATTTTGAAGAAACGTTTCGTCGTAGATTACTACTGCATGCACTCTTTCCTTAGCGTAAATATCGAGTACTCGTTCTATCTCATTTAGCTCCATAGTCAAAAGTTCTGGTATGACAGCAGGCGTTGGACAGTATTCGCATTTGTACTTGCAACCGCGTATAGAATAAAGGTATCCAACTTTGGCTTTGAACTTGAAGAAATGAGCTTCCCCGAGGAGAACAGGATGACGCATTTTGCCTTTCAGTCTGTTTCCAATTACTGGAAGGAGGAGCCGTTCTCCATAGCCGCTAAAGGACCTGTCAAAGTAGTCTCTGGCACCCGGTGTATCTATACCCCAGCCGCCTCCCCAAACTTCTTTTACTCCGTGAGTACGCGCAATTTGTGACATGATTCTTGCCTGTTCTGTTTGAGAAGTAAGAAAACTGATACCTACGACATCAAAGCCATTTTCTAATACTTTCTCAAATTCTTGAATTGTGGGATACTCTAGTACTTCTATTCCGTTAAAATTCTCTGCAATGAATCTTATGCCCATGGCAGGAGTGTAGGCGTTAAGCCATTTGTGCTTGCCTTGTTTGTCGATCTTGCTAATGAAGTTTGGAGTCTCTGAATCTGATCTCGGAGCCACTAGCAAAATCTTCCACTCTGCGGGAATAAAGCTGGTAGAAGAAGGTTGAACCTGCCTCGAGGTACGAGGGTCCAAAAGTTGCATTTGATAAATAAAGGCTTTACAATCATTTAAGGATGGTGCGTGCTATCACGAAATGACAAGGGTCCTATAGGTTGCTCGGTGCTGTTGGCGTCTTATTTTTGGGATAGGCTCTTAGATGGATAAGGTGTTAATTTAGGAAGATAGCAAGTTTTACGTTCCAAACCCTGCTATGCCGTCTACTATGAACTTGATACTAGCAAGTATAATGGCTATCAATACAATCTTTTTGAATTTCCCTTGGTTTATTCTATTTACTATTTTGCGACCAACGAATGAACCTCCCAATGCGATACCAAACAGAATTGGGATGAAGTAATAATACTGCTCTGTTAGAAATCCACTTGCCACATAAGAAGGGATTCTGGTTGCATCAGTGCCAAGAGCAATTACGGCGGCTGTGGCGATGTATTTTTCCTTGTCAAGCTTCAATCCCGTAAGAAATGTTGCCCGTAAAGCGCCGCCCGTTCCTATCAAGCCAACGATAAATCCCGAAATCCCGCCGCCTAGAAGCAATGTTTTTGAATTTGCGGGAAAAGCGAGTTTGGGCCTGACAAGGAACGTAACAGAAAAAGCAATGAGAAATATCCCCAACATTAACTTGAGAAGTGTTTGCGATAGATCGCCAACCAATGTAGCACCAAGCAGGCTGAGAAGAAAGCTGGGCACGCCAAACAATAGCAAAACTCTCTTCTCCAGTCCATGCCTGAAAAATGTGATTCTGCCGATATTACCAAAGAGATGGAATATGGCTACCAAGACGAGTGCAGTCTTGAAATCGACAAAGTATGATGCTAATGGCAGATAGATGGTAGACGAGCCAAATCCAGCCATAGTACCCACTACTTCTGAGAAAAATCCGATTACAAGAAATATCATGTCTGCTAGTTCCACACCTATTCCGCATGGCGTTCGAGCTAAATTAATAGTATCAAATCATCTTGATCCAGCAGCTATCCTTCCCGTTTGGCAGCCACGCAAAGCCGTTGACCCTGAGAATATCATTGATCTCTCGCCATTCCTGCCTCTCAATCCAGCTCTTTTGCTTGAACTTGATGCAGTCTTTTTCGTTAATGAGTGTCATCTTTTCAAACAGAAGGCATAGCTTGAAAGGCGAGAATGGAAGGAAATAAACGGCATGCTCAGGGTCAATAGGTTTAGCTGGTTATCGAATGGCAAGGATAGCTGCTGGATAAAAATGATCAATGGATAAGCTGTGCACAAGATTCAAAAAGCTCCTTGCTCTGTCGGCGCTTATTGGGCAATGGAATTGGGATACCTGTAATTGCAGGCTTGGTTATTGGCATTGCCTTTGTTTTGCTATTCTCTTTCTATTCTGCTCCTTTTCGCGACATTGTTACTGGAACAACAAAAAGCGGTATCAGTGTTTCCCTTGCAGATTTGAAGGATCAGCACGCCCTCAACGAACCTCTAAATTTTACAGTAACCGCTAAAGGACGCGGTGCTCTTTGTGATGACCCAACTGCTAAAATACTGAATGCAGACTCAGGAGAGGTGGCTTATGATATTCCCCATGTTGAGGTGATATACGAGTGTTTGTCTGATCCTGTAGATATTGATATAACTTGGACATTGAGGGACATCATGTACCCATACTCTCCTGTCCTGATTGGCGAGTCTGGGCACTACATATTAGAAGTTGAGCTTGGGGGTGTTGTGCTTAAGAAAGACTTTATCATATACGATGATGTTCTATCACCTTAATTCACCACTCCATGCCCCTAATTCAACAGGAGTCGCTTTTCACCCGAATTTTCACCAGCGTCGAACAGAACTCTACACCCTGATTAAGTGGCGCTAATCGACCAATCATCAACCTAACTGAACACTTGGAGAGGGAAGGGAAAATCAACCCAAGAATGAACCGTGTGAATATCACGCTCCATCCGCCAAATGCAACACTTCATCCGACGAATGTAACACCCTCCGAAATCCGACGAAGAATCACCACTGTCGCATTCTCGACTACACGATATCCCCCATGAGATTAGCAGTGCCGCATATAGTGACATATAAATAGCTATAGCAGCCTATAGCTAGCGTATATGGGCACCACCATACAGCTTGACAAGAAGGTCAGGGACAAACTAAAGGAACTCAAGCTGCATCCCGGCGAGTCTTATAACAAGGTCGTCGAGAGACTAATAGCCATAAAAACCGATGAGGGGGAACTGAGCGAAGAAACAATAAGGAACATAGAACAAAGTCTCGAGGACATCAAGGCCGGCAGGACATTATCGATGAAGGAAGTCAAGCAAAGACTGAACATCAGATGACTTTTGAAATAAGATGGACGGAGTCTTCTTTCAAGAAGCTGCAAATACTTGACCGCCTGACTCAAGAAAGAATAGTTGAAAGACTGGACGAGGCAACTACAGATCCGTTTGTTATAGCAAAAAAGCTAACCGGCGTGAACCTCTACTCCATAAGAGTTGGTGATTACCGCGTAATAGTAAGTATTGAGAAGGGTAAGATGGTTATTCTTGTTATCGATCTCGGCCATCGTAGTAAAATCTACAGGAAGCTATGAGATGTACGGCAATACCATTCTGTTTCAGTGTGCTTCCGAAGGGCTTTACGGTTAGTAAATAATGAATGATGGATTATAGAGTTCCCGCAAGCGTAAGATAGGTTTCTGCCATCATTTTGTGACTGACCGCCAAAATTGGATTGCCCGATTTTGCTGCCTGTTCCCACTTGTCTAGCTCCTCTTGCGCCTTCCGTGCATAGAAGTCCTTGGTTCCCACTCTCATGGATTCGATGTTTTCGCTTACCTTGCTGATCAAGTCCTGATACTCTTTCGATACCTTGTCCTTCAACTCTTTGTCTAGGAGCTCCTTGCGCACTCTGAGTTTGGTTAGCACGTCTTCTGACATGAGGTGTCATGTCCCATAGCGGGTGTTAAGTGTTGCTGCGCTTCTGCATAAGAAGACTGAAGGCAATTCACTGAGATTTCGTATGCAAGCCAGTTTCCTAGTCTCGACCTTTCTTTGAGGCTCCTCGTAGATCAATGCGGGATAGGCTCTGATCTCTGCTTCTTTGCGAGTTCGATTACCTTCTCCACTATACGCCCTTCCACATCCACCTGGTCAGCAATGTCCTGGAGGGCATGACCTCCCTCATACAGGTTAATGATTTGCTCCAGTTTCCACCTGTCAATTCCAATGTGCTGCAGTTTTGGAATGTCCACGATGCTCATTCGTCATTCATCGATTTATTCATTAGGACTGCACTGCATTGCAAAATTGCATGCCCCACGCTCCACGCTTCGCACTCCGCGCTCCAGGCTCCACGCTCCAAGCCCCAACTGCTACATACAAGCCGCCGTATTCCGGATTCGCGTAGTTAGTGATCCTGGCTTACTGCTGTCCTTGTGACAAAGCGGCTGCTGAGGGATCCACGCGCACAGCCTCGGTCATTGTCCAGCAATGGCTTTCCATGAAAGCTTCCGCACCGCCCAGCCTGCCAACCCACTTTGACAACATTTCTCTTGTGCATTCTTCATTTACCATTTCAACATATCCCCTGAAGAAAGCCCATGTATCATTTGTCGGCCCAACTTTCCTTGCTACGTCAGCGAAACTTACTGCCCCGTTTGCCCTGCCGGCAGCCATCATGAGATCCGATACGAACTCTTGCTGCGTCTCTACATCCGCCCTCGTTCCCAGCCTTGTCAGGTGGCCGCCTACATAGGTATCAAAATCATACCCTAGAGCAATATCATGGGCTTCAACGAAGCCCGCCACGTCCTTAGCCAGTGCGAGCTCCAAGAAGGGAACCCAGCCGGGGAAGACGACGTCAACAAGCATTAGCACTTTCTGGTCTGGTGCATAGATGAAGATGTTTCCTGCTTCGTGGTTGTTGCCGTGGTAATCAAGCAGCAGCGTCTGGCTGTTTTCAATTATCTCATTGTTGCCGAGATCCAGAGTGTAGCTGTCGGTGAACGTAACCGTGGGCACGGGCGGAAGCTGCGATGCGAAGGTACTGCTGCCGGCCAGGTCATGGGCCCTCCGCAGCTCGGCAGCCACGTTTTCGTGAGCTATGAATGTTGCATCGTTCGGAAACATGGTCGCCGCACCAATATGATCGAGGTGTGAATGGCTATAGATGACATACTTTACGGGTTTGTCCGTTACCTCCTCGATCGCCTGTAGGTACTTTTGACCAAGAGAAGGTGGAGCATCTACCGCGGCAACCCCCTCATCTCCGACTAGAAACATAGCGTTGTATGTACCATCGGTGACCCAGTACAGGTTGTCTCTGAGCTCTTCAACCAGGTAGCCCTTTGCGGGTATCTCTGGACCCTTCGCTTGTGCTGGCAGTGGCTCTGGTTTTGAGAATTGCTTGGATTCAGTCTCGCCAGTATCTAGAAAGGTAGTCCTGGCGAATGTAAATGTGCCGTAGATCGGAATTGTACCAAAATGCCCATCGACTTTTTCCGGACCTATTACGAGTTCCATCAGGGATTCATCATGGAACTTCATGGTCAGGGGAACATCGGCGACAGGACCGTTGGCCATTGTCACGATAGCTGTTCCCTCCAGAACGACAGTCGAATGATCCTCCGACACTGAGAACTCTGATAGCTGGAAGTGTCTGATGGAATGCTGGTGCATCGCAGTGCCGTCAGGTCTTAGCATGTCAATTGTGGCCATAAATGCGACAGTCATGTCCTCCCCTGAACTGTGCACACGGGCAATCCAGCGGCCGGATTGAATCCAATCTGGTTTAGCGCCTGACTCAGTCATTCCAGCTTCCTGCGCTTGCAAGCCGGAGAACTGGACTCCAGACAGCCTTCCGACGTAAATGACA